>NZ_CP180212.1:849166-1217500 GCF_047553015.1 Carnobacterium sp. TMP28
TCGGGTCTTTTTGTTTATCATGCGCATATCGGCTAGCCATCACGCCGCCTAAAGAATGTCCACCTATTATATACTCTTTAATAGCATACTCTTTGATAATGTCTTGAGCCTTATTCTTATTCGTAACAGCTAAATTAAAAGGATGATGAACCAAGTATACTGGGTATCCTTCAGATGCTAATTTTGAAGCCCAAATACTATAACTTTTTTGATTAACAAGTGCCCCTTGATAGAAAATAAGCGAATGAGTAAGAGGTTTTTTTATTGGTTTAAAATATACAACATCATTTGTTGTTTCAACAATATAAGAATTAGAATTAGTCGCAGCTTCAAACGCTAAAGAAGAGGGCTGATAGGTAAAATTTTTAAGCGTGATGAATCCAACTGCAATTAAGAGTAGTAGGATCAAAGTAAACCAAATGGCTATTTTTTTCTTGTTTTTCATTTTTTCTCCTTTATTTACTTTATTTTTTAAGTGCTTATTTATTTTAGCATTAATTTTATTCATTTAGTTCAATTTAGTTAAAACAAAGGGAATAATCTACTTCTGTATGATTTCATCGCTATTTATGATAAAATGTATATTGGTTACGTCTGTAGGGTAAATGAAAAATAATGAATAAATAGAACTAGTTTTATAAAAGGGGCAATAATCAAATGAGTAAATATACGATAGCTGTAGTCGGTGCAACCGGAGCGGTTGGAACAAAGATGATTGAAATGTTAGAAAGTTCAACTCTACCCATTCGCGAAATTAAAGTTCTTGCTTCAAAACGATCAGTAGGGAAAAAAATAGTAGTAAATGGCCTAGAATTAGTGGTTGAAGAGACAACTCCTGAATCATTTAACGGTGTTGACATTGCTTTATTTAGTGCTGGTGGAAGTATTTCACAACAATTTGCTCCAGAAGCGGTCAAACGTGGTGCAATCGTTATCGATAACACAAGTGCTTACCGTATGGATCCAACAGTTCCGTTAGTTGTTCCGGAAGTGAATCCTGAAGCGTTAAAAGAGCATAAGGGTATTATTGCAAACCCGAATTGTTCAACTATTCAAATGATGGTAGCATTAGAGCCCATTCGTAAAAAATATGGTTTAAGCCGAATTATTGTTTCAACTTATCAAGCAGTTAGTGGTGCTGGAATAGCTGCTGTTAAAGAAATGAAAGATCAAGCTCGACAAATGCTGAATAATGAAGCTTATGAAGCAACTATTTTGCCCTCAGGTGGGGACAAAAAACATTATCCTATTTCATTTAATATTTTACCGCAAATCGATTTATTTTCCGAAGAAGGGTATACTTTTGAAGAGTGGAAAATGATAAATGAAACAAAAAAAATTATGTCAGATAGCGAAATAAAAGTTTCGGCTACCTGTGTTCGTGTACCTGTAGTATCTGGCCATTCAGAATCTATTTATATAGAAGTAAATGATGAATCAGCGTCTGTTTCTGGTATAAAAGAAATATTGCAATCAGCACCAGGAGTAGAACTGCAAGATGATCCCTCTATACAATTATATCCTACTCCTTTAACAGCGGAAGGAAAAAAAGAAACATTTGTTGGAAGAATTAGACAAGATATAGATGTGAGAAACGGCTATCATATGTGGGTTGTATCAGATAACTTAATCAAAGGTGCAGCTTTAAATTCAGTTCAAATTGCTGAAAAATTACATGCTCTGGAATTAATAAAGAAATAAAATAGAGTGAATCATGAAAGAGAAGGTGTCTTTAATGGATTTAGCAAAAGCAAGAATTATAACAGCAATGACTACTCCTTTTGATGAAAAAGGGCAAATTGATTATGATAAGTTAGCCCCCTTAATTGATTACCTTTTAGTTAACGGAAGTGAAGGGCTTGTTATAGGCGGAACAACAGGAGAGTCTCCAACATTATCTCACGACGAAAAGTTAGAATTGTACAAGAAATCGGTAGAGATTATCAATGGTCGTGTTCCAGTTATTGTAGGGACAGGGACGAATAATACAGCTGAAACAATTTCTTTTACAAAAGAAGTGGAGAATATTAAAGGGATAGATGCAGTATTAGTTGTTGCACCGTATTACAATAAACCTAACCAAGCTGGATTATACGCTCATTTTGAAGCTGTATCTAAAAATACGGATTTACCTATCATCATTTATAATGTTCCAAGTAGAACCAGTGTGTCGATTGATCCTGCTACAACAATTCGCTTAGCAAATTTTAAAAATATTATTGGTGTTAAAGAATGTATGGGATTAGATGCTATGAGTGAAATTGTTGAAAAAACAAAGGATAGTTTTCTAGTCTATACTGGTGAAGATAATCTGACTTTCCCAGCTAAATGTATAGGGGCTAACGGTGTTATTTCTGTCGCAAGTCATGTGCTAGGTAATCAAATGAAAGATATGTATGATCTTCTCGGTAAAGGTAAAATCGTTGAAGCTGCAAATCAGCACCGTCGACTAATACCTAAAATGAATAGCCTTTTTTCTGTGCCTTCTCCTGCGCCGGTCAAAATGGTTTTAAATACGCTAGGAGTAGAAGTAGGAAGTGTAAGATTGCCTTTAGTGGATTGTACAAAAGAAGAAACTCAAGCGATTTTAAATCACTTGAATTTAACGAATAAATAAAAACAAATAGAAAGAAACAGAGGTGAAGAAATGAGTAATATTAAAATAATTCCACTAGGCGGCGTGCGTGAAAATGGAAAGAATATGTATGTTGTTGAAGTGAATGAAGAAATATTTGTTTTGGATTGCGGTTTGATGTATCCAGAAACGGAATTATTAGGGATAGATATCGTTATTCCTGACTTTAGCTATTTAGAAGAAAATCGTGATCGTGTGACTGGTGTATTTTTAACACACGGACACGAAGATGCCATTGGGGCACTACCTTATTTTCTTCAAAAATTTGATGTACCCGTTTTTGGTACAGAATTGACTATTGCATTAGCAAAATTATTTGTTGAAAAAGATAGCCAAGTCAGTCATTTTGATGACTACCATATTGTCGATGAAGATACCGAAATTGAATTTGAGCATGCTGTTCTAGGATTTTTTAGAACAACCCATACTATTCCAGATTCAGTAGGTGTGACATTAAAAACAACTGAAGGCAGCATTGTTTATACTGGCGATTTTAAATTTGATCAAAGTGCTACTCCTGCTTATCAGACTGATCTAGCCAAAATAAGTGATATTGGAAAGACTAAAGTATTAGCTTTATTAAGCGACTCAAGTGATGCTGAGAGCTCTATCGAAAATATGAGTGATTATAAAGTTGCTGAACAAGTAGAAGATACATTCCGCAACACTAAAGAGCGCATTATTGTAGCAAGTGTTGCCAGTAATATTCTACGTATTCAACAAGTGATGGATGCAGCCTATAAGTCTGGTCGGAAAATATTTTTTACTGGTAAAAAGGTAGAAGAAATTGTTGAATTAGCTATGAAACTAAAAAAAATACATTTGCCTAATGAAGATTTAATTGTTTCAATTGAAGATATTGAAAAATATCCAGATAATGAAATTGTTATTTTAGAAACTGGTACAACTGGAGAGCCGATTAAAACTCTTCAAAGAATGGCGATGGGCAAACACTTACAAATTAATATTAAAGAGGGCGATCTTGTTTATATTGTCACGAGTCCTTCTGTAAGTATGGAAGTAACGGTTAATAAGACGAAAAATATGATTTATCGTGCAGGTGGAGAAGTAAAACAGATTTCTGATAACATCAAGGCTTCAGGACATGCTACTCCTAATGACTTAAAGTTAATGATAAATCTGATTAAACCAACTTACTTCATTCCTGTTACCGGTGAGTATCGACGCTTAGCAGCTCATGCTAAGCTAGCTCATGAAGTAGGTATTCCTTTTAAAAATATCTTTATTCCTGGCAAAGGGGACGTTGTTGAGTACAAAGCTGGTCGTATGTCTATGTCCGGTCAAGTAACTGCTGGCAATACGATGGTTGATGGTATCGGTATTGGAGATATTGGTAATATTGTGTTGAGAGATCGTAAGTTACTATCCGAAGACGGTATCTTTGTAGCTGTTGTAACTATTAGTCGTAAAAAAGGGAAAATCATGTCAGGTCCTGAGGTGATGACTCGTGGATTTGTATACGTTAAAGAAAACACAGATCTTATTGAATCAAGTAACGAGATTGTTAGAAAAGTTGTAGAAGATAACTTAAATCATAAAGAGTTTGAATGGAGTCGTCTAAAACAAGAAATTAGAGATGCGCTTAGCAAGTATCTATTTGAACAAACAAGAAGAAGACCTGTTATTTTGCCAATTATTATGGAAACAAGTTCAAGAAATAGAAGAAACTAACTAGTAAAAAAAATTCTAGAAAAGGGTTATTTTAGGCCTTTTCTAGAATTTTTTGTTTATATCAAGCCGATAGAGAAGCTAGAGTGGCTCATATAGTTGTTTAACGTATCTTGTTAGTGTACTATACACGAATGAGTACTAGATTAAGTGTATTATGGTAAAAATAGCTTAAAGAGTGCTTAATTAGAAAATGATTAGATTAAAAAAACTGCAATAAAAAGATGCTTCTCCCAAAATGAGGAAGAAACATCTTTTTTTAGTTAGTACATTAAGTGAAAACTAGATAATTAAATTAATTTTATTTACTTACACCTTTTGTCCAAGCTGCAACTTCTTCAGCATGATCGTCGATCCATGCTTCTGCAGCATCTTTAGGATCTTCACCTTCACTGATAGCTAACATAATAGATTCAATATCTTCAGTTGTCCAGTTAAATTGATCTAGAACTTTATAAGCTTCAGGCATGTCTTTTTCTAAATCTTTTCTAGCCATTGTATTAATTGTTTCAACTCCGCCGAAAGTTTCTTTAGAGTCAGCTAGATATTTCAAATCATAGGTTGCAAACATCCAGTGAGGAGACCAACCAGTAACAATAATATCTTCTTCATTTTCAATGGCTTGCTTCAATGCAACGGTCATAGCACCAGATGAAGAAGTTTCTAATTTCCAATCACCTAAATTATCGTATTTTTCCATTGTTGTCTCTGTAGCAGCAACAACACCGGCACCAGGTTCAATTCCTGTGATTGTTTTACTAGCTTCATCTGTTAAGTCTTCAATAGAGTCAACATCCATGTACTTAGGAACAACCAAGCCAAGTTTAGCACCACTTAAATTTTCACCTAAATTATCAACATCAGCGCCATATTTTTCGTATTGAGCTGCGTGCGTACCAGGTAACCAAGCAGCAACCATAGCATCTGCTTCGCCTGTCGAAACAGCTTCCCACATAACAGCATTATCAAGAGGAATAAGAGTAACATCATAGCCCAAACTTTCTAAAACAGAGCCAACAACATTTGTAGAAGCTACTTCTGTATCCCATTCAACATAAGCAAGATCAATTTCTTGACCTTTACCTACTGAATCATCTTTAGCTGTTTCTGTATCATCGGATGCACAACCTGCTGCGAATAATGAAAGTGCCAATCCTGTTGCAAGTCCTAAACGTTTAAAATTATTTTTTTTCAAAATAAAAACCACCTTTTCCTATTTTTTAGTACTTTTCTAACCTATTTATTTTTTTACACCTTTTGTCCAAGATGATATTTCTTCGGGATGCTCGCTAATCCATGCTTTTGCTGCATCTTTAGGGTCTTCACCTTCACTGATAGGCAACATAACAGATTCAACATCTTCTTTTGTCCAATTAAACTGGTCCAAAACTTTGTAGGCTTCAGGCTTGTCTTTCTTTAAGCCTTTCCTAACCATCGTGTTGATTGTCTCTGTTCCCCCGAAAGCTTTTTTAGGATCTTCGAGATACTTTAAATCATAAGTTGAAAATTTCCAATGAGGAGACCATCCAGTAACAATAATCTCTTCTTTATTTTCAATAGCTTGCTTTAAAGCAACAACCATCGCTCCAGATGAGGATGTATCTAAATCCCAACCACTGAGGCTACTATACTCTTCAATTGCAGTTTCTGTCGCAGCTACTATGCCTGCACCAGGTTCAATTGAAGTGATTGTTTTATCAGCTTCATTTGTTAGATCTTCAATAGAATTAACATCCATATATTTAGGAACAACTAGACCAAGTTTAGCACCATCTAGGTTCTCACCTAAGTTTACAAGGTTTTCGCTGTAATTCTTGTAGTGTGCCGCATGTGTATCAGGTAGCCAAGCAGCAACCATAGCGTCAGCCTCACCAGTTGAAATAGCTTCCCACATAACGGCGTTATCAAGTGGAATTAGGTTAACGTCGTAACCTAATTCTTCTAAAACAGCTCCAATTACATTCGTAGAAGCTATTTCTGTATCCCATTCGACATAAGCAAGATCAATTTCCTGCCCTTTACCTACTGAATCATCGTTAAGCGCTTTTGAGTCATCAGTTGCACAACCTGTAGCAATCATGGAAAGAGCAAGTCCTGTCACAATACCTAAATAGTTAAATTTTTTCTTTCTCAAATTAAAACCACCTTTTACTATTTTTTAGTTTTGTTGGTTAATTTTTGAGTGATACGGTCAATAATAATCGCTAATACAACTAAACCAATACCTGAAACAAATCCTGTTCCAATTTGTGCTCGTTGTAAGGAAGAAAGAACTTCTCTACCTAAACCTGGCGCACCAATCATAGAAGCAATAACGACCATTGATAGTGCTAACATGACTGTTTGATTAATCCCTGCCATGATTGTTGATGTTGCAAGAGGCAGTTCGACTTTAAATAATTTTTGGAAACCTGTACTACCAAATGCTTCTGCTGCTTCAACTAGTTCAGTAGAAACTTGACGTATCCCTAAATTAGTAAAACGAACAGTAGGTGGGATAGCAAAGATTAAAGAAGCAAACACTCCAGGAACAACTCCGATACCAAAAAATGCAACTGCTGGTATGAGATAGACAAAGGCAGGCATAGTTTGCATAAAGTCTAAGACTGGTTTTAGTATGTTGTTAGCAATGGTGCTTTTAGCCATCAATATTCCAAATGGAACACCGATAATAACTGAAAGTAAACTAGCTACCAATACTAAGGTAATAGTATTCATTAAATTCTCCCAGTGTCCTTGGTTATAAATGAACCATAAACCTACGACTGAAAAAGTAGTTAGGCCAAATTTTTTCCCAGAGACAAAGAATGCTAGCAATGCAATTAAAAGAATAAAAATGATTGGCGGAATAAACAATAAAAAGGTCGTGATTCCGTCCATAAATAATTCTGAATACGTTTGGATAGGATCAAACAGAAATGAAAATGTTTGCGTTATCCACGCGGTTAACTTTTCAATTTGTTCAGCTACTGGCAGCTTAGGAACTAAGTTTAAGATATCATTCATTGATTAATTCCTCCTCGCTTTCGCCTGCTAGTGCAGCGATTACCGCTCCTCTAACAATAATACCAATTAATTTTTTGTTATCTACTACGGCAACAGGAGTTACTGTATCGTGGATAACTGAAAAAATATCATTCATTGTTGTTGTTCGATCAACTGTTGGTATGTCTAATTTCAAAATAGTTTCTAGGCTTGTAATTGAATTTTTACGCGCCTCAGAAGCATCTTCAGCAGTTACGTATCCCTTTAAGTTACGATTATCGTCAACCACAATAATACTTGATATTCCTTCACGTTTCATTTGTTCTAATGCAACACGTGGACCGTGTTTATTTATATTAACTGTTTCAGGTCGTTTCATAATATTTTCAGCAGTAAGAACTTTAGAACGATCAACATCCTCAACAAAACGTTCAACGTAATCGTCTGCAGGTTTCATTAGAATTTCTTCAGGTGTTCCAATTTGTACAATAGCACCGTCTTTCATTAAGGCAATACGATCGCCAATTCTTAAGGCCTCATTTAAATCATGAGTAATAAAAATAATTGTTTTCTTTACAGTTGCTTGCAATTCTACTAATTCGTCTTGCATTTCTTTTCGAATAAGTGGGTCTAAAGCAGAGAAAGCTTCATCCATTAATAAAATTTCAGGATTGTTTGCTAATGCTCTAGCTAAGCCGACACGTTGTTGCATACCACCTGATAATTGATTAGGATGTTGATGAATGTAGTCACCTAAGCCAGCATTTTCTAAAGCTTGCGTAGCTTTCTTAGTTCTTTCTTTTTTATCGATGCCTTGAATTTCTAAACCATATTCGGTATTTTCAAGAATGGTACGTTGAGGAAACAGTGCGAAGTTTTGGAAAACCATACTCATTTTCTTGCGTCTTACTTCACGTAAATCTTTTTTATTCATCTTAGATAAATTTTCACCATCAATATAGATATTCCCTTGTGTTGTGTCAATCAATCTGTTGAGCATTCTAACTAAAGTGGACTTACCACTACCAGACAAACCCATAATGACAAAAACTTCGCCTTCTTCAATTGTAAAACTGACATTATTAACACCGACAGTAACGCCTGTTTCTTGTAAAATTTCTTGTTTGGATTTATTCTGATTCAAAAGTTCAGTAACACGTTCACTTTTTTTACCAAAAATTTTTGTAACATTTTCTACTTTAATCTTCGTCAATAAAACCGACTCCTTTTTTTATTTTTTACTATCTATTTATAAAAATTTATTACAGAAAAAATTTAAAAATTACATTGCTTTTTACTATTAAAAATAGATTTTTACTGTTAAAAAACCTATATCAGAAGTGAGCACAAGATAAAGCTTACCATGTAAAACTTTAAATGAAAACAAACCAACTTCCCAATACCAACCAATAACAGCAAGTTATTCCTGTTTTAAAGGAACTATGAGAAGAAAATTATAATTTGATAAGAATTTTCTCATTTAACGTTAAAAACAATAGACTCCTCAAAAAAAAAGTGATTTTTTTTAAGGGAAATACTCTAGAAATATAAGTGTATTTGATAGATGAAATAGGCTATAAATACTATCAGGACAGTGAAATACTCTGTAATTTAAAAAAAAGAGATGATGAAAAAGATAGACAAAAAATATTATTTTTGAGACACTAATAGAAAACAGGATAAAGCTAATTCTATCAGCACTAAAATTACCCTCATTTTTAGTAGCTCAACGCTTTTAAAATGATTGATATTTAGAACATAAAAACTAATTTGATTTAGCACTACTGTATCAAAAGAAAAACTTGTGCTAGCTATTTATTTGATAAAGTTACAAGGTCATCTGTTAATAGATTCTCCTATTTTACATATTATTTTTACATAAAATTGTTTCAGTATTAAGAATAGGTGGTGAGGGATATGATCGAATACAAAGGGATAACGTTAAAAGAAGCTACATTAGAGGACATACCTTTCATAGAAAGTTATGTATTGGAGGACCATCAGTATGCAGATATGCCAATAAAGGCAATGACGACTAGTATTCACGAAACACAAAAATATCCTATTTTGATTTTAAATGAAGAAAGTTTAGTGGGTTTTTTCATTTTGCAAAAAAATAAGCTCATTGAAATTTTTCCAATGAGTGATACTAGTTTATTTTTAAGAGATCATTCTATTGATGAACGATTCCAAGAAAAAGGATTTGGCAAATTATCCATCGAAGCACTGCCTTTTTATATAAAAGATCGCTTCGATAATATAGACGAAGTAGTTTTGGCTGTTGATTATGATAATCTTAGTGGCCAGATGCTTTACTTAAAAACAGGATTTAAAGATACAAAAAAGCGATATAAGGAAAAAAATAGTTTTAAGTTTATCTACTCTAAAA
Organism: Carnobacterium sp. TMP28; assembly: GCF_047553015.1. GTDB lineage: Bacteria > Bacillota > Bacilli > Lactobacillales > Carnobacteriaceae > Carnobacterium_A. The sequence continues at coordinate 858,865 of NZ_CP180212.1, forward strand.
AATTAAAAAACTCGTCAGAATAAAGCAGATTTTTTTGATAAAAGAGAGAATGTAGCATACGTGCTAGAGATAATTTTTTAGCTTATAGTATTAAAAGTCAATTAGAATAGAAATCATTCGTTAAATTGCTCATAATAAATGGCGAAGGAGCGACTTGACAAGAGTATTTAAGTTTACTATAGTAGTTTAGAAAGAAAAATTAAATAGAACAACCATCACAAAGGGGTGCTGTAAAGCTGAGACTGAATCTTTGATTCTAACCCTTCGAACCTGTTCGTTAATACGAGCGTAGGGATTGTGACGGGGCAATTGATTAATAAAACAATCATTTTAGCTCCTCCTTTGATGTGTGGCACTGTTCAGCACATTAAGAGGAGGTTTTTTTTATGGGAAGTATTAGTTTACGTGTATGGATTGAAGGTACAATTGTTGCAGCGATAGCGATTGTTCTATCTATAATACCTACTAATATTGGAACAGGCTTTACTATTTCGCTGGGGATGATTCCTTTGGTTTTGTATTCACTTAGAAGAGGGACGATTGCGGGCTTAGCTGCTGGGTTTTTATGGGGAATTTTGCATTATCTGACTGGTAATGTGGCCATCTTGAGTCTAGTACAAGGATTTGTTGACTATTTTGTAGCGTTTATGTTTGTTGGGATGGCAGGATTATTTGCAAAACCAGTCCAAGCTACAATAAAAAATAACCAACCAATTAAAGCAGTTTATTTTATTGCCCTTGCAGCATTAGTAGGAACGATTGCCCGCTTTTTTTGGCATTTTGTTGCTGGATATTATTTCTGGGGAAGTTATGCTCCCGAAGGAATGAGTCCAGTATGGTATTCATTTATTGCAAATGGAAGTAGCGCACTTGCCACAATGATCGTTACGGTAATGGTGTTGATTTTACTAAATAAGACAAGCCCCAATTTATTTTTACCACGAGATAAAAAAAATGAATTTAAAACAAAAAAATTGTAAACTTAGTACTCACTAAGGAATAACTTCAATTCCCATGGTATTACTAGTAATAAATGATAGAACATAGTAAGATTAGGAAAAAACGATTTGAAGGGATTGCTTATGCAACTATTTTTATCTGTTACTTCCATTATTATTACGTTAAATACTTTTTTTGCTATTATTACAGTCTTTAGAGAGAAGCGTGATATTGCAGCAACTTGGGCTTGGTTAGTCGTGTTGATGTTCTTACCTGTTATGGGTTTTGTCTTTTATTTATTTGTTGGAAATAAATTATCAAGGAAAAAGATTTTTGATATTAAAGCTCAAGAAAGTATAGGTATGTTTGAATTAGTACAAGCGCAAAAAGAAATGTTAGCAGATGATGAAGACTTACTTTCTAGTAAGCAAGCCTCTGAAAATGCTAAAGAAATGGCGAGTTTATTTCTTGAGAGTGATGAATCTATTTTGACTAAAGGAAATAAAGTTCAATTATTTACAGACGGAGCAGAAAAATATGAGTCACTAATTGCGGATATGTATCGTGCTAATCATCATATTCACTTAGTTTACTATATATTTAAAGATGATAAAATTGGAAGAAGAGTATTGACGGCATTAGAAGATAGGGCAGCTGCAGGAGTAGAAGTTTTAGTTATCTATGATGCATTAGGTTCACGTTCGCTTAAATCCAATTTTTTCAAAAAATTAGAATCTTTAGGAGGCCGTGCAGAATCTTTCTTCGGCTCAAGTCATAGCATAATAAATCTAAGGTTCAACTACCGTAATCATAGAAAAATTGTTATTATTGATGGTAAAATTGGATATACTGGTGGATTTAATGTAGGAGATGAATACCTAGGAGAATACAAAAAGTTTGGATATTGGCGTGATACCCATATGAAAATTGAAGGAAATGCTGTTTTGCCATTGCAAAGTAGATTCTTAATGGATTGGAATGCAACCGTTACTCACCACAAATTGGAATATCAGGAAAATTATTTTCCTCTTATAAAAAAACAAGGAAAAACAAATATGCAAATTGTATCAAGTGGCCCAGATACAGAGATACAACAAATAAAAAAAGGGTATATAAAAATGATCAGTATGGCAAAAGAATCTGTTTTTATTCAAACACCTTATTTTGTTCCTGATGATTCATTATTAGAAACGCTAGAAATAGCAGTAATGTCAGGAATAGATGTTAAAATTATGATTCCTAATAAGCCAGATCATCCTTTTATTTATCGTGCAACAACGTATTACGCAGCTGAAATGATTGCTGCTGGAGCGGAAGTATACATTTATGATAATGGCTTTTTACATGCTAAAACAATAGTTATAGATGGAGAGATTTGTTCAATAGGGACGGCTAATTTTGATGTAAGAAGTTTTAAATTGAATTTTGAAGTTAATGCGTTTATTTACGATCCTGAAGTAGCTAAACAACAAAGAGATATTTTTTATAAAGATATTGAAAAAAGCTATTTATTAACTCAAGAAATGCTAGATAACCAATCAAAATGGTTGAAATTTAAGCAGGTTTTTTCTAGATTATTTTCTCCAATTCTATAAAATATACATAAAAAGACTTCCAGATTTTGGAAGTTTTTTTATGTATATTTTTAAATGATTAGGAATAAAAGTAATATAAAAACAAGATATTTTTAGCTAGTTCGTTCAATAAAAAAAACTTAAATTTGATAAAGTAGACTATTTAATGGATAATAGTATTATATTATATGAGTTTTTTTTATAAAAAAACGAAAATTAAAAAAGAGGGTGGATGCAATGATTGAATTTAAAAATGTATCAAAAGTCTACAAAGGCGGTAAAAAAGCTGTAGAAAATATCAACCTTTCTTTTAATAAAGGGGAATTTATTGTTTTTATCGGTACGAGTGGTAGTGGAAAAACAACATCTATGAGAATGATTAATAGAATGATTGAACCTACGTCTGGCCAGATTTTAATTAATGGTGAAGATATTATGAAACAAGATCCAGTGAAATTGCGACGTAAAATTGGTTACGTTATTCAACAAATTGGCTTAATGCCTCATATGACAATATTTAATAATATTGTACTTGTTCCTCGTTTAATGAAGTGGCCCCAAGACAAGCAAAGAGCAATAGCAGAAGACCTCATCAAAAAAGTAGACTTACCTTTAGATTTTTTAGATCGTTATCCATCCGAGCTATCTGGAGGTCAGCAACAAAGAATTGGTGTTATTCGCGCACTAGCAGCTGATCAAGATATTATTTTAATGGATGAGCCATTTGGCGCATTAGATCCGATTACAAGAGATTCCTTACAAGAATTACTTAAAGAATTACAAAAAGAATTAGATAAAACAATCGTATTTGTCACTCACGATATGGATGAAGCCTTAAAATTAGCAGATAGAATCGTTATCATGCAAGAAGGAAAAGTCGTTCAATTTGATACTCCGGATAATATTTTATCAGCTCCAGCTAATCAGTTTGTTGAAGATTTTATTGGCGAAGATCGCTTAATACAAGCAAGACCAAATATCCAAACAGTTGAACAAGTTATGTTGAGAAATCCAGCATCTGTTACACCTGGAAAATCTATTTCAGATGCAATTAAAATTATGCGTGATCGACGTGTAGATACATTATTGGTAACAGATGACGCAGGTGTACTTAAAGGTTTTGTTGATATTGAAAGTATCGATTTAAACAGAAAAAAAGCGACGAGTGTTGGGGATATTATGTCTAACAAAGTTTATTTTGTAAGAAAAGAAACTCTTTTGAGAGATACTGTTCAGCGTATTCTAAAACGTGGCTTTAAAAACGTACCTGTTGTAGATGAGAACGATCACTTGGTAGGAATTGTTACACGCGCATCGCTAGTGGATATTGTTTATGATACAATCTGGGGCGATAGCGATGAAGCTGCTGTGCCTAACGAAAATAAGATGGAATCGATGACGATAACAGAAAGTAAAGAATAGGAGGGAAGAGACATGGCTGATTTTTTTGCAAACAATGGTTCTGACCTATTGTTAAAAACCTGGGAACACCTTTATATTTCTATGATTGCTTTATTTCTTGGAGTTATCGTAGCAGTTCCTTTAGGGATTGTCCTAACTCGGTTTAAGAGATTATCATCATTTATCATTGGAATAGCAACTATTTTACAAACGGTTCCCTCTTTAGCTCTATTAGCTTTGATGATTCCAATTTTAGGTATTGGAAAAATCCCTGCCATCGTCGCATTATTTATCTATTCATTACTGCCAATTTTAAGAAATACGTTTATTGGGGTACAAGGAGTAGATGCAGGTTTAAAAGATGCAGGTAGAGGTATGGGAATGACAGATATAGATTTAATACGGCTTGTAGAATTGCCACAAGCAGCACCTGTGATAATGGCTGGTATTCGTCTTTCTGGAGTATACGTGATAGCATGGGCCGCATTAGCTTCTTACATCGGAGCTGGTGGATTAGGAGACTTTATTTTTAATGGATTAAATGTGTTTAGTACTGAATTTATTCTTGCTGGAACGATACCGGTGACATTAATGGCATTAATAATAGATTTTTTATTAGGAAAATTAGAGGAAAAAGTAACACCCGCTCAAGCATAAAAACATAGGAGGTTTTTAAATAATGAACACAATCAATACAGTTAAAAAAATTGTGATTCTTCTTTTTGCAACTGTTGTATTAAGCAGTTGTTCACTTCCGGGCTTAGGTGGTGGGCTTGATGGAGAAGGTATTATCATTACGGGAGGTACGACTTCTGAAACACAGATTTTAGCTTTTATTGTCGAGGGTATGGTTGAGCACTATTTAGATATTGATGCAGGAATTATCAATAACTTGGGTTCATCTACACTAAATCATCAAGCATTAATTGGTGGAGATGCAAACGTGTCAGGGGCTCGTTACACTGGGACTTCTTTAACAGGTGAATTGGCTTTAGACCCTATAACAGATCCTGTTAAAGCGTTTGATACTGTTGTAGAAGGCTTTGAAGCAGAATTTAATCAAAAGTGGTTTCCAAGCTATGGTTTTTCAAACTCATACGCATTTATGGTGACAAAAGAAACTTCTGAAAAATATGGACTTAAAACAATTAGCGATTTAAAAGATACTGTTTCAGAACTTAACTTGGGAGCAGATACTTCTTGGATGGAAAGAAAAGGTGATGGATACGATGCTTTCGTAGACACATACGGCTTTGACTTTAATCGTGTTTACCCTATGCAAATTGGCTTAGTTTATGATGCTTTAGAGGCAGATAAAATGGACATTGTTCTAGGTTATTCAACAGATGGAAGAATAAAAAGTTATGACTTAGTTGTTTTAGAAGATGACAAACAGTTATTTCCACCGTATGATGCTAGTCCTGTTGCATCAAATAAAGTTTTAAAAGAATATCCAGAATTAAATGATATTTTATTGAAATTAAAAGACACAATCTCAACAGAAAAAATGCAAGAAATGAATTATAGTGCAGACAATGATTTGTTAGAACCTAAAACAGTTGCACGAAATTTTCTTGACGAAAATAATTTCTTCGAAGATAAAAAGGGGGCTGAATAACGATGGATGTTTCAGAGTTAGGCCTATGGGAACAGTTGTGGTATTACTTTAGTGAAAATGGTTTTTACATTTGGGAGCAATTTTTACGACATTTTTTAATCTCTATCTACGGTGTCCTTTTTGCAGCAATTATCGGTATTCCGATAGGATTTTTGATTTCCCGTCGAGGAAAATTAGCAAATTGGGTTATCGGAATAGCTAATGTGATTCAAACGATTCCATCATTAGCGATGTTATCCATTTTGATGCTTGGACTAGGACTTGGTACGACAACAGTTATCGTTACCGTATTTTTATATTCTTTATTGCCAATTATTAAAAATACGTATACGGGAGTAAGGAATGTTGATAGCAATGTTTTGGACTCAGGAAAAGGTATGGGGATGACAAGGTTACAAGTAACTTTTATGATTGAATTACCGCTATCACTTTCTGTTATCATGGCCGGTATTCGCAATGCACTGGTTGTTGGAATTGGTATCACCGCGATTGGAACTTTTATTGGAGCAGGAGGCCTAGGAGATATCATAACGCGTGGGGTTAATGCTACTGATGGAGGAGCAATTATACTATCTGGTGCTATACCGACAGCATTAATGGCAATTATCAGTGATTTTGTGTTGGGAATAATTGAAAAAAAATTAGATCCTACACGTAAAGTACGTGGCTGAATAGTAAATAGTGAATGGCAATGATGGCTATTCTAAAAAGAGACAACCATAAGATAATGGTTGCCTCTTTTTAGATAGAATAATAAAAAATAGATAAGTATGACCTACTTAAGTGAGTAGTATTATCTACTAAAGAATAGGTAGTTGTCAGATTCATACAAGACGAATATGGCGAATATCTTTGTAGGAAAGCATATGAGTTAGTTGAGAATTAGTATTTTCTAAAACAAGCATGCCACTTTTATTTTGAAAATAACAGATTGTCCCATACTTTTCATTGATTGATAAATTGTGGTCATTTTTATTTATTTGAAGAATGATAGGCTTTTTACGGTCATAAGCTTGGGATAAAAAAAGTAAAATTTGGTGTTCCGGCATTTGAGATAAAGATTTTATGGCAGCAACTTTTTTTACTAAAGAAATTTTTTTACTGAAGAAAGTAGAATACTGCTCAGCTAATTTTTTTTCCATATCGATTCCCCCGAACATTTGTTTGATACTTTTATTATACGAACAAACGTTCCTTTTTGCAAGTCTTTTGAAAATAATTAACGATAAAGTTTTCTTTCATTAATTTTCTAGCTATAATAGAAAGAGAAATGTAAAAATAGATAAGGTAAGTAAAAATAGATAAGGTAAGATGAGGAGTTTTATAATGACTTACAAGATAATGACCGATGCTTGTTGTGATTTACCATTAAAATTTGTGGAAGAGAATGATATTCATGTTATTAATATGACAATTAATTTGAATGGGAATGAGTATCTAGATGATTTAGGCAAAACGTTTGACAGGGAAGCCTTTTTTCAATCAGTAAAAAATGGAGAAACTGCGACAACATCGCAAATAAATATTGGAACGTATATAGAAACCTTCAAATATTATATCGAAAATAATGAACCTATTCTTTATTTAGCTTTTTCATCTGGATTAAGTGGCTCTTATAACAATGCACTAGCCGCTGCAGAGATGTTGAAAGAAGAGTATGGCTCAATTGATGTGACTATTGTCGATACTCTAGCTGCTTGTCTTGGAGAAGGATTATTGATCTACGAAGCGGTGCACTTAAAAAAAGCGGGTAAGTCATTGCTAGAAGTGACACAGTGGATTGAAGAAAATAAGATGAAACTTCATTCATGGGTGACTGTAGAAGATATCAAGCACCTAGAAAGAGGTGGACGTATTTCAGCCGTATCAGCAACATTAGGGACATTGTTGAACGTAAAGCCTATTATTATTATGAATCCTACAGGTAATTTAGTGCCATTTGCAAAAGTACGCGGACGTAAAAAATCTTTGCAGTATTTAGTACAAAAAACAATTGAAGGTATAATAGAGCCAGAAAAACAAACACTTTTTATTGGGCATGTAGGTGTACCTGAAGAAGCTATGTGGATAAAAAATGCAATTTTAGACAAGGTAGCAGTAAAAGATATCCAAATTTATCCCTATGGTCCAACAATTGCTTCTCATACTGGTTTTGGATCTGTGGCAGTATTTTCATTTGGTGAAATAAAGAAATAAGATTGGTTTATTTAACCCTTCTACATTGTAATATTGGCTAAAAAACGGTATAATAGTATGAGTGTAAGTTTAAATATGTTGTTGAACAATAGCTGGAAATAAGTTGTTTGTAGAGATAAACATAGAAACAAAAAAGAGTAAATTAAGTAAAATGGTGTTTTTCTCAAAGAAAAAACTACTAAATTTTTTCACTATTTGAGTTAAACGTATTTACTTAATAAAATAGAGTACAACGGTTGGGCGACAGCTTTCAAGGATGATTCTTCAAGGGGTGAGAAGAAGTCTTTTTAAGCACGCCTATTTTTTATTTCGAGGAGGTGAGATAATGAGTTTAGAAACTGTAGAATATGTTAAGAAAGCAGAAGAAAAAGCAGCTAAGCTTGAATTAGATAGTGCGAGTGAAATAAAAAGTATAAAAAACGAAGCACAAGAAGTCATTGAAGAGAACAAAAAAAAATTATCCTCAGAATTAAAAAATTACGAAGATGTACAACAAAAAGAATACGATAAAAAAATTGCTTCTATTAAAGAAGATATAAATAAAGTAATCACAGTTGAAGTAGGAGAAATGAAACAGTCCGTTCAGAGGAATAAAGCAAATGTAGTTAATGACATTGTTAAGGAGGTCGTCAATCGCTATGGCAATAGCTAAAATGAAAAAAGTAACGCTCTTGGCTGAACAAACAGATAAAGACCTTCTACTAAAAGCAGTACAGGAGCTACAAAGACTAGAATTATTTGATTTATCTACTTTAGAAGAATCAACGCTTCTTGATTACTATTCTAAAGAAAAGCCAGCAAATGAAAGAATAGAATATGAAGAACGATTAAAAAATATTCAGTATTCTTTGACTTATTTAAATCAATACATCCCTAAAGCAGGAATGTTTGTTAAATTAAAGTCGGGTAGAGAAGAATATACGCTGGAAGAACTTGAAAAATCAATTTCTGTTACACGATTGAAAAATATTTGTGATGACGTCTCAGAAAAAGAAAAAGAGCTTATCATTTTAGAACAAAAGCAAAAAACGCTAAATGAAGAAGAACTATTTTTGCGTAAGTGGGAACCTTTAAGTTTTAATCCCAATGACTTGACTAAATTCAAGTTGACTTCAGCATTTGTTGGAACAATTTCTTCAGGAAATGTATCGGATTTTAAAGAAGCTTTAAAAGAATCTGAAGCTAATTATATGGATGAAATTTTTCTATACAAAGATGAGGCAGCGTATTTAATTATTACTGCAAAAGATAATGAAAAAGTAATCGAAGAAGTACTAAACCAGTTTCAGTTTACTAAATTCACTTATCCTTACAAATCGTTGCCTAAAGAAGAGCTACAAAAAAATAGGGCTGAAAATAAAGTACTACAAGAAAAAGAGCAAAAATTGAAAAAAGAATTACTGCAATTTTCTCCTCAGTTAAAAGAATTACAATTGGGAGAGGAATATTATTACAATTTACACCAAAGAGAAATTGGAAAAGATCTTCTATTAAATGGCAATAGCCTCTTCATACTAAATGGTTGGTTAGAAGAAGAACAATTTTCTGATTTAAGTCGGCTTTTAGACGGGCATCTTGGAAAAGAAAATTATGCTATTATCTCAGAAGAGATTAAGATGAAAGAATTCGATAGCGTCCCTGTTGTTTTAAAAAACAATAAGTTCGTAGAGCCATTCGAAAGTATTACTGAAATGTATAGTTTACCTAAATACGATGACATTGATCCAACGCCATTCATGATGCCTTTTTACTTAGTATTCTTTGGAATGATGAGTGCAGATGTAGGATACGGGTTGATTCTGATGATTGGGACACTTGCTGCTCAAAAATTATTTAATCTTGATCGTGGAATGGCTAAATTCATTCGCTTTTTCAATCTATTATCGTATTCTGTAATCGCTTGGGGATTGATTTATGGTAGCTTTATGGGTTACGAATTACCAATTCAATTATTATCTACGACATCTGATGTTATAACGATCTTGATTGTTTCTGTAATTTTTGGTTTTATTCAGTTAATCTACGGATTGCTGATTAATAGTGGAGTGAAATGGAGAAAACAGCAACGTGCGTCTAGTTATGTCGATGGTATGGCATGGGTCGGAATTCTTCTAGGCATAGGTTTACTAGTGTTAGGAATGATGGTATTTGATAGCCCAATTCTTAACTTAATTGCTTACATTCTAATTGGCGTAAACGTTGTTGGAATTGTTTTTGTAACGATGTTGTCATCTGAAAGTAAAGGTTTGGGAGCTGCACTTGGCTTGTATAATATTTATGGAATAACCGGTTACGTCGGCGATTTAGTTAGTTATACAAGACTGATGGCTTTAGGTATTTCAGGTGGAAGTATCGCAGCAGCATTTAATATGATTGTTGATTTCCTTCCACCAGTGGCTAAGTTCACTGTTGGGATTCTATTGTTTATTGCTCTACACTCTTTAAATATCTTCTTAACTTATCTGAGTGCGTATGTGCATACAGCAAGATTACAATATGTTGAATTTTTCGGTAAATTTTATGAAGGTGGCGGACATGCACTTAATCCGTTAAAAACGTTTGAAAAACATATTTATTTAAAAAAAGACAGTAAATAAGTACTAACTTTAAAAAAACAAAACACAATAATGGAGGAATTTTATAATGGGAAACTTGCTAACATTTTTAACTGAAAACAACGGTGGTTTATTTTTTGCAGCAATGGGAATTGGATTCGCAACAATCTTTTCAGGAATCGGTTCAGCTAAGGGTGTAGGTATGACTGGTGAAGCAGCAGCGGCACTAACAACGGAACAACCAGAAAAATTCGGACAAGCTTTGATTCTACAATTATTACCAGGTACACAAGGACTATACGGATTTGTTATTGCCTTCTTAATTTATTTGAATACAGGCGTTGATACAACACTTGCTCAAGGATTATACTTGTTAATGGCTGCAATGCCTATTGCATTTACTGGCTTATTTTCAGGTATTGCTCAGGGGCGCGTTGCTTCAGCAGGTATCCAAATTTTAGCTAAGAAACCAGAACATGCAACTAAAGGTATCATTTTCTCAGCGATGGTTGAAACGTACGCAATCCTAGGTTTCGTAATTTCATTCTTATTAGTATTAAACGTATAGAAAAATTAAGTTACTTTCTATACAAAAAAGAAATTGATAAGAGTGGAGGGAAATCATGTCAGACTTAAAACTCATTACTGATCGTATGATTGAAAAAAAGAAAGCTGAAATACAAGAGACAATAAACCAGACTAGACTAGAAACTAAAGAAACAATTGCGCTAGCTACAGTAAAACTGGAAGAAGAAAAAGTAAAACAACTACACTTGATTGATAAACGTTTAGTAGAAGATTTTGAAAAAAATCAAACTAGTTTAGAAAATCAAAAAAGAAACGAGATATTGACTGAAAAGCAACATTTCTTGTACAACGTTTTTGAAGAAGCCCAAACAACTATGGAGCAATGGGATGAATCAACATTCCAACAATTTTTACTTTCTGTTTTAGAGCAATTTAAAACAATGGAAACCATTGAATTAGTTCTAGGTGAAAAATCTAGTCAGAACGTATCTGAAACTTGGATTAAAAACGCTGGTCAAAATGGTCTGCCTGTATCGTTATCTACTGAAACGATTAGCAGAAAAGCTGGGTTTATTGTTAAGGATAAAACAGGTATCCAGTATAATTTTTTATTTGATTCATTGATTACTGAAACCAGAAGTCAGATAATACCATCTGTTTCTAAAAAATTGTTTTAAAAAAAGGGGGAGAATAAATGGAACCAACAGCTTTTGCTGGGACTAATGCACGTATTCGTGTTTTCGAAAGTAACCTCCTTAAAAATGAACAATTTGAACGGATGCTACAGTCGCCTGATTTTGAGGAAGCACTAAGCGTGTTAAAAGATACACCCTATCGCAATGATGTCGAAGAGTTAAAAAGAACGAAAAATTACGATACACTGCTTGTGAACGAACTAAAAAGGATGTACGACGAACTGTTTACGATTAGTCCTGAACCAGCTTTAATAGAGTTGTTTTCATTACGCTATTCTTATCACAACTTGAAAGTCATGTTAAAAGAGAATTTAACACAAAATGATTTTTCTAGCATGCTTATACCGATTGGGAAAGAATCCATGTCATCTTTGAAACAAGCTGTAGAAACAGGTAAATCAGATGAATTAGGCCAAGAGTATCTAACTAGTATTCAAGAAGTTAAAACAGATTATGAAGAGTATCATAATGTTCAATCTATTGACATTATTTTAGACCGACGTTATTTTACTCATTTGAAAGAGTTAGCAAAAAGTACTAGAGATCCTAAAGTAGTTGATTTAATTACAATGCTAATTGACTTAAATAATTTATCTACATTGTCTAGAGCAATTAAACAAAAACGTTCTCAAAACTTTTTAACAACGATATTATCTAGTTCAGGAAGTATTTCAAAAAAAGAGTTGATTCAACTTGGAACTGAGAATTTAGTTGATGCAGGTAAGAAGCTTGCTGATGGGAAGTACAGTAATATTATTTTGAACTCGATTAACCCAGAAACGCAAGAATTATCACCTGTAAAACTTGATTTACAAACAGATAATGCCTATATGGAAAAGATGAAAGATGCTAAACTAGAAGTTTTCGGACCAATGCCGATGCTGGCTTACATCTATGCTAAAGAAAACGAAGTTAAAAACTTACGCTTAATTTTAGTAGGAAAAGAAAATAATCTTCCAATAAAAGAAATAAGAGAAAGGATGCGAATCATTTATGGCTTATAAAATAGGAGTAGTTGGCGATAAAGATTCCATTCTCCCTTTTAAAATTTTAGGGTTTAATATTTTTTATGCATCAGAAGCTAAAGAAGCTAGACGTATTGTAGACCAATTAGCCAAAGAAAACTATGGGATTATTTATTTAACAGAACCATTAGGAAAATTAATACCTGAAACAATCGAACGCTACGATCAAGTAGCTCAACCTGCTGTTATTCTAATTCCAAATCATTTAGGATCTTTAGATATAGGGAAAAAAAGAATTCAGCAAAATGTTGAAAAAGCAGTCGGACAAAACATTTTATAGGAGGTTACCAGTTTGAACAAAGGAAGAATTGTGAGTGTCTCTGGACCATTAGTTACGGCAGATGGAATGGAAGAGGCAAATATTCAAGATATTTGTAAAGTTGGTAAGCTTGGGTTAATTGGTGAGGTTATTGAAATGCGTAATGACGTAGCCTCCATTCAAGTTTACGAAGAAACATCGATGATTGGACCTGGAGAACCAGTAGAAACTACCGGAGAAGCCTTATCGGTAGAATTAGCTCCTGGAATGATTTCACAAATGTTTGATGGAATCCAACGTCCGTTAGACAAGTTTATGGAAAAAACAGATAGCAATTATTTAGTCCGTGGTGTTTCAATAAAAGCATTGAGTCGTACGGATAAATGGGATTTCACAGCAACCGTAGAAGTTGGAACTAAAGTAATTGCTGGTGATATCGTCGGAACTGTCCCAGAGACTAAAGTTATTCTACACAAAGTAATGGTGCCTTATGGTGTTGAAGGAACGATAACAAGTATTGAAAGTGGAAGTTTTGATATTACTGATACAATCTATACATTAGATACTGAAGATGGATCGAAAGAATTTACAATGTTGCAGAAATGGCCAGTAAGACAGGGCCGGCCAACAGCAAAAAAATTAAACCCAGATGCTCCAATGATTACTGGTCAACGTGTTATTGATACGTTATTCCCAGTAGCAAAAGGAGGAGCAGCAGCAGTACCTGGACCTTTTGGTGCTGGAAAAACTGTTGTCCAACACCAAATAGCTAAATGGGCAGATGTCGATTTAGTAGTTTATGTTGGATGTGGTGAGCGTGGTAATGAAATGACGGACGTAATCAATGAGTTTCCAGAATTGATTGATCCTAGTACTGGTGAATCGATTATGGAGCGTACGATTTTAATCGCTAATACTTCAAATATGCCGGTTGCAGCTCGTGAAGCCTCAATTTATACAGGTATAACGATTGCAGAATACTTTAGAGATATGGGGTACAGCGTGGCTATCATGGCTGACTCAACATCTCGTTGGGCAGAGGCCCTTCGTGAGATGTCAGGTCGTTTGGAAGAAATGCCAGGAGATGAAGGATACCCTGCCTATCTTGGCAGTCGTATTGCAGAATTTTACGAGCGTGCTGGTAAAATTATCGCATTAGGTACTGAAGGTCGTGAAGGAAGTATTACTGCCATTGGTGCAGTTTCGCCTCCGGGTGGAGATACATCAGAACCAGTAACGCAAAATACATTACGGGTAGCTAAAGTGTTTTGGAGTTTAGATAACTTATTAGCTCAAAAACGTCACTTCCCATCCATTAACTGGTTATCTTCTTATTCACTTTACTCAGCTGAATTGGGAACATTTATTGGAAACAAGTTAGAAAAAAACTGGACTGTTATGGTAAGAAGAACGATGACGCTATTACAAGACGAATCAGAATTACAAGAAATTGTTCGTTTAGTCGGCGTTGAATCTCTATCAGAAACGGATAGATTAAAACTTGAAGTATCTAAAATGATTCGTGAAGATTTCTTGCAGCAAAATGCTTTTGATGATGTTGATAGCTATACGTCAATCGAAAAACAGTATGGAATGCTCTCTACCATTCTTGATTTCCAAGATGAAGCATTAGCTGGCATGAAATTAGGTTCTTATTTCAATGAGATTATTGAAGGAACTGTGGCTGTTCGAGAAAGAATTGCACGTAGTAAATACATTCCAGAAGAAAGAATCAGTGAATTCAATCAATTAAAAGAAGACATTAAAAATACTATCCATCAAATCGTTGAAGAAGGGGGAATGGACTCAGATGCTTAAAGAATACAAAACAGTAACAGAAGTTGTGGGCCCCTTAATGGCAGTTGAAGGTGTAGAAGGCGTTAAATTCGATGAGCTAGTTGACATACAAATGCAAACTGGTGAAAGAAGACGTGGCCAAGTTTTAGAAATCAACGGCGACAAAGCTATGGTCCAGATTTTTGAAGGTTCAAGTGGAATAAATTTAGAAGATACAAAAGTACGTTTCTTAGGCAGACCACTTTCATTAGATGTTTCTGAAGATATGGTTGGTCGAGTATTCGATGGAATGGGAAGAATTAATGATAATGGTCCCGAATTAATTCCAGAAAAAACAATGGATGTAAATGGTGAACCGATTAATCCAATGGCGCGTGATTATCCTGATGAATTTATTCAAACAGGTATTTCGTCCATTGATCACCTGAATACACTGGTAAGGGGACAGAAATTACCTGTATTTTCAGGCTCAGGACTGCCACATAAAGAATTAGCAGCTCAGATTGCTAGACAAGCAGCTGTATTAAATTCGGATGAAGATTTTGCAATTGTTTTTGCAGCGATTGGAATTACTTTTGAAGAAGCAGAATTCTTCATGGAGGATTTCCGCAAAACAGGCGCTATCGACCATTCAGTAATGTTTATTAATTTAGCTGATGATCCAGCTATCGAACGAATTGCAACGCCAAAAATGGCTTTAACAACAGCTGAATATTTAGCTTATGAAAAAGACATGCATGTTCTTGTTATTATGACGGATATGACCAACTATTGCGAAGCCTTACGTGAAATTTCAGCAGCAAGACGTGAGGTACCAGGAAGACGTGGTTACCCAGGTTACTTGTATACAAACTTAGCAACATTGTTTGAACGTGCTGGTCGTTTAGTAGGTGGAAAAGGTTCCGTTACTCAAATACCAATATTAACGATGCCGGAAGATGACATTACTCATCCAATTCCAGATTTAACAGGTTATATTACTGAAGGACAACTTATTTTATCTCGTGATTTATTCAATAGTGGAATCCAACCTCCAATTGATGTACTGCCCTCTTTATCGCGTTTGAAAGATAAGGGTACAGGAGAAGGAAAAACAAGGAAAGATCATGCTGCAACAATGAACCAAATGTTTGCTGCTTATGCTGAAGGTAAACAGGCGAAAGAGTTGGCAGTTGTTTTAGGTGAATCTGCTCTTTCAGAAACAGATAAATTGTTTGCTGAATTTGGTGAACGTTTTGAAAAGGAATACGTAAACCAAGGTAATTACACAAATCGCTCGATTGAAGAATCGCTCGATTTAGCGTGGGAACTATTAGCTATTCTTCCAAGAACAGAACTAAAACGAATCAAAGATGAAATGTTAGACGAATACCTACCGAAAGGGGAATGAGTCTAAATGGCAAAGTTAAACGTCAACCCTACAAGAATGGAATTAACCATTTTAAAACAACGGTTAAGCACAGCAACTCGTGGTCATAAATTATTAAAAGATAAACAAGATGAATTAATGCGTCAGTTTATTACTTTAATCAGAAAAAATAATGTATTACGTTCAATAGTTGAAGAAAAATTAACGAGTGCGATGCAATCATTTGTAATGGCTAAGGCCTTACTAAATGAAAATTTTATTGAAGAGTTAGTAGCTATACCACCACGTTCGGTTGAATTAGAAATGTATCAAAAAAATATTATGAGTGTTTCAGTGCCGGTAATGAATTTTGGATACGATGAAAGTCAAGATACGAATGAATTGAAGTATGGTTACTTAAATTCAAACAGTGAACTTGATACGTCAATTGAAGAGATGTCTGCAGTGATGGCGGAATTACTAGAACTTTCTGAAATAGAAAAAACATGTCAGTTAATGGCAGATGAGATTGAGAAAACTCGCCGTCGTGTAAATGCTTTAGAGTACATGACAATTCCTCAATTAGAAGAGACAATTTATTTCATCCAAATGAAGTTAGATGAAAATGAGAGAGCAAACATAACTCGCTTAATGAAAGTGAAAGATATGGGCTAATCTCTAATGTAACTCCATTTTATAAAAGAAGTAGTATGACACAATTAGTGTTTATGCTGCTTCTTTTATATTTACATTGAATCAACTCTTGTTAATGAAGGAATATAAAAAAATGTTAATGAAGGAATATAAAAAAAGACATACACCCTTTCTGTTTTTTATGGTACACTAAAAAGACAAGCGCTTAGGACTAGTTAGTGAAAAAATACGTTAAATGTTTATATGTGAGGTGTAAAGAATAATGTCTCAAAAATTTTCTTATGAAATAATGGAAGAAATCGCAGTTTTGTCAAAGAATAGTAAAGGCTGGCAAAAAGAAATTAATTTAGTGAGCTGGAATGGCAACCCACCTAAATTTGATATTCGTGATTGGGCACCAAACCATGAAAAAATGGGTAAAGGATTAACGTTAACGAATGAAGAGATGGATACTCTGAAACTCTTCTTATCAACTTTTGAATAAAAGACTAACTTATTTTTTTAGAATGGAAAGGATTTTGACATGATAGATCGTGGACTTTTAATTGTTCTTTCAGGACCTTCAGGAGTAGGAAAAGGGACTGTAAGGAAAGCTATTTTTGAGCAAGAAGAAAATGACTTAGAATACTCTATTTCGATGACTACACGAAAAAAACGTCTAGGAGAAATAGATGGAATGGATTACTTTTTTAGAACGAAAGAACAGTTTGAAGAGTTAATTAAAAAAGACGGTTTATTAGAATATGCAGAATACGTCGGGAATTATTATGGTACACCACTAGAGTATGTCAATCAGACGTTGGCAAGTGGAAAAGATGTGTTTTTAGAGATTGAAGTTCAAGGTGCTTTACAGGTGCGAGAAAAAATGCCTGAAGGGATCTTTATTTTCTTGACTCCACCGGGATTAAAAGAATTGAAATCACGTATAGTGGGTAGAGGAACAGATGAATTAAGCGTTATAGAAAGTCGCATGGAAAAAGCTATTGAAGAAATAAATTTGATGCAGCACTATGATTATGCTGTTGAAAATGATAAAGTAGAAAATGCTGTTGCAAAAATTAAAGATATCGTTGAATGTGAACATTTAAAAGTTTCACGTGTTATCCATCGGTATAAAAAAATGATTGAGGAGTTGTAAAGTATTATGATGTTATTGCCATCTATTGATAGTTTATTAGAAAAAATTGATTCAAAATATTCGTTAGTTATTTTAGCAAGCAAGCGTGCACACGAATTGGAAGCAAAGGCTACGCCTATGTTAGATACTTACGAATCGCATAAAAATGTGGGTCGTGCACTAGAAGAAATTGACGCCGGAGATTTAGTTATTGATCCTACTACAGTTGGGCCTCAAGAGTAATTACTTTTATTTAATCGCTAATAATTTTTACATGTGCTCCAAAATAGGTATTTACCTGTTTTTGGAGTATTTTTATTTTAGTGACTCAAAGAATTACTGGGTTCACAAGACAAATACCTTATTTTTTAGTAAACTGTTATCAGGTATCATTCCTACTCTGTTGTATTTTGAAGGAGGTTAGTCAAAATGTTGAAAAATAAAAATATTGCGTTGTATGTTTGTGGAGGTATAGCATCCTATAAAGCTGTTGACTTAGTTAGACAGTTTATTAAACAAGGAGCAAATGTTAAAGTAGCAATGACAGCATCCGCTATGGAATTCGTAACCCCTTTGACGTTTCAAATAGTGAGTAAACACTATGTATATACAGATACATTTGTTGAAAGAG
This sequence comes from Carnobacterium sp. TMP28, assembly GCF_047553015.1. Taxonomy (GTDB): domain Bacteria; phylum Bacillota; class Bacilli; order Lactobacillales; family Carnobacteriaceae; genus Carnobacterium_A. The sequence continues at coordinate 877,202 of NZ_CP180212.1, forward strand.
AAGAAGATAAAGTTAGTCACATCCATTTAGCAGACTGGACAGATTTAGCTATCATTGCACCTGCCACGGCGAATGTTATTGCTAAGGTGGCGAATGGAATAGCAGATGATTTTGTTACGACAACTTTATTAGCTACAACAGCTCCTGTTTTTGTTGTACCTGCAATGAATTCACATATGTTGGAGAATCCAGCAACTATTCGTAATTTTGCGACCTTAAGATTAGATAAGCGTTTTGTTATGGAACCAGAAACGGGCTTTCTGGCGGAAGGATACGAAGGTAAAGGTAGGCTGCCAGAACCGTTAACGATTGTTGATTCAGTCAAACAATTTATGATTTCAAGACAAGAAACACTGCCATTGAAAAATAAGCGTGTAATTATAACAGCAGGTGGGACAAAAGAACGCATTGATCCGGTTCGTTATATAACCAATGATTCATCTGGTAAGATGGGTTACAGTTTAGCGAGCGTTGCCAGAGATTTAGGAGCACAAGTAACGCTTATTTCTGCTACTAAACAATTGCCTGAACCTTTTGGAGTAACGGTTGTCTATGTAAGCTCTGCTTTAGATATGTTAGATGCTGTATTGAACGAATACGCATCAGCAGACATCGTTGTGATGGCTGCGGCTGTATCGGATTATCGTCCCAAAAAACAGGCTTCTAAAAAAATTAAAAAGAATGAAGAGCGGTTGACGATAGAATTAGAAAAAACAACAGATATTTTGTACCAATTGGGACACACTAAACAGCAACAGTTTTTAATTGGCTTTGCTGCAGAAACAAACAACCTTGAAAACTATGCTAAAGGAAAACTGGAACGTAAAAAAGCGAATATGATTGTTGCCAATGATGTATCAAAACCAAATAGAGGATTTAATCAAGAAACAAATGAAGTGACTATTTTTATGCAAAATAGTGAACCAGTTCAAATTTCGCTTCGCAGTAAACAAAAAGTTGCTGAAGAAATCTTTAAAGTAGCTATAGAGCAAATGATTAAGTGAGGAAGTGGTAAAGAGTGGTTTCAATTGCTAAGGTTATTGTAGATGTCCCAACGATGCAAACAAATAAACCCTACGATTATTTGATTCCAGCTGAATTTGATGAACAAATAATGCCTGGAATGCGGGTAGAAGTTCCTTTTGGACAAGGAACTAGAAAAGTTCAAGGATTTGTTGTTGAAATTACTCAAGCAAGTAATTTTGAGGGAGAGTTAAAAGCTATAGCTAATTTAATGGATTTAACAGCTGTTTTAGATGAAGAATTGCTGTTATTAGGACGTGAAATGGCAAGATGGACTTTTTCTTTTCAAATTACTTGTTATCAAACCATGTTGCCGGCTATGTTGCGCGCAAAATATGAAAAAAAAATAAAAATAATAGATGAAATACCAGAAAATTTATTCTATGAATTATTTAAAGGCAGAAATGAATTAACTTGGGATGAAGCGACGGAACGTGGATTGTTGCCTCAATTATTAAAGTTAAAGAAAAAAGAATGGGTTGAATTGTCTTACTCTGTAAAAAACCAAGCAAAAACAAAAAAAAGACGTATGGTACAATCTGATTTAAGCTTTGAGCAATTAGAAGAAGAGATTATAGGATTAGGTAAACGAGCTCCTAAACAGTCATTATTATTGAGACAACTTCAATTATTGACTAATGAATCGATTAGTACTACTGATATGAATAAAAAATATGGGATTTCTGTAGCTATCTTACGTGAAGCTGAAAATAAAAAATGGCTTTATTTTTTTGAAGAAGAAATCTATCGTGATCCATTCAAGCATAAAGAATTTAAAAAGACTGAGCCGTTTGTATTGAATGATACGCAAGAAAAAGCATTAAAACCGATTATAAAAGCGGTTAAACAGCACGAAAAAGAAGTTTTTCTACTTAAAGGTGTAACTGGAAGTGGAAAAACAGAAATTTATTTACAAACGATAGCGGAAACACTAAAAAATGGTCAATCAGCCTTAATGCTTGTACCAGAAATTGCTTTAACCCCTCAAATGGTTCATTCTTTTAAAGGACGATTTGGTGAAGCAGTTGCTGTTTTACACAGCGGCTTATCAATAGGTGAAAAATACGATGAATGGCGTAAAATAGAGAGGCAAGAAGCTAAAGTAGTTGTTGGCGCACGATCTTCTATCTTTGCTCCGGTTAAGAACATTGGTGTGATTATTATTGATGAAGAACATGAAGGAACGTATAAGCAAGATGAAAATCCACGTTATCATGCTAAAGACGTAGCGATTTGGAGAGCAGATTATCATAGTTGTCCAGTTATCCTGGGTAGCGCGACACCATCATTAGAATCACGCGCACGCGCTTATAAAAAAGTGTATACTTTACTTGAATTACCTGAACGAGTAAATAAAAAAGATTTACCCGTAGTGGAAGTTGTTGACATGCGTGAAGAAGTAAAATTGGGAAACCGTAGTAATTTTTCAATTGTCCTACAAGAAAAAATAAGAGATCGACTGGCTAAAAAAGAACAGATTGTTCTGCTATTAAATCGTCGTGGGTACTCTTCTTTTGTTATGTGTAGAGACTGCGGATTTGTTTTGCCCTGTCCTAATTGTGATATTTCCTTAACCTTGCATATGGATACAAAACTGATGAAATGTCATTATTGTGGACATGAAGAAGCAATACCTCGCATCTGTCCAAGTTGTAACGGACATAAGATTCGGTATTATGGTACTGGAACACAAAAAATAGAAGAGGAACTCCGTGATATCATACCAGAAGCAAGAGTGATTAGGATGGATGTCGATACAACCAGAAAAAAAGGCGCCCACGAAAAATTATTATCTGCTTTTGGGAATAAAGAAGCAGATATATTGTTAGGTACTCAGATGATTGCAAAGGGATTAGATTTCCCTAATATTACACTAGCTGGAGTACTAAACGCGGACACTGGATTAGGTTTGCCGGACTTCAGAGCAAGTGAACGGACCTTTCAATTATTAACTCAAGTGAGTGGACGAGCAGGAAGAGCCGAGTTAACAGGAGAAGTAATTGTTCAAACATTTAATCCAGAACATTATTCTATTCAGTTAGCTCAAAAACATGATTACGATGCTTTCTACCAAAAAGAAATGATTTTGAGACATAGAGGCAATTACCCACCATTTTATTTCACTATCTTAATTACGACAAGCCATACTGAAGAATTACAAGCTTCAAAAAAAATGCAAGAAATTGTAGAGTCCATTAGGCCAAATTTAAGTCCAGAAACAATCTTGCTAGGTCCTACACCAAAAGCAGTCGCGCGAGTAAATAATCGGTATTACTATCAAACAATTATTAAGTATAAACACGAACCAACTTTATTTAAGCAATTACAAGAATTATTGAATCAGTCACAAAAAGAGATGTCAAAAGGTTTACAAATCGCGATTGATTCTGAACCGATGCACTTTATTTAATAAAAGAAAGCGGGAAAAAAAATGGCTTTATTACCAATAATAAAATACCCTAACCCGGTATTAGTTACACCGACTAAAGAGGTACTAGATATTACAGATGAAATCATTCAGTTAATGGATGATATGTATGAAACAATGGTAAATGGTGATGGAATTGGTATTGCGGCACCTCAAGTAAATCAATCCCTTAGAATAGCACTAGTTGAAATTGATGAAGAAACAGGTCTATTTGAAATGATTAACCCTAAGATTATAAAGTCTTCAGGTAAAGCAATTGACGTTGAAGGTTGTCTAAGTTTTCCGGAAATCTACGGTACAGTTGAACGAGCAGAAACGATTGTTCTTCAGTATTTTGATAGAGATGGCGACGCTTATGAAGTTGAAGCAGAAGATTATCTAGCACGCGTTTTTCAACATGAGTTAGAACATCTTGATGGAAAGTTATTTACAGATAAAATTATTCAGAAAATCAAACCAGAAGACTTAGAAGAATATATGGAGGAGAATATAACATGACAAAAATAGTATTTATGGGAACACCAGCATTTTCTGTTCCAATATTAGAAGCTCTAATTGAGGAGAACTATGAAATACTAGCCGTAGTTACGCAACCAGATAGACCGGTTGGCAGAAAAAAGGTTATGACACAAACTCCAATAAAAATTGCGGCACTTAAGCATAATTTAATCGTTTTACAGCCAGAGAAAATAACGGGTTCAGACGAAATGACTCAAATAATAGAGATGAAACCAGATTTACTTATTACGGCAGCGTTCGGGCAATTTTTGCCTCAAAAATTATTAAACGCACCAAAATATGGTGCACTAAATGTTCATGCTTCTCTTTTACCTAAATACCGTGGAGGCGCACCCGTCCATTATGCTTTAATAAAAGGTGAAAAAGAAACAGGGGTAACCATTATGTACATGGAGAAAAAAATGGATGCTGGTGCAATGTTATCTCAGCGTTCTTTAGAAATCACGGAAAGTGATGATGTAGGAACTCTTTTTGAACGCTTGAGTGCGTTAGGAAAAGAGCTATTGATCGATACTCTACCTGATTTATTAGCTGGTAAAATTAAACCAATCATACAAGATGAAGAAAAGGTTACTTTTTCACCTAATATTAAGCCAGAAGAAGAAAGAATTGACTGGACAAAAGAAGCTAAAGCAATTGACTGCCAAGTACGAGGTATGCGTCCATGGCCAGTTGCGTATACTATCATAGATAACATCCGAGTAAAAGTTTGGGATACAACTGTTTTAGAAGAAAAAACAAACGAGAAACCTGGAATGGTTATTAGAATAGAAAAAGCTGCTCTTGTGATTTCTTGCGGAAATCATACAGCAATACAAATTAACGAACTTCAACCCGCAGGTAAAAGTAAAATGACAACACTAGCCTATTTAACTGGAATAGGAAGCCAAGTAATTATTGGAGAAAAGGTAGGAGAAAATGGAAACTAAAAAAGATAAAATAGGAACAGATAAGACAGTACAAAAACGGAATACAAAAAAGACTAGTCGTTATTTGGCGATGTCTATTTTAGAAAAAACAGAAAAAGACCATTCCTATTCTAATTTGCTCCTCAACGAGACGATACAAAAAAATAATCTATCCCCAGCAGATGCTCGTTTATTAACTGAATTAGTTTATGGTGTACTGCAGCATAAGTTAACATTAGATTACTATTTGACTTCTTTTTTGAAAGAAAATCAAAAATTAGATGTTTGGGTTCACAATTTATTGCGTTTATCTATTTATCAAATGATTTACTTAGATAAAATACCTTCTCATGCCATTCTATTTGAAGCTGTAGAAGTAGCTAAGAAAAAAGGCCATATTGGAGTTAGCAAATTTATTAATGGTGTTTTGAGAAGTGCTGAACGTAAAGGATTTAAATCACTTGATGAGATAAAAGATCCAGTAGAGCGATTAAGTATTGAAATGAGCATGCCAAAATGGTTAGTTGAAAAATTTATAGCTGAAATAGGGATAGAAGAAATAAGGAAATTAGGGGAATCCATTTTAAGTCCTAGCCATTCTAGTGCACGTATCAATGAGAAATATTTATCTGTCAAAGAGGCTCTAGAGGCAATGGAAGAAGAAGGTTTCCATGTAGAACAGAGTCCTATTTCTCCAGTAGGAGTCATTAGTAAAGGAGGCCATTTCGCGTCCTCACCTTTATTCCAGTCAGGCCAGTTAACGATACAAGATGAAACATCTATGCTAGTAGCTCCTGCTATGCAAATAGAAGCACATCATCACGTATTAGATGCCTGTGCTGCTCCTGGAGGGAAGACGACTCATATTGCTTCATTTCTTTCACAAGAAGCGGGTGGTAAGGTTGTTGCACTAGATTTGCACCCACACAAGGTAAAATTAATTGAAGACAATGCTAAACGATTGCGTGTCGATAAAGTTGTTGAAGGAAGAACGATGGATGCTAGGAAAGTTGAAGAGGCTTTTGAAGATGAAAGTTTTGATCGTATCCTAGTAGATGCACCTTGTTCAGGTTTAGGGTTGATGAGAAGAAAGCCAGATATTAAATACACAAAAAAAGCTCAAGACATTGCTCAATTAAAAAAAATTCAATTAGATATTTTAACAAGTGTCGCTCCAAAATTAAAAAAAGATGGCTTATTAGTCTATAGTACATGTACGATTACTAAAGAAGAAAATCAGGGTACAGTAGAAGCCTTTTTAAGTTCTCATCCTAATTTTGAAAAAACAGAGATTGTTGCGAGCGCTGCTTTGAACGGCACGATTCAAGACAATTTAATGCAGATTTATCCACAAGATTTTGGAACAGATGGCTTTTTCATTAGTTGTTTAAGAAAAAAATAGAGTTAACAGACTAATTTCTAAGATTGGTGAGGTGTAGCAATGCATATTTTTTTTCAAAGTGATATTGGAAAGAAAAGAAAAAACAACCAAGATTTTGCTAATTACTTTGAGAATAATCAAGGAATACCATTGGCAGTTTTGTGTGATGGGATGGGTGGTCATAAAGCTGGCGATGTCGCTAGCGAAATGGCTGTTTCACATTTAGGAGATGCATGGAAAAATACTAGTTTGACTGAGATAGATACAATTATCGAGTGGATGAAAGAACAGATTAATAGGGAAAATACACGAATTGCCAAAAAATCAACTCAGTATCCTGATTTAGAAGGAATGGGTACAACTCTTGTAGCAGCAGCGTTAATTGGAAATCATTTTATTGTTGCGAATGTTGGAGATAGTCGGGCTTATCATTTTATAGACGGGAATTTAAAACAAGTAACAGATGACCATTCCTTAGTTAATGAATTATTAAAAAGTGGCGAGATCACAACAAAAGAAGCTATGAATCATCCTCAAAAAAATGTTTTGACCCGCTCATTGGGAGTTACTAAACAAGTAGAAGTAGATATAGTTACTGCTCCTATCTCAAAAGGTGATCAATTATTACTTTGTTCTGATGGGCTAACAAACATGGTTGATGATAAAGAAATAGCTGAAATATTAGCTGTTTCTAACAGGAGTTTTGAAGATAAGGTAGGAGACTTAGTCTCATTAGCAAATGCAAACGGGGGATACGATAACGTGACAGTCATGCTAACAGAAACCTATAAAGGAAAGGAGAGAAAAAGGACATGCAAATAGGATCAAAGTTAAATGGTCGCTATAAAATAATTGGTACAGTCGGCGGCGGTGGGATGGCTCACGTTTATTTGGCTCATGATTTAATATTAGATAGAGACGTAGCGGTCAAGGTTTTACGTTATGATTTCCGTGATGACCAAGATACGATTAGGAGATTCAAGCGAGAAGCTCTTGCAGCAACTGAATTAGTCCATCCTAATATTGTGAGTGTCTATGATATTGGCGAGGAAGATGATAATCAATACATTGTTATGGAGTATGTTAAAGGAATGGATTTAAAAAAGTATATTCACACTAACTTTCCAATACCTTATCAAAAAGTTACCAATATTATGGATCAAGTTCTATCTGCAGTAACGGCTGCTCATCACAATAGAATTATTCATCGTGATTTGAAACCTCAGAATATCTTAATTGATGAATCTGGCGTAGTTAAAATCACCGATTTTGGAATAGCTGTCGCTTTATCGCAAACGTCTATTACACAGACTAATTCGTTATTAGGTTCAGTCCATTATTTGTCTCCTGAACAAGCACGGGGAGGTATGGCAACAAACCAATCGGATATTTATTCTTTAGGAATTATTTTATATGAACTCTTAACAGGTCACGTTCCGTTTGATGGTGAGTCTGCTGTTTCGATTGCTTTAAAGCATTTCCAAGAAACTGTTCCTTCTGTTAAAAGTTATGATCAACGTATTCCGCAAGCTTTAGAAAATGTTGTTTTAAAGGCTACTGCCAAAGAAATAGCAGATAGATATAAAACCGTTTACGAGATGCAAAATGATCTGGTCACTGCATTATCAGTAGATCGAAGAGACGAAGCAAAATATACTCCAGTTAGTATGATGGAAAAAACAAAAGTATTAGAACCTATACCAGTGGTTATAAAAAACTCGCAATTAGATGAAAAGATTGAAAAAGAGGACATATCTAGTAGCAAGCAGCTTAAAAATAGCGAAAAATCAACTAAAGCACAAGCGAAAAAAAGTAAAAAACGCAAAGTATGGCTTCTGACAGCAGTAAGTTTAGTTTTATTGGGTATTGGACTATTCTTTGTGATAGCAAATAGTGCGCCCAAAGATGTTGTTGTTCCAAATTTAATAGCTATGACTGAAAATGAAGCAGCAAAAGTTTTATCTGAAAAAAAATTACTTATCGGAAAAATTACAAAAGAAGCAGACGGCGATATTGAAGAGGGTCTTATTTTAAAATCTAAACCCAAAGCGGGTTTAAGTGTGAAAGAAAATACACCAGTAGATATCGTAATTAGCTCGGGTAAAGCAACTTTTAAATTCCTAGATTATACGGGGAAATCTTATGAAGAAGTTGAAGTTCTATTAAGCGAACAAAATTTCACTATAAAGCGTGAAGATCAAAGCAGTGATACGATAGAGGCAGGCTTAATTATCTCGCAAGATATTAACGAAAATGAAACAGTTATTCCTGAGGATACAACGATTACCTTTGTCGTTAGCACTGGACAAGCTGGTTTTGAAATGCGTGATTTGAGTGGATACACTGAAAAAAGTGTAAGAGATTATGTAAAGGATAACGATCTAAATGTAACCATTACAAAAGAATACTCAGCTGAAGTAGCCCAAGGACAAGTTATCTCACAAAATCCAACAGCAGGAACGGTTTTATTTGCAGGAAAAGATATTTCAGTGGTCATTTCACAAGGGCCTAAAGAAATTCCAGTAAAAACGATTAATGAAAAAATTAGTATTTCTTATAAAGAGCCAGAAGAAGGGAATTCTTCCGGAGATGATGATGAGAGCGTAGAGCCAAATATCATTCCTAATTCAATTACGATTTATATAGAAGATCAAGAACATAAATTAGAAACTGTTTTTCAGCAATTCGAAATTTCAGAAGATACTGAAATTAACTTAGCATTTGTTTTACAAGATGGGAAAAAAGGCAGATACAAAGTTGTCAGAGATGGAGAAACTATCGAAGAAGACGAAGTTTCTCCCTAAAAGAGCGTGAGTCTAGTGATAAGCAGAAAAACCCAAAAGACATAAACTAGTCTTTAGGGTTTTTTGGTGTTAAAATATAAAAAAGACCATTCTTATATATTAGCTTGAATAAATACAAAAAATAAAGGAGGTACACTGTGCTAAAAGGACAAATTAGAAAGGCGTTGAGTGGATTTTATTATGTTTATCACGAAGGTGAAACGTATCAAACTCGTGGTAGAGGTAACTTTAGAAAACGCAAATTAACACCGATGGTCGGTGATTATGTCGAATTTGAGAGTAGCACAACGACTGATGGTATTCTTAAAGAATTATTATCGAGAAAAAACGAACTTATCCGTCCTACGGTAGCGAATGTGGATTTAGGAATTATCATTATGTCAGCTATAGAACCTAATTTTTCTACTAATTTACTTGATCGCTTTTTAGTCACGTTAGAAAGCAAAGGTATCCAAGCTATTATTTATATTACAAAAATAGATTTGTTGAATAAAGAACAAATAGAAGAAATAACGACTATAAAACAACAGTATGAAAAAATAGGCTATCCTGTTATTCTGCCAGAATTAGAATCAAATCATGCAGCGATAGAGAAATTGGTGGCGTATTTCCCAAATAAATTAACAGTATTTATGGGACAATCAGGTGCTGGAAAATCAACATTGTTAAATCAAATCGCGCCAGAATTAGACTTGAAAACAGGCATTATTTCTTCAGCATTGGGTCGTGGAAAGCATACTACTCGTCATGTTGAGTTGATTCCTTTATATGATGGATTAGTAGCAGATACGCCTGGTTTTAGTTCGATAGACTTTTTAGAGATTGAAACAGAAGAGTTACCTGAATTATTCTTAGAATTTGTTGAAGTACAAGATCTTTGTCGTTTTAGAAGTTGCATGCACCGAAATGAACCGGGCTGCCAAGTTCAAAAAGAAGTCTCAGAGGGCCGGATACAGCCTTATCGTTACAAACATTATTTACAGTACCTTGATGAAATTGAAAATAGAAAACCTAAATACAATAAAAAGGAAAAGTGAGGATGTATATGAAAATTTCACCGTCTATTTTAAGTGCAGATTTTGCTAATTTAGAAAGAGATATTCGTTTAGTCGAAGAGGGAGGAGCAGATTACATACACGTAGATGTTATGGATGGGCATTTTGTTCCTAATTTAACATTTGGTGCGAACATTGTTTCTGCCATTCGTCCGATAACGAAATTACCATTAGACTGCCACTTAATGATTGAAAATCCTGAAAACTATATAGAAGATTTTGCTAAAGCTGGAGCAGATATTATTACAGTCCATATAGAAAGTACGTCTCATATTCATCGTGCCATTCAGATGATTAAAAATCAAGGTGTCAAAGCAGGCGTCGTTATTAATCCTGGGACAGCAGTGGAATCCATTATGCCTATTTTAAGTGAAGTAGATATGGTTTTAGTTATGACTGTTAATCCTGGTTTTGGTGGTCAGAGTTTTATTAATGAGACCGTTTCTAAAATTGCCTTATTAGACAGTCTAAAAAAAGACAAAGATTACCATTTTGAAATCGAAGTTGATGGTGGTATTTCACCTGAAACAGCTAAAATATGTAAAGATGCAGGTGCAACTGTTTTTGTAGCTGGTTCTTATATCTATGGTGCTAAAAATCCAGTAGAACGATTGATGACTTTAAAAGATGCCGTGCGTTGAAATGGTTAAGATTGCGATAATGGTAGGTGGCCCAGAGAGTTATCTACCAGATATTAAAAATAGTTTGCCAGACAATGTAATTTGGATTGGTGTGGATAGAGGAGCAATTAGACTATTAGACTATGGTATTAAACCTGTTTTAGCTTTGGGAGATTTTGATTCTATTACCTCTGAGGAATTAAGTCATTTAAGAAATAAAATAAGAGATGTGCGCCAATTTCCAGCAGAAAAAGATGCAACAGATACAGAGTTGGCTGTTAGAGTAGCATTTGAGGAGTTCACTCCTGAAGAAGTAACGTTATACGGTGCTACTGGAGGAAGATTAGATCATTTATTGAATAATTTATGGCTTGTTTTTCAACCAGCTTTTTATCCTCATTTATCTAAAATAAAGATTATTGATAATAAAAATACTGTCTCGTACTTTAAACCCGGAGTTTATGAAATCCAAAAAGAAACAGATAAAAAATATTTAGCTTTTGTTTGTTTAACAGCCGTTAGTGAACTGACGTTAAAAGATATGAAATACGAGTTATCTAAAGCAAATATCGCTTATCCTCAATCCTTAGCAAGTAATGAGTTTATAACTAAAAATGCCCAGTTTTCTTTTGAAACAGGTTTAGTGGCAGTTATACAAAGTAAAGATTAAAAAAATAGAGTTGGGACAATTGTCCCAACTCTATTTTTTGTACTTTTTAAACGCGTTCAATTTTACCAGATTTAAGAGCGCGAGTAGAAACCCAAACTTTTTTAGGTTTTCCATCAACTAAAATGCGAACTTTTTGTAAGTTAGCACCCCATGTACGTTTTGTCTTGTTCATAGCGTGAGAGCGGTTGTTTCCGCTTTTTGCTTTGCGTCCTGTAATAACACATACTTTAGCCATTATTCTTTCCTCCTTTGCCGATATCTCGAAGCAAGGCTTCAATCTATACACTCATACTTTCATAATTTATCATAATTAGAGAAGATATGCAACATTTTTCTTTCAAGGAATTTTACTTGACAGCTTAAAATCAAAGAAAGTAGTGAGTAGGTTATTATGGAATAATTGTTTGGAAAATGATTTGATAAATAAAAAGACTGATTACTATTAGAGAACAGCGAGTTTTTACCTTAGACCTTTTAATATCCGACCAGCTATGATAAAATGTAGAGTAGTAATTCATGGCTAACTAGCAAAAAGGAGGATTTTTACCATGGCAGTTAAAATAAAAACGCAATTTGGTGTTATTGATATTTCAAACGAAGTAATTTCCACAGTAGTCGGAGGAGCAGCGACTGAAATTTTTGGGATCGTTGGTATGGCAAGTAAAAATCAAATTCGTGATAATTTAAATGATATTCTTAATAAAGAAAATTATTCGCGTGGTGTCATTGTACGTCAAGAAGATAACGGCGTTATAGTGGATGTTTACATCATCGTTAGTTATGGGACTAAAATTTCTGAAGTAAGTCGAAATGTACAAGAAAAAGTTAAGTATGATTTAGAAACAATGTTAGACATCTCTGCCAGAGCAGTAAATGTTTACGTACAAGGTGTTCGTGTCTTAAAAGATTAAAAAAAAGAATTTGTTGTAGTCACTTTGATTGAAAGTGATGAAGGAGGATATAGTGGTGAATGTTACAACGTTAGAAGGCAAACAGTTCCGCAATATGGTTTCAGTTGGAGCCAAACGTTTAGATAAGAATGCTGAATATGTTAACTCATTAAATGTTTTTCCAGTTCCAGATGGAGATACTGGTACGAATATGAACTTGTCATTGGCAAGTGGAGTAAAAGCAATTGAGAATTGTGAGTCAGATAACATGAATGAACTAGCGGCAGCTTTGTCAAAAGGTTTATTGATGGGAGCACGCGGAAATTCAGGAGTTATTTTATCCCAATTATTTAGAGGTTTTGGTAAAGCGATTGAAAAAAAAGAAGTCATAACAGCAAAAGATTTTGCTGGAGCTTTTATGAATGGTGTCCAAACAGCGTATAACGCAGTCATGAAACCAGTTGAAGGAACTATTTTAACTGTAGCACGTGAATCAGCAAAAGCTGGTGAACTACAAGCTAAATCCACTGATGACATTGTCGTAGTGATGGAATCTGTTGTTCGGGAAGCGAAAAAGTCTTTAGCAAGAACACCTGATTTGCTGCCTGTTTTAAAAGAAGTCGGTGTAGTAGATAGTGGAGGACAGGGTCTTTTATTTATCTATGAAGGATTTTTAGAAGTATTATCAGGTAAAGTTAATGAAGATGAAGAGTACCAACCTTCTCCAGAACAGATGAATGATATGGTAAATGCAGAACACCATCGCAGTGTTTCAAATCATATTGCTACGGAAGATATCAAGTTTGGTTATTGTACTGAAATTATGGTCAAAATTGGTGATGGCGAGACAGTTAAACAAGAATTTGACTACGATACGTTTCGTAATCATCTAAATGAAATTGGTGATTCTCTCTTAGTTGTATCAGATGATGAAATTGTTAAAGTTCATGTCCATACAGAACATCCCGGTGAAGTGATGAACTATGGTCAAGAATTTGGATCACTTGTAAAAATCAAGGTAGATAACATGCGTGAGCAGCATGAAACAATTTTAGATAATGAAAAACCAACTGCTTCCAAAGTATCTAGTAAAAAAACGCCTTATGGTGTAATAGCTGTTGCTGCTGGTGAAGGAGTGCAAAACCTCTTTAAAAGTTTAGGCGTAGATTACGTTATTAGTGGGGGACAAACAATGAACCCTAGTACAGAAGATATATTGAAAGCAATTGATGCAATCAATGCTGAAAAAGTTATTATTTTACCAAATAATAAAAATATATTTATGGCTGCCGATCAAGCTGCAGAAGTTAGTGAACTAGAGGTAGTTGTTATTCCAAGTAAAACGGTTTCTCAAGGGATGACAGCAATGTTAGCCTTCAATGAGTTAAATGATCTAGAAACGAACAAAAAAGAAATGAGCATGGAATTAGAAAATGTTATCAGTGGTCAAATCACTAATGCTGTTCGCGATACCGAAATAGAAGGTATTAGTATCAAAAAAGATGATTTTATGGGAATAATTGATGGTAAAATTAAAATTTCTAAACTAAATCGTAAAGAGGCTGTACTAGAAACGCTTAAAATGATGATTACTGATGAAAGTGAAATTGTGACTATTTTGTTAGGCGAAGATGGTAGTATGGAAGAAGCCAATGAAATAGCTAATGAAATTAGTCAAGAATTTCAAGAGGTAGAAGTTGAAATCCATGAAGGACAACAACCTGTTTATCCATACTTATTATCGGTAGAATAAATTAAATAGACTAGACAACGATAGTAGTTTATTCTTACTATCGTTGTCTATTTTTAAAAATTTAAGTAAGAACCTTAAAAGGTGACGGAAAGGAGAGCAATAACTATGGGGAAAACAATTTATGATTCTGTATCTGTCCTTCCTTCGGTTGGACAAAAGCGTCAAGAAGCGTTAAATCAACTAGGCGTCTTTACGATTTTAGATTTGCTTTCTCATTTTCCTTTTCGTTACGAAGATATTCAAGAAAAGAATTTACTAGAGATAGAGGATCAAGAAAAGGTGACATTAAAAGGAAATGTCGTTTCTGAAGCAGTTGTTAGTCGTTTTGGGCCAAAAAAAAATCGCTTATCTTTTCGTTTGATTATCGAACATGCAGTCATTTCAATTACTTTTTTTAATCAATCTTATTTAAAAAGTAAAATTGTAGCAGGCGAAGAATTAGCCGTGTTTGGTAAGTGGGACGCTAAACGTAAAAGTTTGACGGGCATTAAGATCCTAGCAACAAGTTCAGGAGATCAAACCAATGATTTTGAATCTATTTATAAAGCAAATAAAGGGATAAAACAAAAAACGATTTTTGAATTAGTAAAAAAAGCTTATCAAGACTATCATGAATTGATTCCAGAAAATGTGCCTGATAATTTAAAAGAAAAGTATCGACTGATCACTCATAATGAAGCAGTGTATGGTATGCATTTTCCTACTTCACAAGAGCAATCAAAACAAGCTAGAAGAGAAGTTATCTTTGAAGAGTTTTTATTGTATCAATTAAAACTTCAAAGTTTAAGAAAAAAGCAAAAAGCAGCTGGTTATGGATTACAAATAAAGTATGATATTAAGGATTTAAGACGTTTCATCGCTTCTTTACCTTTTGAACTGACAACGGCTCAAAAAAGAGTCGTGAACGAAATCTGTACGGATTTAAAAGAACCAATGCATATGCATAGGTTATTGCAAGGAGATGTTGGAAGTGGGAAAACAATTGTTGCAGCGATCGCTTTATTTGCAACTGCAACTGCAAAGTATCAATCTGCATTAATGGTTCCTACTGAAATACTTGCAGAACAGCATATGGAAAGTCTAAGTCAGCTATTTGATCCTTCAGAAGTTCGAATTGCGCTTTTAACAGGTTCAACAAAAGCAAAAGATCGTCGGATTATTTTAGAAGAGTTAGAAAATGGACAATTAGATATTATCATTGGGACTCACGCATTAATCCAAAAAGATGTTTATTTTTCTCGATTAGGTTTAGTTATAACAGATGAACAACACCGTTTTGGAGTAAATCAAAGGAAAATATTGCGAGATAAAGGTAAGGAACCAGATGTTTTATTTATGACGGCAACTCCCATCCCAAGAACATTAGCGATTACAACGTATGGAGAAATGGATGTCTCTATTATCGATGAGTTACCAGCTGGACGAATTCCAATAGAGACAACCTGGACTAGGCCTAAAAATTTTGAGTTGACATTAGAATTCATCGAGCGCCAATTAAGATTAGGTTCCCAAGCTTATGTCATTTGCCCTCTGATAGAGGAGTCTGAAACGTTAGACGTAAAGAATGCAACAGATATTTACGAGAAATTATCTGCTTATTATGCAACACGTTATCAAGTCGGACTATTACACGGTAAAATGAAATCAGCAGAAAAAGAACAAGTGATGCATCAATTTAAAGAAAATAAATTGGCTGTTCTTGTTTCAACAACCGTTATTGAGGTGGGGGTTAACGTACCAAATGCGACGACAATGGTTATCTATGATGCAGATCGTTTCGGGCTATCCCAACTACATCAGTTAAGAGGCCGGGTAGGGCGTGGGCACAAGGAATCTTATTGTATTTTAGTAGCTAATCCTAAAAGTGAAACCGGTATTGAGCGAATGAAGATAATGACTGAAACACTGGATGGATTTGTTTTAAGTGAAAAGGACTTGGAGTTAAGAGGCGCTGGTGATTTATTTGGATCAAAACAATCTGGTTTGCCTAATTTTAAAGTAGGCGATATTATTGGCGATTTTGGAGCTCTAGAAGCCGCTAGACAAGAAGCGTCAAAACTAGTTAGTGATCCTAAATTTATGATTGATTCAAAGTATTTACAGCTACGAAAATCACTTGGTTTAGAAAATCTATCTGAGCAAAATTTCAACTAAAAAACATTGTTAAAATCATTCGTTCATACTAAAATGAAGGAAGAATCATGGAATCTGTAAAAGAATCGTTTTAAGGATAAATAAGGAGGAATAAAGTGTGAAAATTGCAGTAGATGCAATGGGTGGAGATAACGCGCCTAAAGCAATAGTCGAAGGTGTTGTGCTTGCAGCGAATGAATTTAAAGATATGGAATTCATTTTATATGGAAAAGAAGAGGCAATCAAACCTTATTTATCAAATGAACCCAATATCAGAATTGTTCATACAGATGAAAAAATAGAGAGTGAAGACGATCCTATCCGATCTATTCGTCGTAAAAAAAATGCTTCAATGGTTTTAGCAGCGCAAGCTGTAAAAAATAAAGAAGCAGATGCACTTTTTTCAGCTGGAAATACAGGTGCCCTGCTAACGGCTGGATTGTTAATCATTGGACGCATTAAAGGAATTGATCGTCCAGGTTTACTAGTTACTCTACCAGTCATTACGAATTCAGAAAAAGGGTTCAATTTAATGGACGTCGGTGCGAATGCAGACTCTAAACCCGAAAATATCCATCAGTATGCTATTCTAGGTAGTGAGTATGCTAAGTTGGTTCAAGGAATAAAAAAACCAACTGTTGGTTTACTAAACAATGGGACAGAAGAAAATAAAGGAAATGATCTTACTAAACGTGCTTATCAACTTTTAAAAGATGAGCCGATGATTCATTTTATAGGAAACGTAGAAGCAAGAGATATCCTAAGTGGTGTTGCTGATGTGGTTGTGACCGATGGTTTTACTGGAAATGCTGTTTTGAAAACGATTGAAGGTACTGCAATGTCAATGATGCAACTATTAAAATCAGCTATTTACGATAACGGCACTAAAGCTAAATTAGGTGGTTTATTATTAAAAGATAGTTTATCTGAAATGAAAGATGTATTAGATTATTCTAAATATGGAGGATCGGTACTATTTGGAATTAAGGCACCTGTTGTTAAAACACATGGTTCAACCGAAAAAGAAGCGGTTTACTTTACGATTAAACAAATTCACGAGATGTTAGCTTCAAAAGTTATTGATGATTTAGTCACTCATTTTGAAGCGAAACAAGTTGAAGAGGTTTAAAGAGTAAAATACAAAAAAGCTAGACTTTACCTTTAACTATCTGTAAAATAAACATGTCTGATACGTAAAAAAGTAGGATAGAAAAACCAAACGGGGGTGTAAGGATTGTCAAAGAATGAAACGTTTGAAAAAATAAAAAAAATAATTGTTGAACGATTTGGTATTGATGAAGAAAAAGTTACTCTTGAGATGACATTTAAAGATGATTTAGGAGCAGACTCACTTGATATTGTAGAATTAGTAATGGAATTAGAAGATGTTTTTGGAACAGAAATTTCTGATGATGATGCAGAAAACATCTCTTCTGTTGGAGATGCAGTAAGTTATATCAATGCAAATCTAAATTAATAGTAACCTATAAGACCTTTGATAAAGAAAAATTTCTTTTATCAAGGGGCTTTTTTAGTATAAACGCTTGATTTTATTTAAGTTAAGCAAGAAGTATAGTAAGATAGACGTTCGTGGATAGAAAATGAAACTATTTATTTTTAGTTGAAAAAGCAGTATACTAGTAATAGTTTCGCAAGTTTGTTTGAGAGGAGAAAAAAGATGAATGAACTATTTTTAAAAGAGCTTAAAGATAATTTTAACATCACATTTAATAATACTGCTTATCTAGAAGAGGCATTTACGCATTCATCATATGTGAATGAGCACAGGAACCAAAACATAAAAGATAATGAACGAATTGAATTTTTGGGCGATGCTGTATTAGAATTGATTATTTCAAGGTATCTCTTTGAGCATTATCCTACACTGCCAGAAGGACATTTAACAAAACTAAGAGCAAGAATCGTCTGTGAAGCAAGTCTAAGCTTATTTGCTAAAGATTGCGGCTTTGATCGTTACATCCGTTTAGGCAAAGGCGAAGAGCGAATGGATGGTAGAAAAAGACCAGCCCTTCTTTGTGATTTATTTGAATCTTTTATTGGTGCTTTATATTTGGATCAGGGAATTACTAAAGTATTGGAGTTTTTAAACCAAACAATGTTTCCTAAAATACAATCCGGTGCTTTCTCACATGTGATGGATCACAAAACAAATCTGCAAGAATATTTGCAGAAAAAAGGTGAAATAACAATTGATTATCGACTAGTCGAAGAAATTGGACCAGCTCATCAGAAAGCTTTTGTTGTCGAAGTCAGTGCAGAAGGACAACTATTAGGACAAGGGCAAGGACGAACAAAAAAAGCAGCTGAGCAAGTTGCTGCAGAAAATGCTTTGTTGAATTTACAAGGCCAATAATAGAATTAAGGATAAGCTAGAATGTTTAGCTTATCCTTAATTCATGTATTTATTGAGAAAGGAGAAAGTTCATTTGCAGTTAAAACGAATTGAAATTACTGGATTTAAATCATTTGCGGAGAAAACAATTATTGACTTTCACGAAGGTGTTACAGCAGTAGTTGGACCAAACGGTAGTGGCAAGAGCAATATTACTGAAGCTATTCGCTGGGTTTTAGGAGAACAATCTGCAAAAAATTTACGTGGAGGAAAGATGAATGACATCATTTTTGCTGGAACAGATTTGCGTAAACCATTAAATTTTGCAGAAGTAACCTTAGTTTTAGAAAATGAAGATCATTTTTTACCTTTGGATTTTTCAGAAATAAATATTACAAGACGGTTGCATCGCAGTGGAGATAGTGAGTTTTTTCTTAATAAACAAGCATGCAGGTTAAAAGATATTGTAGAGTTATTTATGGACTCTGGTCTAGGGAAAGAATCTTTTTCGATTATTTCGCAAGGAAAGGTAGAAACTATTTTTAATAGTAAACCTGAAGATCGTCGCTCTATTTTTGAAGAAGCAGCGGGCGTCTTTAAATATAAAACTCGTAAGAAAAAAGCTGAACAAAAATTAGTAGAAACAGAAGATAATTTAAGTCGTGTTCAAGATATTGTATACGAATTAGATAGTCAAATTGAACCATTAAAAATGCAAAGTAGTATTGCAAAAGATTATTTAATGCAAAAAGAGCAGTTAAGCGATGTAGAGATTGCGCTAACAGTCGTAGAAATAGAACAGTTAAAGAATCAAGCAGATAGTCAAAATCAAGAACTCGACTCTTTCAATCAACAGCTGAAAAAAATGCAAAAGACAAGTACGCAACTAGAGAAAGAACTACTAGAAGTAAAAAATGAAAAAAATAAGTTATCTGAAATAATAGATAGTGAACAAAATTCTTTAATGAAAGTCTTACAATACTATGAACAATTAGAAGGAAAAAAACAAGTCTTAAACGAAAGATCTAAGCATACTAAGCAAAGTCGACAACAATATGAACAACAAAAGCAAGTAGCTAAAGAAAAAGTCGGAAAATTATCTGAAGAATTAAAACAAGTGACTAAGCGAATGACAAAAAAAAGTGAAGACCAAAAAACAGGTCATTCTCAATTGAAGAAAGCTCAAAAAGAACAACAACTGCTAGCTTCTGATAGTAAAGAAATCAGCGAACAACTTCGTGGCAATTATATCGACTTGATGCAAGAACAAACAAGTTTACGAAACGAACAAAACTATCTAGAAAAAAGCCTCAATCAAGTCTCTCAAAAAAAACTGAAATCTACCGCTAGAATAGCTGCTTTAGAATTAGAAAAAGAGCAATCTGAATTAAAACGAACAAAAATAATAGTAGATATGAAGGCAAACGAGCAAGAAATTGCAGAAAAGATTCTACATTATCAAGAACAACAAGTAATCGTTCAAGATAAACGCGTCCATCTGGAAAATGAAAATAAAAGAATGTTTGATGCATTACGAGTAGTTCAACAAGCTAAAGCAAAAAAAGAAAGTTTACAAGAACTAACAGATGATTATACTGGATTTTATCAAGGTGTAAAAGAGATACTGAAACATAAGGTGAAGATTGGTGGAGTAGTTGGAGCTGTTGCTGAGTTAATTAGTGTTCCTAAAGAAAGTGAAATAGCTATTGATATTGCATTAGGAGCTGCTTCGCAAAATATTGTTGTTCAAGATGAAATAAGTGCGCGTAACTCTATTAATTTTTTGAAACAAAAACGTTCTGGTCGAGCAACATTTTTGCCTTTGACAACTATAAAACCACGTCAATTACCGCTTTCTATTGAAAATAAGGTTAGAAATAGTACAGGTTTTATAGGGATAGCCTCTGAAATAGTTGAGTATCCTAAAGAAATCACATCAATTATTCAAAATTTATTAGGTACGACTATAGTAGCTAAAGATTTGGAGTCCGCCAATAGTATTGCAAAAATGATTCAATTTGGCTACCGGGTTGTAACGCTTGAAGGAGATGTTATGAATGCTGGTGGTTCTATGACTGGTGGGGCAAGCAAAAAAGGGAATCAAAGCAGCCTGTTTTCTCGTAAAAATGAACTGGCTACGTTGAGTAAGCAAATTGACCAAATGGAAAACAAGTTATTGACTAAAGAAGCAGAGGTCCGACAGCTTAAACAAACAGTGATAAAAGAAGAAGGAAAATTAGAAAAAGTGAGAGAGCTAGGCGAACAACAACGACTAAAGGATCAAGAATTAAAAAATACACACACTATTATTCTTGAAAAATGTGATCGTTTAGTAAGAGAATTAAAGGGAAATCAATTTGAAGAACAAGAAGAAAGACAAGAAGAAAGTACTTATACAGAGCGTCTAAAGGCTATAACAGAAGAATTAGTCATACTAAAGGATAAAATGGATCAAACTAAACGCCAAATTGAAATGGTTTCTTCTCAAGATGAAGAAAGAGAAGAGTTACAAGCTACTATTCTTCAAACGATTCAAGAACTAATGACTTCGTCTGCAACTATTAAAGAACAGCTAACAAGTCTGGAAAATGAATACAATAGAATTGAGAATCAATTAGAGATAGAACAAAAAGAAGTAGATAAGTTGACATCATTTATCCAAGAAATTTCTCAATCAAATGGCGATCAAAAAATCTCTGAAGTCGATTTAATAGCTAAATCTTTTAAATTAAAAAAAGAAAAAGAACAAGTAGAAGATTCTTTAATTCTCCACAAAGAAAAACTTCTTTTGCTTCAGGAGCAGTTAAGCCAAATAGAACAAACCGTTGTTTTAAAAAATAATCAACAGCTATATGTTGTTGAGCAAAAAACAAAAGTGGAAGTTTCGTTGAACAGAAATGACGTCAGGATGGATAATCGATTAGTTTATTTAAATGAAGAATACAACCTAACTTTTGAAAGTGCTAAACAGCAACATACACTAGTAATGAAGATAGAAGAAGCAACACAAAAAGTCAGATTACTCAAATTAAGTATTCAAGAACTAGGTCATGTTAACTTAGGTGCGATTGAAGAATTTGAGCGCATTCACAGTCGTTATACTTTTTTAATAGAGCAACGCGATGATTTATTAGAAGCGAAGGAAAGTTTGTATGAAACGATGAATGAAATGGATGAAGAAGTGATTCTTCGATTCACAGAGACGTTTAATGCTATTCGTTTTCGTTTCAGCAAAGTCTTTCCACAAATGTTTGGTGGTGGGACGGCTGAACTACGCTTGACAGATCCTGAGAATGTACTAACTACTGGAATTGAAATTATCGTTCAACCACCAGGTAAAAAATTGCAACAGCTAAGTTTACTATCTGGTGGCGAAAGAGCTTTTACTGCAATCGCATTATTATTTGCCATTATTCAAGTTAGACCTGTGCCGTTTTGTATTTTAGATGAAGTTGAAGCGGCGTTAGATGAAGCAAATGTCGTCCGCTTTGGTCGATATTTAAAAGAATTTGATAGAGATACGCAATTTATTGTTATTACTCATCGCAAAGGTACAATGGAAGAGGCGGATGTTTTGTATGGTGTTACGATGCAAGAATCTGGCGTATCTAAGATTGTCTCTGTTCGATTAGAAGAGACTGAACGAGAAAGTATGAATGTGGTGAACTAAAGTTAAAGGAGTTGGAGCTTGAATGATTAAATTAATTGCAATAGACTTAGACGGCACATTGTTAACGAAAGATCGACTAATATCTGAAGAAAATAAGCAAGCTATTTACGAAGCTAAAAAACAGGGGATAAAAGTTGTTTTGTGTACTGGGAGACCACTACTAGGAATGGTCCATTACTTGGAAGAGTTAAATTTGAGAGAACCAGGAGATTATGGCATTACTTATAATGGTGGTTTAGTTCAAAAAACGGATACAGGAGAAATTTTATCTCAAAAAACATTGTCAAAAAAAGAGGTTCAAGAATTATATAAATTAAGTCAAGACATCAATATGCCTTGTAATTTTATAGATTTAGAAAGAGTATATGAGCCTCCTTATCCAGTTGGAAGAGAGTCGCTGTATCCAACAGTAATGAACGCTTTACCCTTTGTTTCTATTGCACCTGAAGAATTGTATGAAGATACAGTGATAAATAAAGTTGTTTTTTGTTATGAGGAAGAAAGGTTAGACGAAGCTATTGCGAAAATACCTTCAGAATTTTTTGAAAGATTTACCTTAATGAAATCTAGACCAATTTTACTTGAGCTAATGAACAAAGAGGTAGATAAAGGTAAAGGGATTTCTGTACTTTGTGATCTTTTAGGAATCGATTCTCATGAAGTAATGGCCATAGGTGATGAAGCGAATGACTTTGCAATGATTGAGTTTGCTGGGACAGGGGTCGCTATGGAAAATGCTACTCTTGAAATAAAACAAATCGCTCAATTTGTAACTAAAAATAATAATGATCATGGTGTTGCACATGCTATTCAAAAATTCGCTCTTCAATAAATAAGGTAAACAAGATAAGGTGCCTATAAAAAAGAAAAGGGGTAAGAGAATGGGTTTTTTTGATAAAATAAAACGAGCCTTTACAGGTGAAGAAAAAATTGAAACAACTGAAGTGACAGAGAAATATGAAAAAGGATTGGAAAAAACACGTAAATCTTTTTCAGATCGGATGAATGAATTATTTGCAAATTTTAGAACAGTGGATGAAGATTTTTTTGAAGAATTAGAAGAAATTCTTATTGGTGCAGATGTTGGGTATGAAGCATCAATGGAAATCAGTGATGCACTACGTCAAGAGGTTAAATTGAAAAACGCTAAGAGTCAAGGCGAAGTGCAACAAGTGATTATCGAAAAAATGGTTGAAATTTATGAGAAAGATAATACAGAAAAACCAGAAATTAATATTAATAAAGAAGGGTTAACGGTTATTTTGGTCGTAGGGGTTAATGGTGTAGGTAAAACAACGACCATTGGCAAAATGGCTAAGCGTTATCAAACAGAAGGGAAAACAGTTGTTTTAGCTGCTGGGGATACTTTTAGAGCAGGAGCGATTGAACAATTAATTGTGTGGGGTGAGCGAGTGGGTGCCCAAGTTGTAACTGGTAAAGCTGGAAGTGATCCCGCGGCTGTTGTATTTGATGCTGTTCGTCAAGCTAAAAAACAACAAGCAGATGTTTTGATTGTAGATACAGCTGGACGTTTGCAAAATAAAGTTAATTTGATGAATGAACTAGAAAAAATGAAACGTGTTATTGAGAAGGAAATCGTTGATGGCCCACATGAAGTGTTACTGGTTTTAGATGCAACGACTGGTCAGAATGCCATGGTTCAGGCGAAACAATTTAAACAAACAACGAACGTAACCGGGATTGTTTTAACAAAACTGGATGGAACAGCTAAGGGGGGCATTGTTTTAGCTATTCGTAAAGAATTAGATATACCAGTTAAACTTGTTGGCTTGGGTGAAGCAGTAGATGATTTGCAAGAGTTTGATCCAGGAGAATACATTTACGGTCTATTTAGTGGCTTGATTAAGGATTCAATGTAATCGAATGAGTGTAAATGGAAAAAGAGCCTGAAAGGGTTCTTTTTTTATCTAAATGACTCATTTGTACTTAGTGCAAATAGAGAGGAAACAGCTTAAAAGTATTGACTATTTAGTCGATAATGAGTACGCTTAAGAAGTGCAAAAATGAGACTCACTGTAAAAATAGGTCAGATAAAGAAGGAAGAGTTAAAATGGAAATAGAACGAACGAACCGCATGAATGCGTTATTCGATTTTTATGGATCTTTACTCACTGAAAAGCAACAAAAATACATGTTGCTTTATTTTGCAGATGACTATTCTTTAGGTGAAATTGCAGAAGATTTTGATGTGAGCCGACAAGCAATCTATGATAATATTCGTAGAACAGAACAAATTTTAACGGATTATGAAAAAAAATTGCATTTAGTAGAAAACTTCAATCAAACTGAAGGAACACTTAATGAATTTTCACATTATCTAAAGACTCACTATCCAAATGATAAAACAGTAGAAAACTATATTCAACAATTAAAAAAAGAATCAATAGAGTAAAGGAATGGTGAATTAAATGGCATTTGAGGGATTATCAGAAAGATTGCAAAATGCAATGGCAAAAATGCGTCGTAAAGGCAAGGTATCTGAAGCAGACGTAAAAGAAATGATGCGTGAAGTAAGATTAGCTTTGTTAGAAGCAGACGTTAATTTTAAAGTAGTAAAAGATTTTGTGAGAGTTGTTAGCGAACGTGCAATAGGCTCAGAAGTATTAGAAAGTCTTTCGCCAAGTCAACAAATACTGAAAATCGTTAGTGAAGAGCTAACAAGCTTAATGGGTGGAGAACAAAGTACCATTCAAATGGCAGCAAAAGCTCCAACAGTTGTTATGATGGTCGGTTTGCAAGGTGCAGGTAAAACAACAACAGCTGGAAAACTAGTAAACTATTTGAAAAAAACGCAAAATAAACGTCCTATGATGATTGCAGCTGATATTTACCGTCCAGCCGCTATCCAACAGTTAGAAACATTAGGAGAACAATTAGATATTCCAGTATTCTCAATGGGCGATCAAGTTAGTCCAGTGGAAATTGCTAAGCAAGGAATACAAAAAGCTAAAGAAGACCATCTTGATTTCGTTATTATTGATACGGCTGGTCGCTTACAAATAGATGAGACGTTGATGACTGAGCTGACAGATATTAAAGCTGCTGTAAATCCTACAGAGATTTTCCTAGTAGTGGATGCTATGACGGGTCAAGAAGCGGCGAATGTGGCAGCATCTTTCAACGAACAGTTAGACATCACAGGTGTCATCTTAACAAAATTAGATGGCGATACTCGCGGTGGAGCAGCTCTTTCTATTCGTTCAGTTACTGGAAAACCAATTAAATTTGTTGGACAAGGTGAAAAATTAGATGCACTAGAGCCATTCTATCCTGATAGAATGGCTAATCGAATTCTTGGTATGGGAGATATGCTTACTTTAATTGAGAAAGCCCAACAGGATTTTGATGAGAAGAAAAATGAAGAAATGACAAAAAAATTAAAAGACAATAGTTTCGATTTTAATGATTTTATTGATCAAATGGATCAAGTGAGTAATATGGGCCCGCTAGAAGACATCCTTAAGATGATTCCGGGCATGAGTAATGCTCCAGGTCTTGAAAATTTACAAATAGATCCAAAAGATATGGCTCGCATGAAAGCCATCGTTTTATCGATGACACCTAAAGAGCGAAAAAATCCTGATATCTTATCTCAAAGTAGAAGACGTAGAATTGCAAGAGGTTCAGCAAGGCCGATTGCAGAAGTTAATCGTATGATTAAACAATTTAACGAATCAAAAAAAATGATGAGTAAAATGACTAAAGGGAATTTTGATGGCATGGATGGAATGTTTGGCCAAGGTGTCAAAGGTAAAATAGGTAAAATGGCAATGAATTCTATGGTTCGTAAAAATAAAAAGAAAGTCAAAAAGAAAAATAAAAACAAGCGGTAGAACCTAAAAAAAATAAAAAAAAGACTGTAAAGAAAAAACACTTTACAAGGATGAAATTTCCTGTTAATATACTTATTGAGAGATAGTTAATGGAGGTGTAATAAATATGGCAGTAAAAATCCGCTTGAAACGTATGGGTTCTAAAAGAAATCCATTTTATCGTATAGTAGTTGCAGATTCTCGCGCTCCACGTGATGGACGCTTTATCGAACCTGTAGGCACATACAACCCAGTTGTTAGCCCAGCTGAAGTGAAATTGGACGAAGAATTAGTATTAAAATGGTTAGCTGAAGGTGCGCAACCGTCTGATACAGTCCGTAACATCCTTTCAAAAGAAGGCGTTATGAAAAAATTCCATGATTCAAAAAATAGCAAATAAAAAGGATGAGAACTATGGCTGACATGAATGAGTTAATTCTTACCATTGTTCGTCCACTTGTTAGTTATCCGGAAAAACTACTCATTGATGTTGTTGAAAAAGATGATTTTTTAGAATATCAGTTATCTGTTGATCCAGATGATATAGGACGTTTAATAGGGAAAAAAGGTCGCGTAGCAAAAGCTATTCGAACAATTATCTACAGTGTTAAGGTCGAAGGACCAAAACGTGTTAGATTAATTATTCAAAATAGTGAAAATTCTTGAAGCAAGAAACCATTTCTAAGGAATGGTTTTTTTCTTTTTTATATAATAAATTTTCAAACAAAACGTATGGTACAATAAAAAAGAGCTAGCATAGAAAATTAAAAAGAAGTGAGGGACACTATGACTAAATTATATAATGTAGGTAAAATTGTAAATACTCAAGGTATTAAAGGAGAAGTACGTGTTATTTCAAGAACAGACTTTCCAGAAAAACGGTATAAAAAGGGCTCAATACTATTGCTTGATCAACCGGGTAATAAAACGATAGAATTAGTAGTCGCTAGTCGTCGTAAACACAAAACATTTGACATTGTATCATTTGAAAATCATCCTAATATTAATGATGTAGAAAAATACCGTGATGGAATTTTAAAAATAACTGAGGAACAAATGGGTGATTTACCGGAAAATGAATTTTATTTACACCAAATCATCGGTTTATCTGTTCAAGATGAAAAAGGACAAGAATTAGGTGAAATTACAGAAGTATTATCACCAGGAGCGAATGATGTCTGGGTGATAAAACAATTAAACGGTAAAGACTTATTGATCCCTTATATAGAAGATATCGTATTAAAAGTTGATTTAGAAAACGAATTAGTCACCATCCATGTGATGGAAGGGTTAATAGATTAATGAAAATTGATATTTTAACTTTATTTCCTAGAATGTTCGAAGGGCCTCTAACGGAATCAATTATTGGCAAAGCAATAGAAAAAAAACTATTGAATGTTACCATAAGAAATTTTCGGGATTATTCTGAAAATAAGCACCGCAATGTTGATGATTATCCATATGGTGGAGGTGCAGGTATGTTGTTGACTGCTCAGCCAATATTTAGTGGGTTAGATGCAATCGAAGCTGAAAATCCTGAGACAACCAAACGAGTTATTTTGTTAGATCCAGCAGGTGTCCCTTTTACACAAAGTCTTGCTGAAGAACTATCAGAGGAAAGTCACTTAGTTTTTATATGTGGTCATTACGAAGGTTACGACGAAAGAATACGCACACTAGTAACGGATGAAATATCATTGGGAGACTTCGTTCTAACTGGTGGAGAGCTAGGAGCGATGGTCCTAATTGATGCGGCTGTTCGATTGTTACCAGAAGTATTGGGGAATGATGAGTCTGCTAAAACCGATTCTCACTCAACAGGTTTGTTGGAGCACCCTCAATATACGAGACCTGCAGAATTTCGCGGCATGAAAGTACCCGACGTCCTAATTAGTGGAAACCATAAAAAAATAGCAGAATGGCAAGAAAAAGAATCGTTGCGTCGGACTTATTTGAGAAGACCAGACATGTTGACAGATACCGTCTTTACAAAAGATCAAAAAAAATGGCTAGATGATATTAAAAAAGAAACGAATTTATTATAAAATAAGGAAAACTACTTTACACTCTTTTTAGGATGTGGTAGACTATCTTAGTGAGTGGGGAAAACCTGCTGAAATAACGATATTCCGCTGTATCCAAATGGTGATGTATGAATGTTTGTTGGAAGGAGAAAAAAACATGAATTTAATTGAATCAATTACAAATGAACAATTACGCGAAGATATCCCAGCTTTCCGTCCAGGAGATACTGTCCGTGTTCACGCTAAAATTGTTGAGGGTACTAGAGAACGTATCCAATTATTTGAAGGCGTAGTAATTAAGCGTCGTGGAGCTGGAGTTAGCGAAACATATACTGTTCGTAAAATCTCTAACGGTGTTGGTGTGGAACGTACATTCCCATTGCACACTCCTCGTGTAGCATTAATCGAAGTTATCCGCTTTGGTAAAGTACGTCGTGCTAAATTATACTACTTGCGTGCATTACATGGTAAGGCAGCTCGTATTAAAGAAGTCCGTCGTTAAGAAAATACTAGAAGCACGTGATCTCAATTGTGAGGTTTATGTGCTTTTTTTATTTTTAGAAGAGAGAAAAAGTCAAAAGCAAGTAATAAAATAAAAGGCAATTAAAAATGATTGACAAAATTTAGTTTATTCTGTAAAGTAATGTGAGTTGTTGGAAAAAAATCTATGGTTATATCAACAATAAATAAGTTTATATTCACATTGACTTGTTCATAAGTAACGTGATAAGATACGTATGCGATAAAAATATAATTTGTTTAAAAAATGAATAAAAATACAAAAAACAAATTTGAGTTTAGTGTTGACAAGTTAAGTAACTTCTGGTAATATTTAGAAGTTGTCAAAACGACAACGCAATCAAATTAGACCTTTGAAAACTGAACAAAGTAAAATAATAAACTGTGAACGGCGGTTCGGCCAAGGGTCGAACCAAAAGAAACAAAGTGAATAATTATTCGCTAGCAAGTCAGTTTAATGAGCTTCAAGCATCGTTAAAAAGCGAAACAATCCTAACGGGTTGCTTCAACTTTTATGAGAGTTTGATCCTGGCTCAGGACGAACGCTGGCGGCATGCCTAATACATGCAAGTCGAACGCTTTTTCTATTGAGTGCTTGCACTCGATAGAAGAGGAGTGGCGGACGGGTGAGTAACACGTGGGTAACCTGCCCATAAGTGGGGGATAACATTCGGAAACGGATGCTAATACCGCATAATTCTGATTGCCGCATGGCAGACAGATGAAAGGTGGCTTCGGCTACCGCTTATGGATGGACCCGCGGCGTATTAGCTAGTTGGTGAGGTAATGGCTCACCAAGGCAATGATACGTAGCCGACCTGAGAGGGTGATCGGCCACACTGGGACTGAGACACGGCCCAGACTCCTACGGGAGGCAGCAGTAGGGAATCTTCCGCAATGGACGAAAGTCTGACGGAGCAATGCCGCGTGAGTGAAGAAGGTTTTCGGATCGTAAAACTCTGTTGTTAGAGAAGAACAAGGATGAGAGTAACTGCTCATCCCCTGACGGTATCTAACCAGAAAGCCATGGCTAACTACGTGCCAGCAGCCGCGGTAATACGTAGATGGCAAGCGTTGTCCGGATTTATTGGGCGTAAAGCGAGCGCAGGCGGTTCTTTAAGTCTGATGTGAAAGACCCCAGCTCAACTGGGGAAGGTCATTGGAAACTGGAGAACTTGAGTGCAGAAGAGGAGAGTGGAATTCCATGTGTAGCGGTGAAATGCGTAGATATATGGAGGAACACCAGTGGCGAAGGCGACTCTCTGGTCTGTAACTGACGCTGAGGCTCGAAAGCGTGGGGAGCAAACAGGATTAGATACCCTGGTAGTCCACGCCGTAAACGATGAGTGCTAAGTGTTGGGGGGTTTCCGCCCCTCAGTGCTGCAGCTAACGCATTAAGCACTCCGCCTGGGGAGTACGGCCGCAAGGCTGAAACTCAAAGGAATTGACGGGGACCCGCACAAGCGGTGGAGCATGTGGTTTAATTCGAAGCAACGCGAAGAACCTTACCAGGTCTTGACATCCTTTGACCACTCTAGAGATAGAGCTTTCCCTTCGGGGACAAAGTGACAGGTGGTGCATGGTTGTCGTCAGCTCGTGTCGTGAGATGTTGGGTTAAGTCCCGCAACGAGCGCAACCCCTATTATTAGTTGCCAGCATTCAGTTGGGCACTCTAGTGAGACTGCCGGTGATAAACCGGAGGAAGGTGGGGATGACGTCAAATCATCATGCCCCTTATGACCTGGGCTACACACGTGCTACAATGGATGGTACAACGAGTCGCAAGATCGCGAGGTCAAGCTAATCTCTTAAAGCCATTCTCAGTTCGGATTGCAGGCTGCAACTCGCCTGCATGAAGCCGGAATCGCTAGTAATCGCGGATCAGAACGCCGCGGTGAATACGTTCCCGGGTCTTGTACACACCGCCCGTCACACCACGAGAGTTTGTAACACCCGAAGTCGGTGAGGTAACCCTTTTGGGAGCCAGCCGCCTAAGGTGGGATAGATAATTGGGGTGAAGTCGTAACAAGGTAGCCGTATCGGAAGGTGCGGCTGGATCACCTCCTTTCTAAGGATATAACGGAACCGTCACAGTTGTTTTACTTTGTTTAGTTTTGAGAGGTCTAATCTTCTCAAAAAGTAAGTAGTTGTTCTTTGAAAACTGGATAGTGTTTAACATGTAAGAAAATCAAGAAACCAAGAAAACATCGCGTTTTATTTTTTAATGTATTTCTTCACCTTAGGGTGAATGGAATAGTTAACATGACCATAGGTTAAGTTAATAAGGGCGCACGGTGGATGCCTTGGCACTAGGAGCCGAAGAAGGACGGGACTAACGCCGATATGCTTTGGGGAGCTGTAAGTAAGCTTTGATCCAGAGATTTCCGAATGGGGAAACCCAACACTCTTTATCGGGTGTTACTATTGACTGAATACATAGGTCAATAGAGGTAGACGCAGAGAACTGAAACATCTAAGTACCTGCAGGAAGAGAAAGAAAAATCGATTCCCTGAGTAGCGGCGAGCGAAACGGGAATAGCCCAAACCAGAAAGCTTGCTTTCTGGGGTTGTAGGACTGAACACATAGAGTCATAAATGAATGAAGTAGGAGAAGCGACCTGGAAAGGTCCGCCGAAGAGGGTAATAGCCCCGTAACTGAAATTTCGTTCACTCTGATCAGTATCCTGAGTACGGCGGAACACGAGAAATTCCGTCGGAATCCGGGAGGACCATCTCCCAAGGCTAAATACTCCCTAGTGACCGATAGTGAACCAGTACCGTGAGGGAAAGGTGAAAAGAACCCCGGAAGGGGAGTGAAACAGCACCTGAAACCGTGTGCTTACAAGTAGTTAGAGCCCGTTAATGGGTGATAGCGTGCCTTTTGTAGAATGAACCGGCGAGTTACGATCCCATGCGAGGTTAAGTTGATGAGACGGAGCCGTAGCGAAAGCGAGTCTGAATAGGGCGAATGAGTATGTGGTCGTAGACCCGAAACCAAGTGATCTACCCATGTCCAGGTTGAAGGTGCGGTAATACGCACTGGAGGACCGAACCCACGTATGTTGAAAAATGCGGGGATGAGGTGTGGGTAGCGGAGAAATTCCAATCGAACTTGGAGATAGCTGGTTCTCTCCGAAATAGCTTTAGGGCTAGCCTTGGAATTAGAATCATGGAGGTAGAGCAACTGTTTGGACTAGGGGCCCTTCTCGGGTTACCGAATTCAGATAAA
Organism: Carnobacterium sp. TMP28; assembly: GCF_047553015.1. Lineage (GTDB taxonomy): Bacteria > Bacillota > Bacilli > Lactobacillales > Carnobacteriaceae > Carnobacterium_A. Next base: position 909,014 of record NZ_CP180212.1, read on the forward strand.
CTCCGAATGCCATTGATTTATATCCGGGAGTCAGACTACGAGTGATAAGATCCGTAGTCGAGAGGGAAACAGCCCAGACCACCAGCTAAGGTCCCAAAGTTTATGTTAAGTGGAAAAGGATGTGGGGTTGCTTAGACAACTAGGATGTTGGCTCAGAAGCAGCCATCATTTAAAGAGTGCGTAATAGCTCACTAGTCGAGTGACCCTGCGCCGAAAATTTACCGGGGCTAAACATAACACCGAAGCTGTGGATAGAACTTAGGTTCTATGGTAGGAGAGCGTTCTAAGGGCGTCGAAGCTAGACCGTGAGGACTGGTGGAGCGCTTAGAAGTGAGAATGCCGGTATGAGTAGCGAAAGACGGGTGAGAATCCCGTCCACCGAATGACTAAGGTTTCCTGGGGAAGGCTCGTCCTCCCAGGGTTAGTCGGGACCTAAGTCGAGGCCGATAGGCGTAGACGATGGACAACAGGTTGAGATTCCTGTACCAGTTTGTTTTGTTTGAACAATGGAGGGACACAGTAGGCTACGGAATACGCACTGTTGGATATGTGCGTCCAAGCAACAAGTCTTGAGGTGAGTCAAATGCTTGCCTCTATTAAGGACAAGTTGTGATGGGGAGAGAAATTAAGTATCGAAGTTCCCGATGTCACACTGTCAAGAAAAGCTTCTAGTTAGAAACAATCTGCCCGTACCGCAAACCGACACAGGTAGTCGAGGAGAGAATCCTAAGGTGTGCGAGCGAACTCTCGTTAAGGAACTCGGCAAAATGACCCCGTAACTTCGGGAGAAGGGGTGCTGACCAATTGGTCAGCCGCAGTGAATAGGCCCAAGCAACTGTTTATCAAAAACACAGGTCTCTGCTAAATCGAAAGATGACGTATAGGGGCTGACGCCTGCCCGGTGCTGGAAGGTTAAGAGGATGGGTTAGCTCTCGAGCGAAGCTCAGAATTGAAGCCCCAGTAAACGGCGGCCGTAACTATAACGGTCCTAAGGTAGCGAAATTCCTTGTCGGGTAAGTTCCGACCCGCACGAAAGGCGTAATGATTTGGGCACTGTCTCAACGAGAGACTCGGTGAAATTATAGTACCTGTGAAGATGCAGGTTACCCGCGACAGGACGGAAAGACCCCATGGAGCTTTACTGCAGTTTGATATTGAGTGTTTGTACAGCTTGTACAGGATAGGTAGGAGCCTATGAAGCCAGGACGCTAGTCTTGGTGGAGGCAATGGTGGGATACTACCCTTGCTGTATGACCACTCTAACCCTCAGCCATGATCTGGCTGGGAGACAGTGTCTGACGGGCAGTTTGACTGGGGCGGTCGCCTCCTAAAGTGTAACGGAGGCGCCCAAAGGTTCCCTCAGAATGGTTGGAAATCATTCGTAGAGTGTAAAGGCAGAAGGGAGCTTGACTGCGAGACCTACAAGTCGAGCAGGGACGAAAGTCGGGCTTAGTGATCCGGTGGTTCCGTATGGAAGGGCCATCGCTCAACGGATAAAAGCTACCCTGGGGATAACAGGCTTATCTCCCCCAAGAGTCCACATCGACGGGGAGGTTTGGCACCTCGATGTCGGCTCATCGCATCCTGGGGCTGTAGTCGGTCCCAAGGGTTGGGCTGTTCGCCCATTAAAGCGGTACGCGAGCTGGGTTCAGAACGTCGTGAGACAGTTCGGTCCCTATCCGTCGCGGGCGCAGGAAATTTGAGAGGAGCTGTCCTTAGTACGAGAGGACCGGGATGGACACACCGCTGGTGTACCAGTTGTTCTGCCAAGAGCATCGCTGGGTAGCTATGTGTGGACGGGATAAACGCTGAAAGCATCTAAGCGTGAAGCCCCCCTCAAGATGAGATTTCCCATCACGTAAGTGAGTAAGACCCCTGAGAGATGATCAGGTAGATAGGTTGGAAGTGGAAGTACAGCGATGTATGGAGCGGACCAATACTAATCGGTCGAGGACTTAACCATTTTTAAACGATGAAGAAACGGTTTTATTGTCTTATAGTTAAACACTATCCAGTTTTGAGAGAACAACGTTCTCTTATAGCTAAAAGATGTGTGGTGGCGATGGCAAGAAGGTCACACCTGTTCCCATGCCGAACACAGTAGTTAAGCTTCTTAGCGCCGATGGTAGTGAAGGGTTTCCCTTTGTGAGAGTAGGACGCTGCCGCGCATCTTTATTTTTCCGCAATAGCTCAGCTGGTAGAGCGCATGACTGTTAATCATGATGTCGCAGGTTCGAATCCTGCTTGCGGAGTACATAGGTATCTATGGAAATAAACAAACAAACAAGTGAATAGAGAGTTTTATTAGAACGACCTTGGAGAGTTGTCCGAGCGGCCGAAGGAGCATGATTGGAAATCATGTAGGCGGTGCACACTGTCTCAAGGGTTCGAATCCCTTACTCTCCGTCATCCTAGTTTGGCCCGTTGGTCAAGTGGTTAAGACACCGCCCTTTCACGGCGGTATCACGGGTTCGAATCCCGTACGGGTCATGTAGTATCACTGGAGGTTTAGCTCAGCTGGGAGAGCATCTGCCTTACAAGCAGAGGGTCGGCGGTTCGATCCCGTCAACCTCCATGTCAAAAATTTAAAGGTCTCGTGGTGTAGGGGTTAACATGTCTGCCTGTCACGCAGAAGATCGCGGGTTCGATTCCCGTCGAGACCGTTGCAACAAATTAAGGCCTGGTAGCTCAGTTGGTAGAGCACTTGATTGAAGCTCAAGGTGTCGGCAGTTCGATTCTGTCCCAGGCCACCATTTTTTAATAGCGGAGGGGTAGCGAAGTGGCTAAACGCGGCGGACTGTAAATCCGCTCCTTCGGGTTCGGCAGTTCGAATCTGCCCCCCTCCACCATTTTTTTAAAAAGAGTGATCCTTTTTTTATAGGGATATAGTTCAATGGTAGAATTATGGTCTCCAAAACCATCGATGTGGGTTCGAATCCTACTATCCCTGTGTTGTATGTTTAAAAAACTATCCTTTTATTATGGCGATTGTGGCGAAGTGGTTAACGCACCGGATTGTGGTTCCGGCATTCGTGGGTTCGATCCCCATCAGTCGCCTTTTTTTTATTGGGCTATAGCCAAGCGGTAAGGCAAGGGACTTTGACTCCCTTATGCGTTGGTTCGAATCCAGCTAGCCCAGTTTTATTGTTTAACCAATCCAATTTAATGATGGCGGTATAGCCAAGTGGTAAGGCAGAGGTCTGCAAAACCTCCATCACCGGTTCAAATCCGGTTACCGCCTTATTTGATAGATGGATTGTTTACCTATCATGCCGACGTGGCGGAATTGGTAGACGCGCTGGACTCAAAATCCTGTGCCCGCGAGGGCGTGCCGGTTCGATTCCGGCCGTCGGTATAAAATAAGCACCAAAACGTTAAGTTGTCTTAATGTTTTGGTGTTTTTTTGGGTTATACTAATGATTGTATCTTTTTATTGTAAACTAACGGTCTTTTTTGATATGATAAGAATAATAATTGAAAGCGCTTTAAAAAAAGTGCGAAGAGATGTAATTTACTAAGGAGGGAGATATTCGTTTCATTTTTCTATCAAATAGAGATACATTATGGTAACTATCTAAAAGGGAGTGGATTAAATGTCAACTAAAGAAACTTTTCAAAAATCAGAGATAAGAAAAGATAACACTATTTTTTCATCTTTAAGATCAGTCATTGAAACAGCTATGTATGGAAATAATGTGAAAAATATAAGTAGTACAAGTGAAGCATATAAACTAGCTTTGAATTCTCCAGGTACAATAGTGACAGATTTATTAGTAAAGTATCCAGAAAAGTTAGGTCTTCCAGACGGTGCTAAAGTTTTAGTAGAAAACGGTGGAGCTATTGTTGGTAGAACAGCAGTTGCAAGAAGAATAGTGGGAAATAATAAAGAAGAGGATGTTCAATTGGCTTCAATCGCTAGAGAGGCTGTTTACCAAGGGTCTTTAACTGAACGATATAAAGCGAGTGCATACGTCGGTTTAGATAAAAAGTTTATGATAAAAGCTCACCTTTCTGTTCCGAAAGGACAAGAAAATAATGTATATTCTTGGTTGTTAAATTTTCAAATAACAAATGATTTCTATAATGACATGTATTCTAATTCACATGAGATAGATGCAGGTGATATTTTTATCTATTCTGATCCTTACTGGAAACATCCTGACTATCCACTTGGGTTAGCATATTTTGATACCGATCATAATGCAGCTATCATTTTAGGCCTTAATTATTTTGGAGAATTAAAAAAGGCTACACTTACTTTAGCCTGGGGTACAGCTCATAGAATTGGTTTTGCTTCTTGTCATGGAGGACAAAAGAAATTCACATTGCCTAATGACACAAATTATGTATCAGCTTTTTTTGGTCTATCCGGTTCAGGCAAATCAACATTGACACATGCTAAGCATAATGGTAAATATCCTATTGAAGTTTTACACGATGATGCGTTCATAATCTCATTAACAGACGGATCGTCTATTGCATTAGAGCCAGCTTATTTTGATAAAACACAAGACTATCCTTCAGATCATGAGGAGGTTGATTATTTTATAACCGTACAGAATGTTGCTGTTACATTAGATAATCTAAATAACAAGGTGCTATTAACAGAAGATGTAAGAAATGGAAATGGTCGTACTGTAAAATCACGTTTTTCAACACCCAATAGAGTTGATCGATTTGAAGAACCGATTAATGCTATTTATTGGATTATGAAAGATGACAGTCTTCCACCAGTAATTAAAGTTGATGACCCTATTTTAGCAGCAAGTTTCGGTGCTACATTAGCAACGAAACGTTCAACAGCAGAGCGCTTAAAAGAAGGCGTAGATATGGATAAATTAGTTATTGTTCCTTACGCTAATCCATTTAGAGTCTATCCACTAACAGAGGATTATGAACAATTCAAACATCTTTTTGAAGTAAATGGAATTGATTGTTATATTATAAATACTGGTTTTTTCTTAGATAAAAAAATTACACCATCTGTAACCCTTAATAGCATAGAGGCTATTGTAGAGGCTAAAGCTAAGTTTAATTCTTTTGGTGATATTAAGCACTTAAGTTATATGAATGTAGAGGGATATGAACCAGATTTTGATAATGAAAGCTATAAACAATTGGTCCATGAAAGATTACAAATGCGTGTAGACCATATAATAGAAAAAAATGAAGCAGGTGGTCTTGATGTTTTACCTGATGAAGTCCTAGCTGCGATGAAAAAAATAATTAAATAAAAAAAGATTAGTTAACATTTATACAAACTATTTCCTATTAAACAGTAGAATAAATAATAACAAGCTAGTTATTATTTTCTATCAACGGCATAAGAGAAGTTCATTATTGATAATGTCTACTATATCTATTAAAATAAAGGAAGATTATATAGAGAGGTTAACGAAATATAAAGCAAATAGGTTCAATAAAATACCAAAAAATAAAAAGATTAGTCCATATGATCATTTCCAATTTTAATAGAAAAGTTATCCATTAATCAGACAGAACGGTATTTATGATTAAAAATATACTTCATGTGCTGTTAATGGGTTTAATGAAATAGTCATAAGGTAAGGTATTTCTATAAGAATAGTATGTCATTAAAAATATAGCACATAAAAAATTACAATAAAAAGAAGAGGGATGGTCCTATGGGGATAAGTAATGATAAAGCGACTCGACATTTAAATAGTTTAGAAAAAGAATACGAAAACTATCTAAATTTTCCACTTAATCTAAATATTACTAGGGGTATCCCTAGTGAAGATCAATTGCAATTATCTCAAGACATGTTAGGAATGCTTAAAGATCCAGAAGATTTTTTGAGTGAAAATAAAACAGATATTCGTAATTATGGAGAGTTGACAGGTATTGTAGAGGCTAAGGAACTATTTTCTGCTATTTTAGGATCAGAAAGTAGAGAAACGATTATTGGTGGAAACTCAAGTCTGAGTTTAATGTATTTTGTTTTAACGACTAAATTATTTATGGGCTCAGCACCTTGGAAAACTGAATCTCCTATCAAGTTTTTATGTCCAAGTCCAGGTTATGATCGTCATTTTTCTATGACTGAAAAGTTGGGAATTGAGATGATTCCAATTGAGATGGATGAGAATGGGCCAAATATGGATCAGGTCGAGCGTCTAGTACTACAAGATCAGACAATTAAAGGCATTTGGTGTGTCCCTAACTATAGTAATCCAACCGGTATTATTTATTCAGATGAAGTGGTTGATCGCTTAGCAAAAATGAAAACTAGTGCAAGTGATTTTACAATTATGTGGGATAATGCTTATGCTGTTCATCATTTAACACAGGAAAATAAAGTTGCTAAAAATATATTGACTGCTTGTAAAGAGGCTGGAAATTCAGAACGTCCTTGGATGTTTTGCTCAACTTCAAAAATTACTTTTCCAGGTGCAGGTGTTTCAGCAGTAGCAGCTTCAGAAAAAAATAGTGCTATGTTAGCAAACGAATTAAGTTACCAAACGATTGGTCATGATAAATTAAATCAAATGAGGCATGTAAAATTTTTGAAAAATATAGACCAAGTAAAAAAACATATGGAAAAACATGCTTTGATTTTAAAACCTAAGTTTGATTTGATTCAAAAGAAACTAAATGAACGTTTTAATGAAAGTAACTTGTTAACTTGGACAAATCCAAAAGGAGGCTATTTTGTTCATTTAACAACGATGGATGGATGCGCGACTGAGATTGTTGAATCATTAGATTGTATTGGTGTTAAAGTAACAAAAGCTGGAGCGACTTACCCAAGAGGTGATAATCCTAGAGATAATAGTATTCGTCTAGCTCCAACATCAGTTGAACTAGTTGATTTAGAACAAGCAATGGACGTAATTGGATTATGTATTGAAATGGTTAGTTTAAGAAAAAGTAGTAAAAAATAGGAATTGAATAAAAGGAGAGATGTATCTATTGTTTCATCTTTTTTAAAATTAAGAGAGTTGGTTCTTTATCAGTAGTGATTTCTTTAACGTGTTAGAGCTTTGAGTTACTAAACAACTGTTTCACTAATTTGTTTAATGACTCAAAGCTTTTACTATTCATCAATCATTATAATAAAAAACGATTATATCATGATCAAGTAGATCAACATGCCGATTAGAGATAGTATATTTACTAAATTATCTTCTTTTTTAAAATCGATTCATTATTTTTCATTAGCTTTATTTATCCAGTCTTTTTTTGTGAGATAGAAATAGGAATAATACAATTATCTTTATACCATTTTCTATTAGAGTATTACTACTATCTTTTGTTTTTTTTGAAGTAATGGGTCCAAATTAGTCAAATAAATTAGAAAATCAGTGTTATCATAATGTATCGTTATCATTTCGTTTAATTAAATCATCTTTTAACCGGTTATAACATGTAGTCAAAAAAGTCACAAATGATACTATTTTTTAATAGAATAAAAAAAAATCCTTATGACAATCCAAGATATGAGTGTCAAATAATGCTATACTATAGAAATAACTAACAAGAAAATTATTACAGCAAGTCATGTTAGAAAGAGGTTAGAGTGTGAAGAAAATAGAATTAGCAAATCAATTTTTAGAAAATAATATGAGTTTATTTAAATGCCCTGTTTGTGAGTCTAAATTTAATAAAATAGAAAATCATAGTTTACAGTGTGAACAGAATCACTCATTTGATCTATCAAAAAAGGGAAGTCTTTATTTTTTATTAAAAGGTTCTAAAAATGAATACGATAGAGAAATGTTAGCAGCAAGATACGCGATTGCCCAAGCGGGGCTATTTAATCCATTATTAGAAGCTATTTACAGTCATATTGAGTACAAGAAAGACGGTAGTTTATTGGATGTTGGTTGTGGTGAAGGTTCACAACTCGACTATTTAACGCAGTTAGGATTAACTGGAAATAATATCGGTTTTGATATATCTAAAGATGCCATTCAATTGGCTGCTGGGAATTTTACAAGCGCTTTTTTTTGTGTAGCAGACTTAGCTCAATCACCATTTGCAACTAATGAATACGATACGTTGCTAAATATTTTTTCTCCTTCAAATTATGAAGAGTTTGAACGATTATTAAAAAAAGATGGGATTATTATTAAAGTGGTTCCAGAAAAAGACTATTTAATTGAGCTAAGAAAGTTATTCTATCATGATCAAAAAGAAAAACAGTCTTATTCAAATCAATTAGTAATAGATAAGTTTAAGGATCATTTTTTAGAAATTGAGACAAAGCGTATTCGTTATTCATTTTCATTATCAAAGCAAAATTTTTTAGATTTAATGAAGATGACACCTTTAGGTTGGGGAGCTAGCGCCGAAGCAAAAGAATATGCACTCAATCATCCCTTATCAGAAATCACGATTGATGTTTGTTTGCTAATAGGTAAAAAAAAAGCCTAAGTTAATATGTAAAGTAAGCAATAAGATAAATAGAATAAGTTATCTAATACAATTAATAAATTCTGACTTGCAAGTTGTTACTGTGGGTGTTATATTACGTATAAGCTATTATTACTCATTCGTTTTTATCAGGAATCCATCAGATTTTGATAAAAGTTAGTGAAACTTAATAATGCATCATTAACGTATCATTTCGCAGTGCTGGACACCGAAATGATACGTTTTTTTTATTTTTAAGTTTGCTAAATTAAGTTTTAAATTTACGTAAAAATGAATGTATTAAATAAGTATGTTTTTTAACTAGATAATTAAGCTAAAATAAAAGAGTGTTTTGGCTAGGGAGGTGTCTTATATTGGTTGTTTTACAAGCGGAGTTGAAAGAGAAAATTATTGAAGAAAGTCAACGATTAGGGATTAATAAAATTGGCTTTACAACTGCTGAGCCTTTTTTAGACCTGGAAAAAAAATTGATTGCTCAACAAGAAAAAGGATACCATTCGGGATTTGAACATAAGAATATCCAAGAACGAATTTACCCAGAATTGATTTTTGAGAGTCCACGCTCTATCATATCAATTGCCTTAGCTTATCCAACTAAAATAGAACATCCTCCAGAGCGAGTAAAAGGAGAAAGACGTGGGGAATTTGCTCGTGCGTCTTGGGGAATAGATTATCATATAATCTTGAGAGAAAAAATGGATCAATTAATTGAGTATATTCGAAAAGAAGCCGGTGATTCGGTTACGTATAAACCCATGGTTGATACGGGAGAATTAATAGATGTTGCTGTAGCAAAAAGAGCTGGACTAGGTTTTATTGGTCGAAATGGTTTATTAATTACTGAAGAATTCGGTTCGTATGTTTACTTAGGTGAAATTATAACGAACTTAGATTTTCCAATTGATAAAGAAATTCCTTTCGGATGTGGAGACTGCACAAGATGCGTTGATGCTTGTCCCACTGGAGCTTTGTTAGGTGATGGACGGATGAATGCTAAACAATGTCTTTCTTATCAAACACAGACTAAAGGTATGATGCCTGAAGAGTTTCGTAGAAGAATGGGTCATGTTATTTATGGTTGTGATATTTGTCAAGTTGTCTGTCCGTATAATAAAGGGAAAAATGCAGGTTTTCATCCCGCAATGGAGCCTGACCCAGAAAGTGTTATGCCTAAATTAAAACCATTATTGACTATAAGCAATAGAGAGTTTAAAGAACGTTTTGGCTATATGTCTGGTTCTTGGCGTGGAAAAAAACCGATTCAAAGAAATGCTATTATTGCTCTAGGAAATTATCGTGATAAATCTGCCTTACCTGATTTGCTGCATTGTCTTGAAAAAGATCCGCGGCCGGTTATTCGTGGGACAGCAGCTTGGTCAATAGCTAAGATTGTTTCTTATAAAGATGAAATGATTATGGAATTTTTAAAAGAAGTCTTAGAAAAAGAAACAGATAAAGAGGCACAAGATGAAATGAATAAAGCAATTGCTTCTATTCATATGAAGAAAGAAAAGAAAAAGTAAGATTCAGGAGGAAACGTATTATGCCAAATCATATTGTTTTATTTGAACCACAAATACCAGCTAATACAGGAAATATAGCTAGAACTTGTGCTGGCACGAACACACACTTACACTTAATTGAACCTCTTGGCTTTTCAACAGACGATAAACACCTCAAAAGAGCTGGATTAGATTATTGGAATGATGTGAATATTACGTATCATGCCGACTTATCAGCATTTTTAGATACAGTAGGCAACGATCATTTATACTTAATTACTAAATTTGGTAACCGTACGTACAGTGAGCCAGATTACTCTATTACAGAAGAAAACTATTATTTTATGTTTGGTAAAGAAACAACGGGATTACCAGAAATTTTTATGAGAGAAAATGAAGAAAAATGTTTGAGAATTCCTATGGATGATACACATGTTCGTTCACTCAACTTATCAAATACAGCAGCGATTTTAGTATATGAAGCTCTACGTCAACAAAAATTTCTAAATATGGAATTAACTCATCATTATGAAAACGATAAGTTAGACTAATTTTTTTATGTATGTTTCGAATCTATCTAGTAGAATTGACTATAAGTTTAATGACACTAGATTTATTTTAGTCCATTTTTCTACTCTTTTACTTTTTAGATTACTTTCAAATTTCTTTGCTGGCTTTTTAGAAGATTAAATAAATAAAATTAGGGTTTCAGTAGTCCCCATGCATAGTGTATTCCGCATGAGGACTTTTTTTAACAATGATTCAAAAGATTTTTTATTAAGGATAACTATTGGCTACACTAAAGTTACTTATCTAACGAACCACTTAATTTAGATGATATAGTAGAAATAAAAAAGCGAAGTAGACTTGCTACTAACTATTGTAACCGCTACACTAGGAAGAATTAAATGAAATGAGGTTTTGTGATGTTCCTATTATTTAAAAAACTAACACCTTTCTTTTTAGAGCATAAAAAAAGATACGGATGGGCAATTTTCGCTATGCTAATAGGGAACGGGCTAGTTTTGATTCCTCCTTTTATTGTTGGACAGGTTATTGACGGAATTTATCTAGATACACTAACAGATAGCTTACTGTTGAAACTAGTATTATTATTTGTTTTTTCAATTGTTGTTTCTTATGGAATTGAAATATTTTGGGGCTACCAATTATTTGGTGGAAAAAATGTTTTAACAAGGCAGCTACGTAAACAGTTGATGAATCATTTTTTGAAAATGCGCTCTATATTTTACCAAAAATTTAGAACAGGTGATTTAATGGCACGTGCTACTAATGATTTAGATGCGATTTCTGAAATGGCTGGTTATGGAATTATGATTGCGATGGATTCCACAGCATTTTTTGGTGTAATTCTTTTAACGATGCTTTTGACAGTATCTTGGCAGTTAACCTTAGCCTGTATTTTACCTTTACCTATTTTAGGGTATTTACTAAAAGTTTTGGGAGATAAAGTGCATATTCGTTACAAAGAATCTCAAGATGCTTTTGCGGAGATTAATGATGAAGTACTTGAATCAGTAGAAGGTATTCGTGTCATAAGAGCTTACGGTAGACAAGAAGAAATGTCTGCTCAATTTAATGAGAAAACAACTAATGTTTTACAAAAAAATATTTCTGTTGCGAAAATAAACTCTGCTTTTCAACCATTAATAAAAATTGCATTAGGGATAAGTTATGTGCTTGCCTTTGGATTGGGAGCTATAATGGTTTCTAAAAATGAACTAACGATTGGCCAATTAGTTGCTTTTCAAGTTTATTTAAGTATGTTGGTATGGCCTATTCAATCTATTGGTGAATTAATAAATTTACTTCAACAAGGGAACGCTTCGATGGATCGTGTGATGGCAGTGTTAAGTGCAGATGATCAAATGGAACATACTGGAGAAAAAGATACCTTGGAAAACGGAACAATACTATTTAAAGAGGTTACTTTCAGTTATCCAGATTCAAAGCAACTAAGTTTGAAAAATATTCATTTAGAAATACCGAAAAATACAACGTTAGGTATTGTTGGTAGAACAGGAAGTGGAAAAACAACTCTCATTCGTCAGTTATTAAAAGAATATCCAAGTGGTGAAGGCTTCATTAGTATAGGAGGAGTCCCAATTGATACGGTTGAATTAAACCAATTAAGTTCAAAATTTGGGTATGTTCCTCAAGAGCACATTTTATTTTCTGGTACGATTCGCGAAAATATTTCTTTTGGAAGAAAGAATGCATCTGAAAAAGAAATCAATGAAGCTCTACACTTAGCTAATTTTGATAGAGATATAATTAAAATGCCTAATGGCTTAGATACTCAAATTGGTGAAAAAGGAATTTCTCTTTCAGGTGGGCAAAAGCAGCGAATAGCTATCGCTAGAGCTTTAATTAAAAATTCAGATATCCTAATCTTGGATGATTCTCTGTCTGCAGTTGATGCAGAAACAGAAAAGATTATCCTAACCAATTTAAAACAATATCGGAAGAATAAAACAACCCTTATTATTACTCATCGCTTATCTTCGGTCTACCATGCAAAACAAATTATTGTAATGGATAATGGTGCGATTATTGAAAGAGGAACACATACTGAATTAATGGAAAAAAAAGGCTGGTATGAGAAACAATTTATTCGTCAGCAATTGAAAGAGGAGGGATAAATCGTATGAAAACGATAAAAATACTTTGGTCTTATTCGATGAAGAAAAAAAGGTATTTTTTGACAGGCCTCATTCTATTAATTTTAGCTGTAATAACAGATTTGAGTGGCCCTTTAGTTATTCGTTATATTATTGACGCCATTATAGCACCTTCTAATGAATCAGTGCTCAAAGTAGATAGATTGCTACTATTCTTAGGTATTTTTCTAGTCTTAGCACTCTTAACAGCATTTTTTCGCTATCTTAGTTTCTTACTATTGACTATTGGAGCCAATACCGTTGTAAAAGTAATGAGAAATGAGTTATATGCTCATGTACAAAAATTACCTATCCGCTATTTTGATACCGTTGCTGCTGGAACAATTGTTTCTCGTATAACAAATGACACAGAACAGCTTCGTATTTTTTATGTTATATCAGTTGGTCAAATGTTAACAAATTTTAGCTATCTAGTTGGTATTTATATTGCGTTATTTCGATTAAATAGTTTTTATGCGTTAGTGTCATTTTTATTAATTCCTATATTTTTATTTTGGGCAATGATTTATCAAAAATATGCAGCGCCGTTCAATAAAAAAATACGCCAATTAGTGGGAGAAATAAATGGGAAATTAAACGAAACAATACAAGGGATGACTATCATACAAGTTTTCCAGCAAGAAGAGAAAATCGAGAAAGAATTTGAAGAAACAAATGACAAATGGTTTGATTATAGCCAGAAATTTGTTTTACTAGACTCAATTGCTTCTTATAGTTTTGTAGAAGTCATAAAAAATTTTTCACTGCTAATGTTAATCCTATACTTTTCAAAAGGCTATTTAAATGGTTCACTTTTAGTAACAGTCGGTGTTTTATATGTTTTTATTGATTATACTACTCGGTTATTTCAACCTATTCAAGGCATTGTTTCTCAATGGTCTTATCTGCAAACGGCATTGGCATCGGCTGAGCGTGTTTTTGATATCGTTGACTTACCGATTGAGGTTGAAAGCAAAGAAGACTTTGATACTTTGAAAAAGGAGATCATTTTTGAGCATGTTTACTTTGCTTATAAAAAAGATGAGTATGTTTTAAAAGATATAAACTTTAAAACAAAGAAAGGGGAAACAACTGCTTTGATTGGGCATACTGGTTCAGGTAAAAGTTCAATTATAAACTTATTGTTTCGTTTTTATGATCCTGATAAAGGGAGTGTTTATCTAGATGATCATCCGACAACGTCTCTTTCAAGAAAGAGTTTGAGAAAGCAAATGGGTATTGTTTTACAAGATCCTTATCTATTTAAAGGAACGATTGCTTCAAATATTTCATTAAATGATCCGACTATTTCCCGTGAACAGATCAAAGAAGCTATTCATGCTGTTGGAGGAGATGTATTATTGAAAGATATGCCCCTAGGGATTGATCAGCCTGTAACGGATAAAGGCAGTACTTTATCATCTGGGCAAAAACAACTCATTTCTTTTGCTCGTGCTTTAGCGTTTAATCCAGATATTTTAATTTTAGATGAAGCGACTTCTAATATTGATACAGAAACAGAGGATCTGATTCAAAAAGCGATGAGTGTTGTAAAAAAAGGAAGAACGACTTTTATTATTGCTCACAGATTGTCAACTATTCAATATGCAGATCAAATACTAGTATTGGATAAAGGCGAGATAATTGAAAGAGGAAATCACGAGACGCTACTGAATTTAAATGGTAAGTATGCTAGCATGTACCGCACACAATCCGAAGATAAACGAACTAAAGGTTCTACTAGTTAAATGAGAGTAGGATAACTCTGATATGAAGGTATCTTTGTTTTACTAAAGGAACCGATTGTTAAGCTTTACAAAAAATACGGGGATGGGTATAATAGGATAAGAAAAGGTGAGGAGAAAACTATGGAAAAACTTATAATCAAAGGGATCAAGGGTTATCAAAAAGGGATATCTCCTTTATTTCCGCCATCTTGTCGTTATTATCCTACTTGTTCAACTTATGCTATTGAAGCAATCGAAAAACATGGCTCATTAAAAGGGACAGTGATGGGTACGGCTAGAATTTTGAGGTGCCATCCATTTGTTCGTGGTGGATATGACCCTGTTCCTGCTAAATTTACGTTAAAAAGAAACCAAGATAAAAAGAAGAATTAGCAAAATGTAATAGGGAGGTAGTTTAAATGGAAAATAAAATGAATGAATATAAACCAAATATTAAAGTAATCAATCGAATAAAAAGATCAGAAGGCCAAATGCGAGGCGTAATAAAGATGATGGAAGAAGGGCAAGGTTGCAAAGACGTCGTCACTCAACTATCTGCTATTCGAACGAGTATTGACCGCGCTATGGGTATTATAGTTGCAGAAAACTTAGCAGGGTGTGTTGCAGAAAGTGCGCATGATGGTTCTAGTCATGAAGAAAGTATCAAAGAAGCCATTGATTTATTAGTCAAAAGTAGATAAATTAAAAATCCTTAACACTTTCTCGTATGAGAGAGTGTTAAGGATTTTTTTTAACTCAATAAAAATAGCTGAATAATAAATAAAAAAGTAAAAATATAAACAAAAGGATGGCTATCTTTTGTTTGCCCGCTAAAAAATTTCGTAATAGGGTAACCGATAAAACCTAAAGCCAAACCAGTCGCAATACTACCTGTTAAAGGTATAGTAAGAATGATGATGAATGCAGGAAATGCTTCTGATAAATTGAACCAATTTATTTCAGCGGTACTTGCCATCATAATTGTGCCAACGATAACTAAAGCAGGAGAAGTGATAGTTGATACGCTGGAAATAATATTAAACAGAGGATAATAGAAACTGGATAATGCAAATAATATAGCAATTGTTAGGGCTGTCAAACCAGTCCGCCCACCGGTAGCAACGCCTGTTCCAGACTCGGCAAATGCAGTTGTTGGGCTAGTTCCAAATCATGCACCAACTGTTGTACTGATTGCATCAGATAGCAAAGCTTGTCTAGTATTTTTCAACTTGCCGTCCTTCATTAAGCCTGCACGTTTTGTTACAGCAAGTAATGTTCCAGTAGTATCAAATATAACAATTAATAAAAATGAAATGACAGTACCATAAAGACCGTTCGAGAAACTGTCTATAAATGGAGTTATTGAGTTTGTAATCATTAAATCAAATCCAAAATCAGGTAAGGTGATAATTCTATTCTGAAAAAAAATTTCAAATGATTTCCTCTTAAAGAAAATACGAAATGATACCATTTATCATCATAAATATTTTGAAAACTGATTACAATAAAAAATAGTTAGATGTTTTTTATTTGAGTTAAAACCTTTTATTTTTAATATAATTAGTGATATTGCTTTTTTATAACGGATAAACACGAACGATTATATATTAATTATTTTTAATTATCGTATTTATGTTTACAAAACTATCGACAGATGATAGGATGAACATACAAAGAAAACAAATAAAAAAACGGGGGATTTATAAAATTGAAAATAAACCATTCTTTAAGTTTTATTGCAGCTGGGGTAACTATTAGTATCTTATTAGGAGCATGCGGAGCCGAAAATCCTGCAAAAGCATCAATTGACGAAAAAAAGAATGGAACAGTTGGACTAGCGGCTGATTTTAGTGGAATTGATGATAAATCATTTAATCAATCAGCTTGGGAAGGTTTAGAAGCATGGGGTCAAAAGAATCATTTATCAAAAGGTCTCCAGGGATATGATTACATCCAAGCTGAATCAGCCTCTGATTACGTGATGAACTTACAAACATTGGCAAACAATAAATTTGATACAGTTGTAGCAATGGGCTTTAAATTAACTGAAGCTTTGATTGAAGTTGCACCTCAATACCCCGCAACAAACTTTGCGATTGTTGATGTTGCTATGCCAAAAATGGACAATGTTGCTTCGCTAGTTTTTAAAGATAATGAATCAGCTTTTTTAGCAGGAGTCGCAGCAGCTGAGTCAACATTATCTAATAAAGTAGGATTTATTGGTGGTCAAGAATCAGATATTATTGATAAATTTGAAGCAGGATTTGTTCAAGGAGTTAAAACAGTTAAACCTGAAGTAGAAGTGAGGGTAGAATATGTGGGTTCATTTGCTGATTCTGCTAAGGGGAAAGCTATAGCAGCGGCGATGTATGCAAGTGGAATAGATATTATTTTCCAAGCTGCAGGAGATTCTGGTAATGGCGTATTTTCTGAAGCAAAAGACGTGATGAATTCAAACTCTGATGATAAGAAATGGGTTATTGGTGCGGACCGCGATCAAACAGCTGAAGGGGCTTATAGTAGTGGAAATGTAACACTCACTTCGACTTTAAAACAAACTGGGAGTGCCATTCAAGACATTGCTGATAGAGCTTCAAAAGGAGATTTTCCTGGAGGAGAAATTTTAAATTATGGATTAGTAGAAGATGGAGTTGGCTTAACTGATGGACAGCTAACAAAAGAAACAATCCAAAAAGTTGATTTATTTAAAAAACAAATTAGTACTGGCGAATTAGTTGTAGCAGAAAAACCAGAAAATAAAAACTAATACAAAAAACAGCTAGTAAATGAATGATAACATTCATCTACTAGCTGTTTTTAGTTTGAAATGTTTAAAAATTAATTAGCATAGTTACATTTGATCAGGAGATTTTACTCCTAATAATCTTAAATCTTCTTTTAGAATAGCAGCAACAGATTGAACCAAAGCTAAACGAGCAGGTTTTTCTGCATCTTCTATTAAAACTTTACTATTTGCATAATATCTATTAAAAGCTTGAGCTAATTGTAAAGAATGTTTTGCAATAATAGAAGGTTCACGTTTTTCGTAAGATCTTTGAACAATGGATGGATACTCTTGTAATAATTTAATAATTTCCCAACTATAAGCATCGTTCAACTCATACGTATCTTCACTATTAGTTAGTGGATTTCCAGCTTTTCGCAAGATACTCATTGCGCGAGCCCTTGTATATTGAACATAAGGACCTGTTTCACCTTCAAAACGTACAACTTCTTCTAAAACAAAGTCAAAGTTGTTTAAGCGATCATTTTTGAGATCATGGAAAATAACAGCTCCGATTCCAACTTGTTTAGCTACTTCGTCTTTGTTTGGTAAATCAGGATTTTTTTCTGAAATTTGTTTGCCAGCTAAGTTAACAGCCTCATTTAAAACTTCTTCAAGCAGGACAATTTTACCTTGACGTGTAGACAGTTTTTTTCCACCTTGGGTAATTAAACCAAAAGCAATATGCTGCATATCATCTGCCCAAGAAAGACCCATTTCTTTCAACACCGCATTCAATTGATTGAAGTGATTGCTTTGTTCATTTCCAACAACATATAAACTTTGTGCAAAGTCATAATTGCGTTTACGGTAAAAAGCAGCAGCTAGGTCACGTGTGATATAGAGAGTAGCTCCGTCAGATTTTTTGATTAGTGCAGGATTTAGATTGTATTTATCTAAATCAACAATACTAGCTTTTTGGTTAATTTTTAATAAATTCTTTTCCTCAAGTAATTCAATAACTTCATCCATTTTGTCATTATAGAATGCTTCTCCACTGATTGCATCAAATTCAATATCTAACATATCATAAATATGATTGAATTCTTTCAATGACTCTTCACGGAACCATTCCCAAAGAGAGACTGCTTCTTCATTGCCATCTTCTAATTTTTTGAACCAAACACGTGCATCTTCATTTAGTTCAGGTTCATCTTCAGCTACGGCATGGAATTTAACGTACAGACGCAATAATTCGGTAATAGGTTCAGCATCAATAGCTTCTGAATTTCCCCATAATTTATAAGCAACAATTAGTTTTCCAAACTGAGTTCCCCAGTCTCCAAGGTGGTTAATTTTAATCGGTTGATACCCAACCTTACGGTAGATATTAGCAAGCGCATTCCCGATAACAGTTGAACGTAGATGACCCATTGAAATAGGTTTTGCAATATTAGGAGAAGACATATCAATTGGTACATTTCGATTTTCGCCAATAGCTAAATCTCCATAATGGTCACCTTTTTTCAAAACATCTGCTAATACAGCAGCACTAACAGCTTTTTTATCTAAGAAAAAATTTAAATATGGCCCAACAACTTCAGTTTTTTCAATAATAGTAGAAGAAATTTTGCCACCTAAATCTGCTGCAATGTTCTGAGGTGCTTGTTTAAATTCTTTTGCTAAAATAAATGTTGGGAAAGCAACGTCACCGTGTTCAGCTGTCTTTGGTTTTTCAAGTAAATCAAAAATTTTCTCAACAGTTAGTGTTTCACCAATTTGTTCATGTAAGGCTTCAGCAACGAGTAGTTTATAGTTCATGTTTTTTCCTCCTATTTAAATCTCTATTTTTTACTTATTTCAAACTTTAGAATACAAAAAAAGCCCTAATTTGATTTACAAATAAATCAAAAAAGAGACGAGGTTGAGCCCGCGGTACCACTCTTGTTGTTTTGTCTAAGGAACAAAACCACTTGTTTTTAGATAACGGCAAACAAAACCGAATAATTTTACTAGTTTCAAATTATTTTCTCAAAAGTGCGGTTCCTGATTTTTTTGTTATTGGCTTACACCATCCCAATTCGCTTTAAACAAACTAAATCAGTACTCTCTTCATCATTGAATCGTTATTTTTTTCTATTTATCAAGTATAGCAAAGTATTTAGATAAATTCCATTCATTTTAAAAAAGAATTTTTATTCATTATTTTGTAGATAGTTTGATAAATCTAAGCGTCTTCATACTTTGTTTGGTATAATACCAGTAGATAGTGTAATTATGAGGAGGTCTTGTAGTATGAAAAAATCTAATAGACAACTAGCCATAAAACAAATTATTAATAACTACGATGTTGGAACACAAGAAGAGCTATTGCACTACTTAAAGGAAGAAGGAGTAGAAGCAACACAAGCAACGATTTCACGTGATATTAAAGAGATGCATCTAGTGAAAACAACGACTTCAAGCGGGAATGTAAAGTACGCTCTATTCCAAAACAATAAAATGTCAACGGAAGAAAAATTGCAGTCCACACTAGGTGAAGTTACTATAAAATTAACTCGTGTTCAATTTCTAACAATCTTAATGACTATTCCAGGTAACGCTCATGTTATTGGAGCATTAATGGACGCAATTGATTTTCCTGAAAAAGTAGGAACCATTGCTGGGAATGATACGTGCATTATTATTTCTAAAAATGAAGAAGATGCAGTTAAAATGTATGATTATTTACACAAATGGATAAATGCATAAAATGGAGGTTCTTTATGACAAAACTACCTGAGTTTCATTTAGCAGATTTACAAAATGGATCTGATATTAGAGGAATTGCTATTCAAACAAAAAATAACGAATTAACTTTAACAAATGACAGAATTGAAAAAATTAGTTATGGCTTAATGGCGTGGTTAAAAGAATACAAAAAACTGACTAACTCACTAACAACTATTAAAGTTGCCATTGGATACGATAGTCGATTATCTGCTAAAAGAATTCAAGAAGTCATTATAAAAACGCTAATAAATCTGGGTGTCGATATTATTGACGTTGGTTTAGCTACAACACCTGCCATGTTTATGTCGACCCAATACCAAGAATTTGACTGTGATGCTGCGATTATGATTACAGCAAGTCACTTACCTTATCAATACAACGGCTTGAAGTTTTTCACAAAAGACGGTGGGGCAGAGCATGAGGACATTGAATTTATTTTAGCCAATACAGATGTGAAAAAACAACCTTATCCCAAAGATAAGGGAGAAGTGAAAAAGGCTGATTTATTAAAGGTTTATGCAGCTGATTTAAGGAGTAAAATAAAAAAAGAAATTGATGATGTAGAAAATCATGAGAAACCTTTAGCCGGTAGACACATTATTGTAGATGCTGGAAATGGTGCTGGAGGATTTTTTGCGAAAGAAGTCTTAGAAAAATTAGGTGCCAACATTACAGGCAGTCAGTTTCTGGATCCAGACGGAACGTTTCCAAACCACATTCCAAATCCAGATAATAAAGAAGCGATGGCTAGCATCCAAAAAGCAGTTTTAGAAAATAAAGCTGATTTAGGTATTATTTTTGATACAGACGTAGACAGATCAGCATTAGTTGATCATAAAGGTGTAACGTTGAATCGGAATAACTTGATTGCGGTTATTTCTGCTATCGTGATAGCTGAAAATCCTGGTACAACGATTGTAACAAATTCCGCAACATCAGAGCACTTAAAAACATTTATAGAAGAACAAGGTGGTCAACAAAATCGTTATTTAACTGGATACCGTAATGTCATTAACCAAGCATTGAAATTAAACAAAGAAGGAATTCATACCTCATTAGCTATAGAAACAAGTGGGCATGCAGCACTTAAAGAAAATTATTTTTTAGATGATGGTGCTTACTTAGTTGCTAAAATATTAATGGCCGATGCACGGTTGCGTAAAGAAAATAAAAAAATTGGCAGTTTAATAGAAACATTAAAACAACCAATAGAAACAGATGAAGTTCGTTTTAAGATTTTAACTAAGCCGATTAGAGAAAACGGGTTAGATACGATGGAGAAATTCAGAGAATTTATAGAACAGGTGCCTGATTTAGTGATTGAACCCAATAATTTAGAAGGTGTAAGAGTAAACACAAAAGGTATTTACGGTTCAGGCTGGCTGTTGTTGAGAATGAGTTTACACGAGCCTTTACTAGTTCTAACTTTTGAAAGCGATCAAATGGGTACAATCAAACAGTTGCGCCAAAAGTTAAAAGGATTTTTTATTTCACAAGAATGTTTAGATTCATCTGACTTGTCATAAAAGATTTCATCCTGCCATGACGAGTGGGTAAGCACAATCAAAGGAGCTGGTTAAAATGAATCAGGGACTACTAGATAGTTACACATGCTACAATGGAGTTGAAATCCCCAAATTAGGATTGGGCGTCTTTTTAATGAAGGATGAGAGTGAGCTAATTGACGCAATTAAGTCAGCTGTTGAATTTGGTTACCGTCATTTTGATACAGCTAAAATATATGAGAACGAAGAGTATGTGGCTAGAGGATTAAAAGAATCAGGTCTGTCACGTGAAGAAGTTTTTTTAACATCAAAAGTTTGGAATTATGATCAAGGATATGAAGAAACAAAAAGAGCTTTTCAAGAATCGCTAGATAAATTAGAGACAGATTATTTAGACTTATACCTAATTCATTGGCCTGCAGAAAAATTTATAGATACATGGCGGGCAATGATTGAATTATATGAAGCTGGAAAAATTAAAGTTATTGGTGTTTCAAATTTTCAAATTCATCATTTAGAAGAATTAAAAAATGCAGGATTAGTGCAACCAATGGTTAATCAAATAGAAACTCATCCGGAGTTTCCACAAAAGGAATTACATGATTACATGAAAGAAAATGGGATCATCCATGAAGCTTGGGGACCATTAGGCCAAGGGAAATCTGACTTATTGAATCACTCTATTTTAGCTAAAATAGGGCGAAAATATTTTAAAACACCAGCACAAGTCGTTTTACGTTGGCATCTAGAACGTGGTGAGGTGATTATCCCTAAATCGATTCATAGAAATCGAATTAAAGAAAATAGTGAACTCTTTGATTTTTCTTTGACTCAAGAAGACATGGATGAAATTGCTTTATTAAATACAGAAACTCGTTATGGTGGAGATCCAGACAATCAAGAACGCCTTAGAGCAACTTCAATTAAACCAACGAAATAAAAAAAGATTTGGCATAAAAAATGCCAAATCTTTTTTGTTTTTGTTTTGTTTTTTTAAAGAGACTAAACCTATTAATCTTTATTAGGACACCAATGCCATTTGAATCCATCTTTAATCAATAATTTTTCACTATCAGTTGGTCCCATAGAACCACTGGCATAATTAGGGAAATCAATTGTTTTATTGTCCCAGTGTTCGCGAATAACATCAACGAATTTCCAAGATGTTGCTACTTCATCCCAATGAGTGAAGTTAGTTGAATCACCATTTAAACAATCTAGAATAAGTTTTTCATAAGCTTCAGGACTATTCGCAGTTGTTTCAGCAGAATGTTTGTGTTCTAATTTTAAGGTCTCAGTTTCTAATCCTAATCCTATTTTTTTAGTATTCAATTCTAAAGAAAAACCTTCTGTTGGCTGAATGTAAATAGTAAGAATATTAGCAGGTAAAGGCTTATCGTTGTTATCAAATAAATTTAGCGGTACATTTTTAAATTCAATATCAATTTGAGTTCCTTTTTCAGCTAGACGTTTTCCAGTTCTAAAATAAAAAGGAACACCAGCCCATCTAAAGTTATCAATCAAAATTTTTCCAGCAACAAACGTTTCTGTTTGAGAATCAGGTGCCACATTTATTTCTTCACGGTAGCCATTTAAATTTTCATGACTACTATCAAGACTAGGACCATATTGGCCTCTAACCATATACTCTGTTACTTCATTTGGTTCAAATAGCCGGACAGCTCTTAAAGCTTTAATTTTTTCAGTTCGTATTTCTTTATCTTCTAAGCGAGTAGGAGGCTCCATGGCTAACAAAGAGATAATCTGCAAAATATGGTTTTGTAACATATCTCTTAAGGCACCACTCGTATCGTAATAACCACCTCGTTCTTCAACACCAAGAGATTCACTTAATGTAATTTGGATATTATCAATATAACGACTATTCCACATAGATTCAATCATATAATTTCCAAATCTTACAGCCGAAATATTTTGAACCATTTCTTTTCCTAGATAATGATCAATCCGATAAATTTGATCTTCCTCAAAAGACGCTCTAATTTTATTATTTAGTTCTAGTGCGCTTTTAAAATCATGTCCAAATGGTTTTTCAATAATTAGATGATTAAAGCCGTTCGTTGTTATTAGTTCTCGATCTTTTAGATTTTGTGAGATAATGCCAAAAAAATTAGGAGACATAGCCAAGTAAAACAAGCGATTGCCATCTAATTGATAGTCTTCGTCTAATTTACTAGAAAGCTTCTTTAATGTATCGTAATGATCTACATCAGTCACATTATGAGATTGATAGTAAAAATGACTTGCAAATTTTAGTGCATGCTCAGGTGAGTCAGTAATATCTTGAATAGAATCAATAACAACCTCACGGTAGAACTCGTCTGTCCATTCTCTCCTAGCTGTGCCAATAACTGCAAATTGTTCTTTAAGATACCCTTTTTTATATAATCGATAAAGAGAAGGATATAATTTCCTTTTTGCTAAATCTCCTGTTCCACCAAATATGGTGAAGAGAGCTTTCTTTTCTGTATTCATTTGCTGTGACCACTCCTTCAATCGATAGATACTAGTCTTTAATATTTTCCTTAAAAAGGATTATCTACTGTATTATACAAGTATATGATAGAGGAATCAATTTATCTTGTTTATTTATTTAAAGGAAGATACGAAAAGAAAAGTAAAAAGATTTAGAAAACGAGTGAAACAATAATAAAGTGAATACAGCAATTATTTTCAATAAAGGGACTTATTAAAAAATCAACAATTCATTAACGGAGCAAGTAGAATTATGTTATAATGTAACAGATGCAAAAGAGTATCGATAGAAAAGAGGCGTACGAATAGATGGAACATACATTTGAGAGATTTAATATTCAACCATTTTTAATAGAAGCAATTAACGAAATAGGTTTTACACAACCTACAGAAGTGCAAGAAAAACTTATTCCAGCCATAAAAAAAGGGAAAAGTGTTATTGGACAATCCCAAACGGGTTCGGGTAAAACACATACCTTTTTGTTGCCTTTAATTGACGGCATCGATCCTGCTAAAAAAGAAGTTCAAGTTGTCATTACTACACCAAGTAGAGAATTAGCTGAGCAAATATCTAAAGCAGCTTTACAATTAGTAGAAAATGCACCAGAAAAAATTACTGTTCAAACATATGTTGGTGGTACAGATAAAAAGCGTCAAATAGCTAAATTAGCAGGGACACAACCACATATTGTTATTGGAACACCAGGTAGAATTTTAGATTTGATGAATGAGAAAGCATTATTGATTTATACCGCACCGGTCTTAGTAATAGATGAGGCAGATATGACATTAGATATGGGATTCCTGGAAGATATTGATAAAATTGCTAGTAAATTACCAACAGAATTACAGATGCTAATTTTCTCAGCAACTATCCCAAATAAACTAAAACCTTTCTTGAAGAAGTATATGGAAAACCCTCTATATGAGCAAATCCAACCGAAAGATATTATATCTACAAATATTGAAAACTGGCTTATATCTACTAAAGGCCGCGAAAGAATTGATGTTATTTATGAATTACTAACAATTGGACAACCGTATTTAGTTATGATATTTGCTAATACGAAAGTAAAAGTAGATGAAATAGCGGATGGATTAAAATCAAGAGGAATTAAAGTAGCTAAAATTCATGGAGACATCCCACCACGTGAAAGAAGACGTGTGATGAAACAAGTCCAAAATTTAGAGTATCAATTTGTTGTTGCAACAGATTTAGCTGCTCGAGGTATTGATATTGAAGGTGTTTCTCATGTTATCAACGCGGAAATCCCTCGTGATTTAGATTTCTTTATTCATAGAGTGGGTCGGACAGGTCGTAAAGATTTAAAAGGAACAGCGATTACTTTGTATTCACCAAGTGAAGAGAATTTAGTTATTGACATTGAAAAAATGGGCATTACATTTGAGCCTAAAAGTATTAAGCATGGAGAAATCGTAGATACTTTCGATCGCAAGCGCCGTGCTCAGCGTGAAAAGAAAAAAACAGAATCTCTTGATGGTGAAACAAGAGGAATGTTGAAAAAAGCTAAGAAGACGATTAAACCTGGATATAAGAAAAAAATGGGTCGAGTTATTAAAGCAAGTAATGTGAAAAAACGTCGTACAGAACGTCGTACACAAGCTAATACTATAAAAAAAGCAAATAAGGCAAGCAATAAAACCAAATAAAATTAAAAAAGCAGGTCACATTTTTATGATGTGACCTGCTTTTTAGCTATTTTTTAATTATTTTTTCTTTTGGTATCTTCTTGATAGCTAAATAGTAAAAATAAATCGTGATAGCTAGTGTTGCTTCTAGTTGGAGATAAGGAGTTAGTTGAAAACTATTTAATACAGCAAAGAAAACAGTAGGCAAAGTTGAAGCAAATAAAACGATTTTCCAATTATCAGAAAAACGAAGAGAGCGACGACTGAAGGTAGAAACTAAATTAGCAAAAACAGTATAAAGTAAATTATAAATAACAACAATTAATAAATTAACAAGCCAAATTAAGATAAAGGATAAGATAAAAATTACACTACTTACTCTTTCCATTCCTAAGAATAAATCTGCAAAGAAAGTGTTATCTAAACCATTCATTTTAGAGTAAGAGATATCACCAGGATAACCTGGTGCACTAAGATAAAGGCCATCTTTAAGTAAGGCTAGTCCTATTGTCGTTCCAATCGTATTTTTTTTGACGTCTTCAGGTGTTTGTTCTCCTGTAGGATCAAAAGTAAAAATAATTGAATCTGTTTGATAAATAAAACTTTTAGTACCTTCCTCAGTTACCAATTGATCATCTTCTATTTTAAAAGAGGGCAATTGTTCAGCAATTTTTTGACCATCTCTTTTAAAATCAGCAATTAGTTTATTTCCTTGAATCCAAGTAGGAACAGCTGTTATGAAGGAAAGAACTATCAGGTACAGTATTATTTTTTTCTTATTCAAGCTACGTGCGGCACTTAACTTCTCCGGATTAAGAAAAGAGGCTTTCATTAGATTAAAAAGTTGAATATCAATCACTCCTATTACTATGATAAAATCGTTCTTTGTTATTGTAAGCTTTTCTAATAGAAAACTCAATGCTTGGTCTAACTATCTGTTATAGAAAGGAAAAAATAACTTTTTATGTTGAATAAAGGCAAAGATTTTGAGTTTTATTATGAAAGGTGTTACATTTAGAGGGTAGGAGCTACAAAAAATAATAAAAACATGTGGAGGAATTTAATTATGGCTTATGAATTACCAGAACTACCTTATGCTTATGATGCACTAGTACCAACTATCGATGAGGAAACAATGCACTTGCACCATGATAAGCACCACAACGCTTACTTAACAAACTTAAATAAAGCAATTGAGAATTATCCTGAATTAGCAGGAAAAACAATTGAAGAATTAATTTCTAATTTAGATACTGTACCTGAAACTATTCGTACGGCTGTTCGCAACAATGGTGGTGGACATGTTAACCATAGTTTCTTCTGGACTATCCTTACTCCAAATGGCAGCAGTGAGCCAACTGGTGATCTAAAAGAAGCAATTGAAACAACTTTTGGCAGTTTAGATAAGTTTAAAGAAGAATTTGCCGCTTCAGGCGCAGGACGTTTTGGTTCTGGTTGGGCATGGTTAGTCTTAGATGGGGATAAGTTAGCTGTTATGTCTACTCCTAATCAAGATTCACCATTAACAGAAGGAAAAACACCAATTTTAGGATTGGATGTATGGGAACATGCTTACTACCTAAATTATAAAAACGTTCGTCCAGATTATATCAAAGCTTTTTGGAATGTAGTGAACTGGGACGAAGCAGCAAAAAATTACGCATCAGCAAAATAAATAAAATAAAAAACTCAAGAAATGACTAGTCATTTCTTGAGTTTTTTATTTTATTGTGATACCTAAAGCATTTGCTATAACTAAGGCTTGTACATTACTTAGCGTAAGCCCTTTTAGTAAATCAAGGGAAATTCCTATCCTTTCGAAGGTAGAAGAACTTAAATCTAATGCATTTAAATTTGTTTGTAGTAAGTTAATTCCATCTAATTCACAACGATTAAAATCAAGATTTTTCCATTTTAATTCGTAAAAATCACTTTCTACTAAACTAGTCTTTTCAAAACGTACTTGTTTCAAAGAACCGTAACTAAAAGAACTATAGTTGGCAAAACATCCTGAAAATAATACGTCCATCAATGAGGATTCGGCAAAATTTGTTCCAACTAGCTTAGTATTCGAAAAATGAGTACGTTGAATAATGGACTCAATCATTTCTGTATTGCTAATGTCACAATTATCAAAATGGACATCAATCATTTCAATTTGGTGAAAAATACATTGTTTAAAATGAACATTTATAAAAGATACATTTTTAAAACAAAT
Organism: Carnobacterium sp. TMP28; assembly: GCF_047553015.1. Lineage (GTDB taxonomy): Bacteria > Bacillota > Bacilli > Lactobacillales > Carnobacteriaceae > Carnobacterium_A. The sequence continues at coordinate 936,687 of NZ_CP180212.1, forward strand.
TTTTTCAAAAGAACTACCGGTAAGTGTACAATCTTTAAAAACCACTCCAGTATAATAGCTTTCATCTTCTAAGGATTCAAAGTCACTGGGAGATAAATTAGAAGATAATTTAGGTGATTTAATTGTGTGTTTATTAATCATTATAACTCCCTTTATCTTTACTTTTATTTGAAAATTTCATTTCTATTAAATATGAAATAGTTAGTATACCCGCTGCAATACTGGTTAAAATAATACCTTCTTTTAACCAAGGAGTTCGGTATTTCAAGCTTACTGAATGTACTCCTGGTTTTATTGGTACGACTAAGAGACTATTTAAAGCTTTTTTAGTCTCAACAGGTACTCCATCTATGAAAGCAGACCAGCCTTTGCTATAAGGAATAGAAGTAAAAAGAAGTTCTTGATCCGATTGAATTTCAATTGCACCTTCTATCAGCGTGTTGCTTTGATTTTTAATCGTTAAACTATTTTTTTGAAGTTTTTTAATGGTAGAAGAAAAAACATCTTGATCAAGTCGGTATAAATCAAAACTATCTAAAGAAAGTCTTGATTTTTTCAGAGCAATTTTAAAGGTAATGGTATCTTCCTTATTGAGATGTGCTAGGTTTAAAACTAAAACATTACGGTAAGTAGGGTATTGAGTAAAGGGTATCCCATTTAAATAGAATGTTACATCCTCTTCCTTGATATCTGGATCTAGCGTCAAATAGTAAGAATCGTTTGTCTTAGGTTTAAATTGGAAAGTAACAGATGCCTCTTTATTGAAAATTTGTTTTACATAAGACTGATTTTTGAAAGAGTGAGTTACTGAAACATTTTGGTAAACAGTTGTATCGAAATCAGTCGGAATAAAGAGACCGGTCTTATTAGGTAATCCAGCCAACGACCGTATAATTGTTTCTTGGAATCGAATAGGCCTATCGTTGGGTGATTCAACAGTCAAGATGCTTCTATCGCTACCAAATAAAAGTGGAAGGGCATAAGGATTTTCATATATAACCGTTTTACTAGACTCTTTAAAAGGTAGATAGCTACGTAAATCAGGTTTAGTCTGGATTAAAGAAAGTTGGAAATCTGGATTAAATAGTTTGTTTTGTTTTTTTTCTTCTAAAAAGGGTGGCTTATCTAATACGTTATTTTCATTTAAAGAATAACGATACAGTTCATTTTGTTCGCTAATGTAGTATTTGATTCCTAACAGTGAATCCGTAATCAAAGTTCCATTTGAATAGGACACAAAACCATCACCAACAGGTAATCCAAGTTGGCCAAAAAATGTAGGCAGTTCTTTTTCAAAAGTAGAACTAAAATGAGAAACACTAGGGTAGTTAGCTTGAAAGCTATCATTTTTAGATCTAGAAAATGTTTTTTCAATTCTATAAAAACCAGTATCTTTATCTTTGATAGTTTCAATATCAGCATTTAATAAATGTTGATACGTTGAAAAAGAATTTTGTTTAACGTAACTTAAACGAGATAAATCTATTTGAGTATTTGTTCCCATTTCAATAATAGTTATTAAAAAAAATAAAAAAGGAAGCCATTTATAATTTTTTGGTTTGATAATGAGCATAAAAATAATAAGAAGGCTAAATACAATGGTCACTATAATTTGAATGGGTTCGATAAAATCATACTCATTTTGATAAACATTTATTCCAACTAGTGCAAGTAAAATTAGACTGAAAAAAGTTTCAAGAGGTCTTAGTCCGTCCATTTTCATAAAACTTCTAAATCCGTTTAGAATCATAAAAAAACAAACAACAAAAGAAAAGCGGTAAGGATACCAAATTGGATATTGCAAAGCATGCCAGACGATATTAAAGGCTTTTAAGTTCATTGAAACAATGAAAAAGAGTGTGAGAACTAAACCGAAAAGTCTTTCACGTAAAGGAAAAGATCGATTAAAAAAATAAAAACAAAAAGACAATAAGGCTAAGCTACCTATAAAAATATTTGGATACCCTGAAGGCATTTGTTCGAAGTTAAATGCTCCAATCATTAATTTAGATAACATTTCATGAAAAGGAAAGGACGTTTCCCAATCAAATGTTAACTTGGTGTAACTAGCTTTACTTTCTAAAAGAGAAAAAAAAGTAGGAAGAAGTAAAAAAGCACTCAAGCCAGCTCCAAGTAAGGAATGCCAGAAAAATAATAGAATAGAAGATAAATTTAATTTAATTTTTTTTATAAATGATAGATTAGAATCATAAGTCATTCCCAATAAACGAAAGAAAAAATAGCTGATTAAAAAAAGACAAATCATATAAGCAATATAATAATTTGAGAACAGGGCCAATGCTAAAAAAAGAGAATAAAGGAGTCCTTTTTTTTCTGAGAGTAAAACTTCAATACCGTATGCAATGAGGGGTAAAAAAATAAGACCATCAAGCCACATAATATTTAATTGATTAACAATCGTGTAGCCCATTAAAGCATAACTAATAGAGAAAGCAACTAAAATAAGTCCACGCCCATTAAATGATTTTTTTAATAACCAACCAAAACTCAGTCCAGTTAAACTAATTTTTAAAATAGTTAAGCAGGTAATAGCCAAAGAAATTTGGTTTTTTGGAAAAATTAAAAAAATAAAATTAAATGGACTAGTTAAATAATATGCCCATAGGCCTACCATATCTCCTCCTATTGATTTTGAAAAAGAATAGAAAAAACTGGAAGGATCTTCATAAAAAGTCTGTCGATAATATGAAAAAAAATCAACATATTGTTGGCCTAAATCTACAGTCATTAGAGAACTGTTTCCGAAAGGATAAACACCTTGTACGATATAAATGATAGAAAGAATCGTACAGGGAATGAAAAAAGCTAAAAGCAGAGGCCATTGATTCTTAAAAAAATTTTTAATCGAAAATTGCAATATAATCACTCCATTAGGATAAGTCATAATAGTACGTAGTTATCTAATCTATAGAATAGCATAAATTACTAAAGAATGATTAAAATTTTGGTCATTCAATGGTTAATTTTGATACAATTTGTTACAATAGACAAAGTTAAGTTGAATAGGATGGTGTCAGATTGAAATCGAATAAAAAGAAAAGTAATAAGAAAAAGTCACATATCCCTTTTCGTTTAAACTTATTGTTTTTCACTGTTTTTTTGTTGTTTGCAGCTCTTATTTTACGTTTGGGCTATTTGCAAATTGTGCAAGGAGAAGAATTTGAAACGCAAGTCCAACGTACAGAAACGACATTAGCAACAGGAACTGTCCCTCGTGGAGAAATTTACGATAGTCAATACCGTAAACTAGTAGGGAATAATCCATTGCAGGCGATAACGTATACAAGAGGTAAGGGAGTATCTGCAAAAGAGATGGCAGTCTTAGCAAAAAAAGTAGCTCAGTATATCGCAATGCCGCATACAACTCAACTAGAAATTGCTGAAAAATTTGATTTATCTAAAAGAGATTTACAAGATTTTTGGATTGCCTTGAATGAAACGAATTTAAATAAGCGCTTATCAAAAAAAGAATTAGCTTTAACTGGATCAGAGTTTTATCAAAAACAAATTAGTTACGTAACAGATGAGGATATCCAGTTCTCGGATGAAGAACAAGAAGCTGCGGCTATTTTTAAAAGAATGAATGGAACGTATGCGTTATCGACCATCAATATCAAAAGTGAAAATGTAACCGATGAAGAAGTAGCTAAAGTGAGCGAAAATTTACTGAGCTTACCAGGAGTAGATACAGGAACGGATTGGGTCAGGACGTATCCCCAAGGCAATACGTTAGAAAGTATTTTAGGTAGTGTTACAACTGAAGCAAAAGGTCTACCAGAAAATAAAGTAGCGACTTATCTTGCAAAAGGATACGCTAGAAACGATCGTGTAGGTAGTAGCGACTTAGAATTAGAATACGAACAAGTTTTTAGTGGATCAAAATCCAAAGCTGCTACAGAGACCAATCAAAATGGAGACATTGTTAACTCTGTTCAAAGTTACATCGGAAAAAAAGGGGATAATCTCGTTTTAACTATAGACATGAACTTCCAAAAAATAGTTGAAGATATTGCCTATAAATCCCTCGCACAAAACCGACAGGGTTTAAATGACAGAGTATACGTCATTGCATCTGATCCTAATACAGGCGAAATTATGGCCATGACAGGACAAAAAGTAAATCCTAAGACAGGTGAAATAGAAGATCATGCTCTGGGTACTATTAATACAGCTTATGTAATGGGTTCTACGGTTAAGCCGGCAACAGTATTAGCTGGCTATATGGATGGTGTACTAACCCTTAATGATAATACACTTGTTGATGAACCTTTAAAGTTTAAAGGTAGTAATACAATCAGTTCAGTTTTTAATAGAGGTGGGAGCATAGCCTTAAATGATATTACTGCACTAGAACGCTCATCAAACGTCTACATGTCTAAAATTGCTATGCGTATGGGTGGACAGTTTTCTTATGCCCCAGGATTAAATTTAAAAATTGATGGAAATGAAGTAATTAAAAAATTGAGAGGGTATTATGGACAATTTGGCTTAGGGTTGAAAACAGGAATTGATTTGCCAAATGAAGGAATAGGATTTGTTGGTGAAGATATTACAGGTGTACAACCGCTCTTCTTCTCTTTTGGTCAATATGACACGTACACTCCCATTCAAATGATTCAATATGTTTCTACTATTGCTAATGGTGGAAAACGTATTGCACCAAGAATTGTCGATGAAATAAGAGGAACAGATGAAGAAGGCAATTTAGGCGCTATAGAGACTCAATTAGAACCTACTATCTTAAATACAGTTAATGTTGGAAAAACAGAATTTAATCGCGCTCAAGAAGGAATGTATCAAGTAGTAAACGGGGCTAACGGTTCAGCTAGAACAGCATTTGTTGGTGCAGAATACAAAGCTGGTGGTAAAACTGGAACAGCTGAGGCTCCTTATGATGGACCAGTTGAAAGCAGCAAAGGATCAAGGGTCGAAAACCGAACTTTCATTGGATATGCACCTTTTGATAACCCTGAAATCGCTGTTACAGTAGTAGTCCCTTATCTTCCTTTACCTAATACGAGTAGAGAAAATACGGCTATTGCACGTCAAGTTTTAGATGCTTACTTTAGAGTAGGAGCTTATAAAAATTTAGATACACAAACGAATCAAAAGAATGCAGAAGAATAAAAAAACTAACTTGTTTAGCCAGTATGATAGGCTAGACAAGTTAGTTTTTTAACGTCCCATTAAGGTAGTAGCTATTTGTTCATAAGTCATTTCACTAGTCAGTTCATAACTACCTGGTCTAATAAATGAAATATAATCATTTTGTTCAAGAAAATTTTCAAATTCAGTAGAATCTTTAATAATGCCTTGATTTTTAACTTGTTCTACTGCAACACTACCTGGATCGCCATCGTTTACAACGATAGTTGCTTTTGTTACAGCAGGTTTTACTGGTTCAACTACTGGTTTTTCTACTGGCTTTTCTACTGGCTTTTCTACTGGTTTTTCCACCGGTTTCTCTGCTGGTTTTTCTTCTGGTTTTTCTTCTGGTTTTTCTTCTGGTTTAACATCTGAAGAGCTTGCTTCATTTTCTTTGGTTAGTTCAGCAACTTCTGTTTCAGCCAATAACTTTTCATATTTTTCTTTATACAATAATTCTTCTTCACTTGGTTTTGTTGCTTTAGTAGCAACCGAGTCCTTAGTGGTTGGCTGGGATTCGTATATGAAAGAGCGATACCCTGCAAGAACAATAGCAGAAATTAAGAAACCAAGTGCTAAAAAACGTAATGCTGGTTTACTCATTTGAAAACTCCTTTGCTCTATTTTTATTTTTCATCAATGTATTCGTCTATGACAACATTGATTGTTGTTTTAGATAATCTTGTTTGATTCGCAATATCTTCTGTAGAAACTCCCTGTGTGTAAAGAGTAATAACGTGCTTTTTAAGAACATCGTGAATTTTTACTGATGTAATTTTTTCTTCCGTGTGAATGTTTAGTTCTTTTTCAAGAATAGAAACGCGTTTTTTTAATCCATAAATATCTTGTAATAATTGTAGAGAAAGTTCCTCAAACTCCTCTTTTATTGCTTCGCCATTATCTTTTTTATAAAAAGACCATCCAATTAAAGCTATGGCAACGACTAGCAAGATAATGACTATTATCCATAAATCCACTATTTTCACCCCTTTTATTTAAACTCCGATATAATTTTAACATATTTCACTTTATAAAAGTAGGTTGTTAAAAAAATTTTTTTATTAACAAATTTTAGTGACGTAAAGTAAAAAAACTTTACATCTTTTAAAAAAATACTAGCATGTTTCAAAAAAAAATGCTATGATATTTAAGTCAGAAGTTTACGAAATGTAACTTCAACTATTGTTTATTGCTTGGAGGGAAAATCATGCGTGTAAATATCACATTGGAATGTACTGAATGTAAAGAACGTAATTACATCTCAAAGAAAAACAAACGTAATAATCCGGATCGTGTAGAATTTAAAAAATATTGTCCTCGCGAACGTGTTGTTACTTTACATCGTGAAACAAAATAACAACAGAATTTCTGTTGTTTTTTTTGTCTCATAATACATTTCGAAAATAGTAAAAACGCTGGAATACTATATTCTTAGCGTTTTTTCTTTTAGGAGGAAAATCAACTATGAAGAAAAAAAAAATCAGAAATCAGGTTATTAGCCTACTCAAAAGCCTAAATAGTGAACAAAAAGCAAAACAGGAAGAAATTTTGATCAAAACGTTAATCGGTACTTCTGAGTGGAAGAGGTCAAAGATCATTGCATTAACACTGGCACAAAAATTAGAGCTAAATACTGATAAGATAATAGAAAAAGCTTGGTCAGAAGATAAAATTGTTGTCATTCCTCGCACTAAGAAAGATAGAAAAATGGATTTTGTTGTTTACAAAAAAGATACACCGATAGAAGTATCTTCTTTTGGACTTAAAGAACCTGCTCGTCATTTGATCGCTACTTTAAAGTCAGATATTGATTTAATTATCGTCCCAGGAGTTGCTTTTTGTGAGACAGGATTTAGAATAGGTTTTGGCGGAGGATACTATGATCGCTTTCTAGCAAATTATGAAGGGGAGACTGTTTCATTAGTCTTAAATGAGCAACAAGTAGGACTATTCGAGGTAGATTCTTTTGATATACCTGTTAATCTTTTGATTACAACAGAAAAGATAATTCGTAAAATAAAATAAGATAGAATGAATTTACTCCTAAGCAGATAAAAGGGTTGTCTGCTTAGGAGTTTTATTTTAAACTATTAGTGTTAACCTTACATTTTGAGTTGTTTAGGCTATTTTTTTAAACGAGCTGGAGAAGAATACGAATGGTCTTTATCTTCTTAACATAAAACGTTTATTTATATGCTATAATTAATCGATAGTTTCTTTGAAAAATATAAAACATTTTTTGTTATTCAACTGTTAGAAATCAAAGATTGGAGTGAAGTTATTGGATTATCAGACACAAATGAAAATGAAGCGTTTTTTTAGACAACCCTTACTAACGTACTTGTTGTTAAGTACTCAAATTTTGTTATTCATCTTAATGACTTTCAATGGCGGAAGCACGAATACAACAACTTTAATTGAATACGGAGCAAAGTTCAATCCTTTTATTGTATGGGGACAGTGGTGGCGCTTAATCACACCTATGTTTTTACATATAGGCTGGATGCATTTGTTAATTAACTCTGTTATTTTATATTTTTTAGGTATTGAATTAGAGAATTATTTTGGCCATTGGCGTTTTGGATTAATTTATTTATTAAGTGGTTTTGCCGGTAATGTAGCAAGTTTTGCATTTAATAATTCTATTTCAGCTGGAGCAAGTACAGCAATTTTCGGATTATTTGGCGCCTCTTTGGTACTAGGCAAACTTTATCCGTACAATCCTGCTGTTCAACAGATGGCGCGTAACTTTTTAACTTTAGTCATTATTAATTTAGTTTTTGGTGTTTTTGATTCTTCGATTGATTTATCCGGTCATATAGGCGGATTTGTTGGGGGTTATCTCATTTCAACAGCAATTAGTGTCAAAGAAACATCATCAACAGTATTAAAAAAGAGAATATCATACGCTGGGCTATTTCTTCTATCTATCGGTCTGATGATTGCTTTAGGTTATTGGAAAGTTCAATTAGTTTTATGATACAAAGCGGTGGTTCTTTGAGGACGCTCTATGATGTCCAACAAATTTTAAAAAGATTTGGTATTTTTATTTATGTTGGCAAAAGAATGTGGGATATTGAGTTAATGATGATTGAGTTAAAAAAAATTCACAGCCAAGGGTTACTTGAAGACAATGAATATTTCAAAGCACTAATGATTCTTAAAAAAGAACACCAGATAGAAATAGAGAAAGAAAATGGAAAATAATGGAGGATAAAAATATGTCAAAAAAATTAATTGGAATTGATTTAGGTGGAACAACAGTTAAGTTAGCAATACTAACTGAAACAGGAGAAATACAAAAAAAATGGAGTGTCTTAACAGACATTTCTGAAGAAGGCTCTAAAATAGTCCCATCTATTGTAGATTCAATTAATGAACACATTGAGCGTTACAATATGTCGAAAGACGATTTTATTGGAATTGGAATGGGCTCGCCAGGAACAGTCGATCGAAAAAATGGTACAGTTGTGGGTGCCTATAATTTAAATTGGAAAGCAATGCAGCCAGTCAAAAAATTAATAGAATCAGGTACTGGTATTCCTTTTGCTATTGACAATGATGCAAACGTAGCCGCTCTTGGTGAGCGCTGGAAGGGTGCAGGAGAGAACGAAGACAATATGGCCTTTTTAACTTTAGGAACTGGCGTAGGTGGCGGAATCGTAGCAGGAGGTGACTTACTTCATGGAACAGTTGGTGCAGCTGGTGAAGTGGGGCATATAACAGTTGATCCTGAAGGTTATGCCTGTACTTGCGGGAAAAATGGTTGTCTTGAAACGGTTGCAAGTGCAACGGGAGTCGTCCGTTTGGCACGAGATTTTGCAGATAAATATGCTGGAGAGTCAAAATTAAAATTAGCCATTGATGATGGTCAGCTAATAACAGCTAAAGATGTATTTGAATTTGCTAAACAAAATGATGAATTAGCATTAATTGTTGTAGATAAAGTAGCTTTTTATTTGGGCTTAGCCTGTGGAAACATAGCGAATATATTAAATCCTTCTACAATAGTAATTGGCGGCGGAGTATCTAATGCCGGTCAATTCTTAATTGATAAAATTCGGAATTATTTTAACACGTTTACCTTTCCAGCAGTTCAAAATAGCTGTGAGATCCGGTTAGCACAGCTAGGAAATGATGCTGGTGTTATTGGTGCAAGTTCATTAATAAAAGAAATAGTATCTAAAAAAATGACTCTTTAAAAAATGATTTAAAATAAAACTGTATTTAAAAAAGTTAGCATTAACTCTAATTTTTTTGGATATGGTTTTATTTTATTAATGGTTAAAACAAGCTAAAGAAAAAAGGCTGTGCTATAATTAAAGAGTATGTGAATAAGGAAAGAGGTAGGTACCATCCAACTTATTAATAATGGGAAACAAAAGGTGAAAATATGAAGATAACGATCTCTACTGTGATGAAATCAGCGTTAACATTGTCCTTTTGCGCCTTTTTTCTAGTTGGTTGCACTAAGGTGTCAACTACTCCTGAAGAAAAAGAAAAAAAACAAGTTCTACATGAACTTCCTCTTGAATATGAAAACTTCAGAAAAATTATCGGATGGGTATCCAATGAAGAAGTTCTTATTCATGCAGGAGAAGGAAATAAAGATACTTTGTATCTATTTGATTTATTTAGTGGCGAAATGACAATTTTATACGAGGTTGATGCAATCATACTGACAGCTGTTATATCTACTGACCAACAAAAAATATTTGTTCAAACGGTTAATGATGAAAATCGAGAGTTGAAAATAATGAATCTTTTGGGAACAGTTGAACAGCAAACAACTATTAAGACAAATGGCTATCTAAACATAAACTGGAATCCTGTTAATCAAGACAACTTGTTTATTTCTTATTACAAACAAGAACAAGAAATGATTGTACAAAATTGGGATATCAATACTAATAAAATAACGAATGTAGAGTCCAGTTCACTAACACCTGTTTGGTATTCAGCAAATCTCTATCTGTATGTAGATAATTTAAATGATTTCTCATTGCAGACTGGCGAATTATATATGGGAGATATTCGTACAAATAAAGTAACTCCAATTAGAAGCCAGGTAACAAATTTTTATTTAAATAATGATACTTTTATTACATTTTCACCATCTGATTTTAATGAAGATGAGTTGTTACTGAATAGGCAGTACCCATTTATGGTGGACAATGGTTTTGTAGCTATTCCAAAAGTCTCAATGAATGATCGTTTAATTTTCCCCTATTTAACCCAATCAAGTAGAGAACAAGCTATTTATGGAATAACTTCCAAGGAACCGACGCAATTAGAAGTAAATTCAGGACAATTTCAGCTCAGTAAATTTGACTTCAATTCTCAAAAAAGCGAGTCTATTATCGATTTACCTGATAATGCTCCTATTAGTATCTCAAAAGATGGCAAGTATTGTTTGTATGGTTGGCGTCACGAATATATGATTGATCTAAAAGAACAAGAGTTGTATCCTTTGATTGAAGCTGAATAATTTTTTAAAATGAATCAACTTAATCTTTTAAAAAAAATACTAGCAATAAACTCTTCTCTTGTGTACAATTATTCATGTGACTATGAGATGAGAGGGGCACTATGAATTGAATATTAATGTTATATTAAATGCTGTTTTGTTAGTTATTGTGATTGTTTGGGGTGGTTATGAACTTTTCCAATACTTTAATCGCAAACGTGCATCAGTAGAACTGACTGAAGAAGAATTTAAAAAAGAAATGCGAAGAGTTCAATTAATAGATGTACGTGAAAAAAATGATTTTGATGCTGGACATATTCTTGGAGCTAGAAACATTCCTTATTCTTTGTTTAAAACAAGAATGGTTGAAATTAGAAAAGATCAACCCGTTTATCTTTATGACTACAATAAGACACTAAGCAGCAGAGCAGCTGTCAGATTGCATAAAGTCGGCTACACGGAATTATACCGACTAAAAGGTGGTTTCCGTGATTGGACAGGTAAAACTAAAAAACATAAATAAATAAAAAATCGTCTCTTTTAAAGAGACGGTTTTTTATTTGTTTGGAGAAATAATTTAATCTTCATCCTTGATATTATCATCTTCTGGTAATAATTCATTCAAGTAGTGTTGTATTTCTACCTTATAGGCTTCTAATGATTTGAAATATAAATTAAATTGTTGTTTATTAACTAAAAGGTTCTCACCATCTGATATAGTGCGGATTTGCTTTTCACGAACTAACCGATAAATTTCTGAGATTTCACTATCTAAGTAATCTGCAGTTTCTTCAAGTGTTAGATACATAGGGTATCCCTCCATTCTTTCTTTACTCCTTTATTTTACGCTATAGTTGAAATAAATACGAGGAAAGGTTTTACTATTTTTATCTAGGCATACTGAATTTTCACGCTATTGTGTTACAATAGAAATGTTATCTTTTATCTTATTTTTTATTGATTGAGATTTTTTTAACTTGAAATAATACATTAACTAGTGGTATAAAAAGAATAAATTTATTTGAAAATAATAAGTAGAGAATGTTTTATAGAGAGGAGAATAGGAGCTGTTTTATTAACTAATTTTATTAGTAATAGATTAGTTAAACAGCATAAAATTATGGAGAAAACCAAAATTATTGCTCATCGTGGAAGTAAAGGAACTCATCCTGAAAATACACTGATTGCTTTTGAAGAAGCTATCCGAGTAGGAAGTGATGGTATTGAGTTAGATGTTCATCTGACTAAAGACGGCAAAGTAGTTGTCATACACGATGAAACGGTAAACAGAACAAGTGACGGAAAAGGACTAGTTCGAGACTTTACTTTAGAAGAATTGAAGCGACTAGATACGGGTAGCTGGTTCGATTCTATTTATGGAATGTGTACTATTCCTACTCTAAAAGAGGTAGTTGATTTATTAAATCGATATTCATTTAAAGGTTTATTAAATGTTGAGTTTAAAACAAATAACTATTCTTATCCAGGGATTGAAAAAAAAGTAGTAGAGATACTTTCAAAACAATCGAATTTTTTTTCAATTGTCTTTTCAAGTTTTAACTATCAGACTCTCATCCGATTAAAAAAAATAGAAAATAAAGCTCAAATTGCTTTACTGTTTAAAGGAACTGGAAAAAATAAAACAGTGTTAGAACAAAATATTCCTATTGAAATGTGGCATACTGATTTAGCATGGTTTAAAAACACTTATTTAACTGAAGAATTCGAGATGCCCATTCGACTGTGGACAATCAACAATGAGGAAGATTTAATCTATTGTTTTGATAAAAAAGTGGCTGGAATTTTTACAGACTTCCCTGAAAAAGCTCTTACCATTCAACAAGAGAGACAACGAGTTAAGCCTAAAATACTCGTAGTTGTTGGTCCTACTGCAGTTGGGAAAACTAGTTTAAGTATTGAATTAGCAAAAGAATACAATGGTGAAATTATCAGTGGAGATTCCATGCAAATTTATCAGAAATTAGATATTGGAACGGCAAAAGTATCTTTAGCTGAACAAGACGGAATAGTCCATCATTTAATCGATGAAGTTACGGTCACCAATCGCTATTCAGTATCTGATTTTCAAAAAAAAGGCAGACAGTTAATTTATGATTGCATAACTAGAGGTAAAACGCCCATTATAGTAGGTGGAACGGGACTTTATATAGAATCTATTCTATATGATGTCAGTCTAGGTGGTACCGGAGAAAGTAATTTAGATTTTCGTGCTAAAAAAGAGTCTGAAGCACAAAAACTAGGAGTGCGCTATCTGTGGAATGAACTTGAAAAAATAGATCCAGTTTCAGCAAAAGCTATTCATGCAAACAATGTTAGACGCGTGATTCGTGCATTAGAAGTTCATCATACTACTGGAGTTCTTTTTTCTAATTATCAAGGAGAGCGCGAAGAAAAAGAATTGTTATTTGATGTGAAAATAATTGGTTTGACCACTGATCGTTCTATTTTATATGAACGAATCAATCAACGTGTTTATAAAATGATGGAACAAGGGCTTGAATCAGAGGCAAGATGGCTGTATAACCAAAATATAAAAGACTCGCAGGCAATGCGAGGAATAGGTTATAAAGAATGGATTCCATATTTTGAAAACGAAGGTACAATTGAAAATGTGATTACTGAAATCCAACAAAATTCGAGAAGATACGCTAAAAGACAATTGACTTGGTTCAAAAATCGCACAAAAAATGTCAGTTGGTGGGATTTAGTAGATGAACCAGAATCAAAAGAGAAATTGAAACAAGAGATTAAGTGTTTTTTGAGTATTTAGTTTTAATAGGAAAGGCAGGTTGGAGAGATGGAAACAAAAAAAGAGCAAGAAAAAGTTGTCTTAGTCGGAGTTCAAACGAGAGAAACAGATTCTGACTTCAATTATTCCCTAAATGAGCTGGCTCAATTAACCGAAACAGCTTTAGGTACAGTTGTTGGAGTGTTAACACAAAAAAGAGAGCGCGTAGACTCTCGTACATTTTTGGGTAAAGGAAAGTTAGAAGAGTTGGTTCATCTGGTCGAAGAAACAGAAGCTGATGTAGTGATTTTTAATCAAGCGTTAACTCCTGGTCAAACTAGGAATATTCAAGAGTCCATTGATGTAAAGATTATTGATCGAATTCAGTTAATTTTAGACATTTTTGCTATGCGTGCCAAGAGTAAAGAAGGAAAATTACAAGTGGAGTTAGCTCAGCTTCAATATATGTTGCCACGTTTAGCTGGACAAGGAATAAATTTATCTCGCTTAGGTGGAGGTATTGGGACAAGAGGTCCTGGTGAAACAAAACTAGAAACAGATCGTCGTCATATTCGTGACCAAGTCAATGATATTAAAAAAACGTTAAAAGAAACTGGGAAGCACCGCGATAGAAGTCGAACACAACGTAAAGAAAGTGGCGTGTTTCAGATTGGGTTGATTGGGTATACTAATGCAGGAAAATCTACCTTATTAAATGCTCTAACTCAAGCAGATACGCATGAAGAAGACCAATTATTCGCCACTTTAGATCCTTTAACAAGGAAGCTAGTACTACCAACCGGTACTAAGGTAACACTAACCGATACTGTTGGATTTATTCAGGATTTACCGACCGAACTAATAGAAGCTTTTCAATCAACCCTGGAAGAAACGCGTACTGTTGATTTATTGTTACATGTCGTCGATTCTTCAGCTGAAAATATGGTTGGACATGAAAAAACAGTTGTAAAATTATTAAAAGACTTAGATATGGATCATATTCCATTTTTAACCGTCTACAATAAAAAAGACTTAGCTGATTCATCTTTTTCACCAGGATTATTTCCAAATATAGTGATGTCGGCTAAAAATAAGGCTGATGTAGCTAATTTACTAGATGAGATTGTAAATAGGATGAAAACGATTATGATTGATTATCAGATGACTATTAACGTTTCTGAAGGACATCTATTAATTCGTTTGAAACAAGAAACAATTGTACTATCAGAAGAATATATAGAAGAAGACAATCATTATCTCGTTAAAGGATACATGAAAAAGGATTCGAAATGGAATGGAGAGAATCAATTAAAATGAGTTGGAATAGCGAGTATGATACAGCATTAAATGATCGAATAAAAAGTGTGGAAGAAATGATTAAGCCTGTTCACGAACAGATACATGAAAATGCTTTAGCTAATCAGTTTAAAGTATTATCTAGTTTTAGAGATAAAAAAGTAACCGAACAAAATTTCAATCCTTCAACAGGCTATGGCTACGATGATTATGGTCGAGATATTTTAGAAGAAGTTTACGCAGACGTATTCAAAGCAGAAGCAGGACTTGTTCGACCACAAATAATTTCTGGTACACACGCAATAGCAACAGCCTTATTTGGTATTATGCGTCCGGGTGATGACTTATTGTATATTACAGGAACACCCTATGATACTTTGTTAGAAATTGTTGGTGTGACTGGAAAAGGGATTGGCTCTTTTAAAGAATACCAAATGGGATACGACTATGTTGAACTTTTAGAAGATGGGAGTGTTGATTTAAAACGAGTAAGAGATAAAATGACTGCAACAACCAAAGTTATAGCTATCCAACGCTCACGTGGATATGCAGATCGCCCATCCTTTACAATCGAAAAAATTGAAGAAATGATTCAGTTCGTTAAATCTGTTGATCCATCAGTCATTGTTTTTGTTGATAATTGTTACGGTGAATTTGTTGAACAAAAAGAACCAATAGAAGTAGGAGCCGATTTAATGGCTGGTTCATTAATTAAAAATCCAGGTGGAGGATTAGCCAAAACAGGAGGATATATTGTTGGTAAGTTAGATTTAATTGAAGCATGTGCTTATAGATTAACTTCTCCTGGAATTGGTCGTGAAGCAGGTGCATCATTATATAGCTTACAAGAGATGTATCAAGGCTTTTTTATGGCTCCTCATGCTGTTGGTGAAGCTTTAAAAGGAGCTGTTTATACAGCTGCACTTTTAGAGTCATGTGGGATAGAAAGTTCCCCTAAATGGAATGATGAACGGACAGATTTAATTCAAATGATTTCGTTGAATGATAAAGAACGGATGATTCAGTTTGCACAAACCATCCAAAAATATTCTCCGATAAATGCTCACGTAACGCCAGTTGGTGCGTATATGCCCGGTTATGAGGATGATGTAATCATGGCTGCAGGAACATTTATTCAAGGTTCCAGTATTGAATTAACGGCAGATGGTCCCATTCGTCCACCTTATACATTATACGTTCAAGGTGGATTGACTTACGAACATGTTAAATTAGCTGTTAGTTCAGCAGTTTCAGAATTATTTTTTTAAAAAATTAAATAGTAGAAATAAAATACGCACACGGGTGACTAATTTTTAGTTATTCGTGTGTATTTTATTTTTTTCCTTACTTAGCTATAGTTAAAAAACTAACATGTACATGTTAGCAAAATTTTGACATTCTTTTTGAGCCTTGTTACAGTAGTAAACGAAGAAAATAAAAAAAGTTGCACGATGAAAGGGCGAATTTTTAAATTATGAAAAATTTTACTAGAGAAGAAATCGTAGCAAGTGCAAAAGAAAATAATGTTCGTTTTTTACGTTTAATGTTTACTGATATTGATGGAACGGTTAAGAACGTTGAGGTACCAATTAGCCAACTAACTAAAGCGTTAAATAATGAAATGATGTTTGATGGTTCTTCAATTGATGGTTTTGTTCGAATTGAAGAAAGCGATATGTTCTTGTATCCAGATTTAGGTACATGGTTAATTTTTCCTTGGGAAATTGGCAACGGAAAAGGCAGTGTTGCTCGTTTGATTTGCGATATTTATAACGCTGATGATACGCCATTTTCTGGTGATCCACGCACGAATTTAAAACGCGCTTTAAAAGAAATGGAAAAAATGGGCTTTAAGGAATTTAATTTAGGACCTGAACCTGAATTTTTCTTATTTAAACTCGATAAAAATGGGAAACCAACACTAGAACTAAATGATAATGGTGGATATTTTGATTTTGCTCCGACAGACTTGGGAGAAAATTGCCGTCGTGAAATTGTATTACATTTAGAAGATTTAGGTTTTGAAATTGAAGCAAGTCACCATGAAACAGCTCCAGGACAGCATGAAATTGACTGGAAATATGCTGATGCTCTTGAAGCTTGTGATAACATTCAAACGTTTAAATTAATTGTTAAAACAGTAGCTCGTGAGCATGGATTACACGCTACTTTTATGCCAAAACCTTTAGAAGGTGTAAGCGGATCTGGTATGCACTTTAATATGTCTTTATTTAATGAAGAGGGCAATGCCTTTTATGATGAGTCAGATAAATTAGGACTTAGTAAAACAGCATATCACTTTTTAGCTGGTATAATTGATCATGCTTTAGCTTATACAGCCATTTGTAACCCAACTGTCAATTCTTATAAGCGTTTAATTCCAGGTTATGAAGCCCCTGTTTATGTCGCTTGGAGTGCACGAAATCGCTCACCTTTGATTCGTGTACCAAGTTCTCGTGGAATGTCTACACGTTTTGAATTACGTAGTGTTGATCCTAGTGCAAATCCTTATCTTGCATTAGCTGTTTTATTAAGATCAGGTTTAGATGGAATCCAGAATGAAATGGTTCCAGCAGAGCCTATTGATCGTAATATTTACCGTATGACAACTGAAGAAAGACACGAAAAAGGAATCATTGATTTGCCATCTACTTTACACAATGCCTTGAAGTATTTAGGTAAGGACGAGATAGTGAAAGATGCTCTTGGACCGCATATCTATAATAGTTTTGTAACATCTAAAAAAGTAGAATGGGCAGCTTATCGTGAACAAGTGTCTGAGTGGGAACAAGAAAAGTATATGACTCTTTATTGAAAAATGTTTTTAAAAAGTAAGTTTATCACCCAAAAAAGAAACAACCTGATAAAGGTTGTTTCTTTTTTAGATTGTTTTCAAATAAAAAGTTCAATGTTAGAACTTGTGACATACAAACGAACGAATCATTGACAGTTGAAAAAAAAATTGCTATTCTTAAAAAGTAAGATAGGGAGGTTAGATGATGAGAGAAAAAGAGCTAAGACGTTCAATGGCTGTTTTTACAATTGGAACAGTTATGAAGTTAACGGATTTAACAGCCCGACAAATACGATATTACGAAGAACAAGAGTTAATACAACCGGAAAGAAATGAAGGCAATCGTAGAATGTTTTCATTAAATGATGTTGATGCCCTTCTTGAAATAAAAGATTATATAGCTGAGGGAATCAATATGGCAGGTATTAAACGAATTTATGAATTTAAAGAAATAGAAAAGCCAATGACTAATCATAAACAAAAAAATAATCCCACTTTAACTGATGATGATGTTAGACGTATTTTGCACTCAGAGTTTCTGTCCATTAGTGGTTATAATCCGGCAAATAAGTCTACTCTTATTGATCCTAATCGCCTTTTTTAAGTTGAAAATCCTATTTTAAAATTAAAACCAAAAAATAGTTAGACATTTTAAATAAATTCTTTGAAAAGAGGCAAACAAAATGGACTCGATACTTATTCTATTTGAAAAACGTATTCAAGATAATAAAAGTTTAACTCCAAAAATGAGAGATATTCTTAAAGCGAGTTTAGAATTATTCTCATGTAAGGGGTATTCAAATACATCAACAAAAGATATCGCAAAAGCTGCTAATGTAGCAGAAGGAACAATCTTCAAACACTTTGGATCAAAAGAAAATTTACTCTATGCTACGTTGATTCCTCTTTTAAAACACACACTTGCACAAGAGTGGAAAGACCAATTAACTTTAGTTAAACAAAATATCGAAGCGTATCCTTTTCCAGTTTTTTTGAGAGAGGTACTAGAAGAAAAAACAACCTATGCTGGAGATAATATAAAAGTATTCAAAATTCTTTATATGGAGTTTATCTATCAGGAAGATATGCGTAAAAATCTTATTACCTTAATCCCAAAAGATATTATTAAAGAAATTAATGAGGTATTAGATTATTACAAAAAGAAACAGCAAGTGGTAGATTTACCGAATAAAGAATTATTCCGATTTCTTGCGGGAACCTTAATGACTTTCGTTATAACTGTTGAATTAATTCCTGCTACAGAGGAAAAGAAAGCATCAGAAATGGAGAATATGATTGCCTTCTTAATAAAGGGACTTACTCCTGAGCCAATGACTTGACAATAAGATTCAATAAAATTATACTCTTAGAATAGCTAAATGAGTGATTGCTCACTTTGGGGCAAACGAAAGGAATGATAAGCGGATGGCTTTTTTAGAAGTAAAAAAACTGAATAAATATTACCCAATTGGAGATGACAAACAATTCCATGCTTTGAAAGATGTTGATTTGTCATTCGAAAAAGGTGAATTAGTATCTATCATTGGAGAATCAGGTAGTGGAAAATCTACTTTGATGAATCTTTTTGGTGGACTTGATTCAAAATTTGATGGAGAAATTTTAGTAGAGGGAAAAAATATTGGGAGCTATACTGAAAAACAAATGGTGCAATACCATAAAGAGAAAATAGGATTTGTTTTCCAAAGTTTTAATCTCGTATCCCATCTCTCAATTTTGGACAATGTTACATTAGCGATGACACTATCTAATGTAGACAAAGAAACTCGCATGGAGCGAGCAAAAACAATATTAGAACAATTGGGTTTGAAGGAACAATACGATAAAAAGCCTGAACAATTATCAGGAGGTCAAAAACAACGTGTTGCTATTGCTAGAGCATTAGTAAATGATCCTGATATTATTATTGCAGATGAGCCAACAGGAGCGTTAGATTCCGAAACAAGCGAACAGGTTCTTGATATTATCCAGCAGATTGCAAAAGGCGGGAAATTAGTAATTCTTGTAACACACTCAGAGCGAGTAGCAGAAAGATCTAGTCGAGTTGTAACGATCGCCGATGGTGAAATTATAGACGATAAACAAACAGGGCCTTTGAAAGAAGTAGAAACTAGCTTTAGTTTACGTTCACTTGATGAGAAGCAGATAAATAAAAATTTATCCATTTTTTCAGCTATTCGAATGGCTCTTTTAAATATGAAAGAAAAATTAGGTAGAAATGTACTGATTGCATTAGGCGGCAGTATTGGAATTATGAGTATCGTTTTGATGTTATCTTTAGGTAGAGGCGTTAATGATTACTTAACCGAAACAATGAATGAAAATGTTAATCCTTTAGTTATTGAGGCGTCTATGACGGATGCAACAGAGTCTGAAAAAGCTAAAAAAGAACGAGAAGAAAAAGAAGCTGAAAAAAGTAAAATTAGCGAAAAAGTTCCTGGTCTACCCGGAGAAAATAGTGCTGGCAGTCAAAATTCAGAAGTAGAGTTTACTGGCCCACCAGGTACAGGAGCGAAGTTACCATTTGAAGCAGAAAATAGTAAAGAGCTTAGAGAAATTAAAAATGTTAAGAATGTTACAGAAGGATTTACTTCTTTTTCTTTCACTAAAAATGCAATAGAATTTGAAGATGAGAGCTACACGTACATGAACTTTGGTACTGTATCACCAGACATTACGCCTTCTAATATTATTTTTGGAGAATTACCTAAAAATAACGAGGTTTTAATTACAGAAGGTCTTGCTACAAGTATAAAAACTAATCCAGCTGATATGATTGGTGAGGAAATTAGTGTGAAAATTGATACTGGTGAGGATACATTAGAGGGTATGTATACGATTAGCGGTATCTTCAGCCCTGGAGATTCAGCTGGTCCAGCAGGTATCTTTGATTCTGTGTTTATGACGATGGAAACTTTTGACGCTTTGAATCAAGAATCAGATAAAAACATAAAAGCAAATGTTCTTTATCTTACTTCTGAATCTGAAGAGTTTACAAAAGAAATTAAAGATCAAGTAAAAGAATTGGGGTACGCTGGTTCTTCTGCTGATATTTTGACCGATATTTTTAGCAAAATGTTGGATATCTTTACGTATATCTTAACGGGTGTGGCAGCTATTTCTCTATTAGTATCTGCAATCATGATACTAACAGTTCTTTACATTTCGGTTGTAGAACGAACTCAAGAAATTGGCGTTATCAAAGCTATCGGTGGTCGTAGAAAAGATATTAGAAGAATATTTGTTTCTGAATCATTTTTAATTGGACTATTTAGTGGTATTCTCGGTGTAGGACTAGCATTAGGATTATCTTTCGTTGGAAATATTTTTGTCGAAAGAATATTTGATGCAACTGTCCTTCATATGACTCCAGCATTTGCGATAGCAGGCATTCTTGTCAGTGTTGTCATTAGTGTATTAGCGGGTCTGTTACCAGCAAGTAAAGCAGCTAAATTAGATCCTGTAGAAGCGTTAAGAAGAGGATAGGCATTAGTTTTAAATGACTATTTTTGAATTAAGTCTATAAAAGAAGAAAGTAGCCTACCAATAAATTGGTAGGCTACTTTTTGTATAAAAATCAATAAAGTATACATAAATATGTAAATCTAAAAAGAACAAATAAAAAAGCACTCACGGAATGAGTCCTTTTTTTATTTTATTCTTTTCTACTACCTAATTAACTTAGCGACTGATCAAATATAGAGAAATACTTTTAAATAAGCATTTGTATTAAAAAAACTGGTTTAAAGATTAAAAATTTACGTCTCAGGAGAGGTTCGAACTCCCGACCGTTCGCTTAGAAGGCGAATGCTCTATCCAGCTGAGCTACTGAGACATTTCTTAACAACAGAGTTTATTATATGGGAAAATGAATAAAAAGTCAACGCTATTTTGTATTTAAATATTATTTCTTTTGAATCCCTATGTTGGATTATTCACATGGGAATTTTTAACTAGTTTAATCGGTTTATTTTGTTTTCTGAAATAAAATAAAAAAGCGCTATTCTTAAAGTATTGCTTAAAGTTGGATTGAAAATAAATTGAAATTAATTGTTCCTATTATTGTGAAAAGAAGAAGATGAAAAGGATTGAAACCGGATAAATGGTTGATTTTAATAGACTTATCTATTTCACAAAGAAATACTATATATAGTATGTAAACGTTTTGTGAATATAAGTGACATCTATATATGGTATATGTTATGATTGTAAAACAACTAAATAGTGTGTAAGATGTTAGAAGTAGAAAGAAGTTGTAGCTACTAAAATAAAGACAACTTCCAAACCAATATTTTAATTCAAAGGGGTAATTAATATGGATCATAACGGAATCATCATTTATTCAAAACCAAACTGTATGCAATGTAACTTTACGAAAAAATATTTAGACGATAAAGGTGTAAACTATACGATAAAAGATATTTTTGAATCTGAGGTTGCACTAGAAGAAGTAAAACAATTAGGGTTTACTTCTGTTCCAGTTATTTCAGTTGAGGGTAAAGAAGCATTTAATGGTTTTCGTCCTGATCTTTTAGACTTATTAGTATGAAAATAGTTTACATGTCCTTAACAGGACAAACTAAAAAGTTTGTTCATAAGCTTGAGATGGATTTGTTGGAGATTACTCCTACGAATCCTTATATTTTTATTGAAGAACCCTTTATAGCAGTTGTTCCTACTTATGAAATTGAAGCGACTGAAATAATGAATGATTTTATTGAAACAGGGAGCAACCTATCCTATTTCAAAGGAGTAGCTGGTGGAGGAAATTTAAATTTCGGGAAATTGTTTGCTTTTACAGCAAAAGATTTAGCTGAAAAATATGAGGTTCCTTTGTTGCACACTTTTGAATTTCAAGGGAATGAAGAAGATGTCCGAAAATTAAAGAGAGCGGTGAAAGAACTTGGATAAACCAGTATTAGCAACCAAGCCAAAAGATGTAACCTATTTTAAATTAAACAATGAATTGAATCGTCCGGTTAATGGATCTATTCCGTTAAAAAAAGATCGTGAAGCAGTACGTGCTTATTTCTTAGAATTTGTTAATCCGAATACAGTTTTCTTTTATACATTAGATGAAAAATTGGATTATTTGATTGAAGAAGATTATATAGAAGAAGAATTTATTAATCAGTATGATCGAGCTTTTGTAAAAGAATTATTTGAAGACATTTATAGCCGCAAATTCCGTTTTCGTTCTTTTATGTCTGCTTTTAAATTTTATACTCAATACGCTTTGAAAACAAATGATGGAGAACGCTTTTTAGAACGCTACGAAGATCGTATTGTGTTCAATGCTCTTTACTTGGCGGGTGGAGATAAAGAAGTCGCACGTACGATTGCCGACGAAATTATCAATCAACGTTATCAACCAGCAACACCAACTTTTTTAAATGCTGGACGTAAGCGTCGTGGCGAATTTGTCTCTTGTTTTTTAGTTCAAGCAACAGATGATATGAACAGTATCGGACGTGTTATAAATAGTGCCTTGCAGTTATCCCGTATCGGTGGAGGTGTTGGTGTAAACCTAACAAACTTGCGTGCTGCAGGAGATCCAATCAAGCAAATTGAAAATGCTTCAAGTGGTGTCATACCTGTTATGAAATTATTAGAAGATAGTTTTAGTTATTCTAACCAATTAGGCCAAAGAAATGGTGCAGGTGCAGTTTATTTAAATGTTTTCCATCCAGATATCGTTTCTTTCCTGTCAACAAAAAAAGAGAATGCTGACGAAAAAGTACGAGTCAAAACCTTGTCACTTGGCCTAGTAGTACCGGATAAATTTTATGAACTTGCAGCTCGCGATGAGCAAATGTATTTGTTTAGTCCATACGATGTTGAGCGTATTTACAATCGTCCTTTTGCTTATGTAGATATTACAAAAGAATATGAAAATATGGTAAATAATGAAGAAATCCGTAAATCAAAAATTAGTGCACGTGAATTAGAGAATGAAATCTCCAAATTGCAACAAGAGTCTGGCTATCCTTATATTATCAATATTGATACTGCTAACCGAGAAAATCCGATTCATGGAATAATTACGATGAGTAATCTATGTAGTGAGATACTACAAATCCAAGATCCTTCAATAATTAATGATGATCAAACTTACGAAAAACTAGGAACAGATATTAGTTGCAATCTAGGATCTACAAACATTGTTAACTTAATGAAGGCAAAAGATTTTGGCCATTCTGTTGATGCAATGGTTCGTGCACTAACAATGGTAACCGATCAATCCAGTATTGCTGCTGTACCCTCTATTAAAAATGGAAACGATAAATACCACACTATTGGTCTTGGTGCTATGGGACTTCATACGTTCTTAGCTTTAAATCAAATAGACTATGGTTCACCTGAGTCAGTAGAATTTACAGATGTCTATTTTATGATGTTAAATTACTATACGTTACAATCCAGCAATAGAATAGCAAAAGAACGTCAAGAAACGTTCTATAACTTTGAAAAATCTTCTTATGCAACAGGAGACTACTTTGATAACTATATCCAAAGTGACTACGTATTTGAAAGTGAAAAAATTAAAGGTTTATTTGATACATTATCTGTTCCTACTAGAGAAGACTGGTTGAATCTTAAGTCAGCTGTTATGACTGACGGGTTGTATCATCAGAATCGTTTAGCTGTGGCCCCAACTGGTTCTATAAGTTACGTGAATGAAACGTCAGCAAGTTTACACCCAATTACTCGCCTCATTGAAGAGCGTCAAGAAAAGAAAACAGGAAAGACATACTATCCAGCACCCTTTTTATCTAATGAAACACTGCCTTATTATAAGTCTGCCTACGACATTGATATGCGTCGTGTTATTGATGTATATGCAGCGGCTCAAAAACACATTGATCAAGGAATGAGTTTAACCTTATTTATGCGTTCAGAAATTCCAGAAGGTATGTATGAATGGAAAGAGGGACGTACGACTAAACAAACCACTCGCGATTTAAATATTTTACGCCATTATGCTTGGCGTAAGGGAATTAAATCCATTTATTATGTAAGAACGTTTACGGAAAACTCAGAAGAAATAGGCTCAAATGATTGTGAGAACTGCAGTATTTAAAAGGAGTGAATCAACGATGATAAAAGGATACGATGCGATAAACTGGAATAATATTGAAGATATGATCGATAAATTAACTTGGGAAAAGCTTGTTGAACAGTTTTGGACAGACACAAGAATTCCTTTATCAA
This sequence comes from Carnobacterium sp. TMP28, assembly GCF_047553015.1. Lineage (GTDB taxonomy): Bacteria > Bacillota > Bacilli > Lactobacillales > Carnobacteriaceae > Carnobacterium_A. The sequence goes on from NZ_CP180212.1 coordinate 961,389, forward strand.
ATGATTTAGGTGATTGGGCACGTCTGCCACAAATTGAAAAAGAAATGCTAGCTAAAGTGTTAGGTGGTTTAACCCTTTTAGATACTTTGCAATCGCAAGATGGACTAGAAGCGTTTAAAGAGTCGATTCGAACTCAACATGAGGAAGCAGTTTACAATAATATCCAATTTATGGAGTCTATGCACGCTAAAAGCTACAGTGCTATTTTTAGTACATTAAACTCTAAATCAGAGATAGAAGATCTTTTTCAATGGATTAATACTGATGAATTATTACAAGAAAAAACAAAAATTATAAATGGAATCTATAAAAACGGGACAGCTTTGCAAAGAAAAGTAGCAAGTGTCATGCTAGAATCTTTCTTGTTTTACTCAGGATTTTTTGCGCCTCTTCACTATCTGGGTAACAATAAGATGCATAACGTAGCAGAAATCATAAAATTAATTTTACGTGATGAATCTGTTCACGGGACTTATATTGGGTACAAGTTTCAAATTGGTTACAATCAATTAGATAATCAAGAGCAAGAAGAATTAAAAAACTGGACATATGAGCTATTATTCCAGTTGTACCAGAATGAAGTGAAATATGCAGAAGATTTATATGATGAAATCGGGTGGACAGAGCGTGTAAAGGTATTTTTACGTTACAATGCCAATAAAGCTCTACAAAACTTAGGTTTTGACCCTTTATTTCCCGATACAGCTAATGATGTTGATCCGGTAATCATGAACGGCATTTCTACTGGTACGTCTAATCATGATTTCTTTTCACAAGTAGGAAATGGCTATTTAGTGGGAATGGTTGAATCGATGGAAAATGGTGACTACGAAAGATGGTCAATATAATAGTTAAATAAAAAATAAAGCGATTGAGACAATCTGTCTCAATTGCTTTATTTTTTTGAAAATGGATAAGATTATCATTCAAAGGATATAATTTTAAATCTTATGAGATTTAAGGTACAATAAAATCAATATAAAGAGAAAAAAGAGTGTACTCTTATTTTCACGCTAGGAGTTAAAACAGAAAAATTAAAGTAGTGATAACTTTATTTGATTTCTAAGACCAAAGATCCACTTGAGCCGATTCAACCAGGTGAAAGGAGAGGAATATTATGAAAAAGTTAATGGTAATAGTAGGTATTGTATTGATTATGAGTGGTTGCAGTTCTTCGATAGAAAATAATCTAGGTTCCTTAAATAATTCTAAACCCTCTCCTATCCAACCAAAAAGCTCCGCTAAAGCTAATTCTTCTATAGTACAATCAAATTTGTCAGATTCTGATAATCAAAAGGATTTTTTTACCATAAATGGAGTTGAAGCGATAGATAACTCTGAAAATAAAAATTCTGATACGTTGAATAGAGCTGCTAGTGATATCATTTTAGTGCCACAAAAAGCAGACTTAGAAAATGGCTTTACAGTAGAAAATGATCCCGTGTTACAAGGAATTGAAGAAAGAATGAATCAAGCAGAAAAAATAGGTCTCCCTAACGATGTTGCGATACATTTTACTGGTATGGTCCTAAACGAAACGGATAAAATGCAAGCAATTTTTATACTAGTCAACTTAACAGATGTGAGAATGAAGAATATAAATATGACTATAAGCTTTAGCAATACTATGAATGACGTTATTCTAGATGAAAGCCCTTTTTTTCTCTCTGAAGATAGATTTGGAGTATTTGAATTGAATACTGCAATGCCTATCTATATTGAAATACCAGAAGAATCAAAAACCATTTTTAATAATTTAAAGGATTTTGATGAGATGCGATACTCAATTGACTCATTTGATTATGAGGAAATTAACTAGATAATTTATTTTTAAGAGATAGGGTTTAAAAAAGTTAAGGAACTTTTTTAACTAGAGTTTGTGTAATTGACTCATTATTTAGTTGAAAGTCAGTATAATTTAATTAGTATTATTTTACAGGAGGAATAATAAAACAAAGAGAGGGTTATTATTTCTGATTCTTTTAAAAAATGGATTAAAAACCGTATTTAATTGAGAAATCAAAGATGGATTATTCGTTTATTTCATTTTGATGAGAAATATGGTATAATTGAAAAGTAATTGATTAAAGAGATGGGTAACGTTCTTCAAGAACAAGAGAAATGAGGGAATTTAAGTGGGAGACAAAATAACCAAAGAAATTCAATCGTTAGTTGAGGTTGAGTTACGCAAGGGAGCTAGTAAATCAAGAATTGCGACTCTTTTAGGCGTACCATATGATGAGGCAAATGAAATTATAGATGAGATTAAGGCTTCATTTAGACCAGATTTAGGCGATAAAATTATTTTCTTATTCAGAGATGAAAAAATGGCTGGTACTATTATAAAATTATTAAATAATAGTGCTGTTGTTGAAATTTATTGGGAAAAATCATCTGAGAAGATGAAAGATATCATGGAGTCTAAAACAATTGTCAATTTTAAAGATATTGTTGAGTTTATTCATACTTAAGAATAAATAAAGTGAATTTAGTTGTGCTAAAAGAGTTGAGACAGAATTTGTCTTAACTCTTTTTTTATTACTTGAGATAGTATTATTATAAAAAAATTCGTTTAGTGTAAAAAAACTGTCGTATCAAGTAATAAAAAAGGTTTATGTGATGGATTTCATCATATTTTTTTATAAAAAAGATAATTTTTATAAAAAACTTTCTTTTTTTTCTTGACAGTTTCCTTTTTTAATAATATAGTTTGATAGTCAAATAGTTTGATGTTCAAAGTAATATATTAGTTAGTAAAATAAAGGAACGGAGGAGCTGGTGTGGACAAAGTATTGGAGCATGAAATAAATGCTTACTTAATTACAATATTTAATGAAATTATAATGATTGAAGAAAATGCTCTTCAAGGGAGCACATTTAAAGATGTATCTATCAAAGAAATGCATACAATTGAAGCTATCGGGATGGATCACATCAATACAACGTCAGAAGTCGCAAAGAAATTAGCTATCACTGCAGGAACATTGACTGTTTCAGTTAACAATCTTGTTAAAAAGGGTTATGCTGAACGGATTAGAAGTGAAAAAGACCGTAGAGTTGTTAGGTTAGGGCTGACGAACAAGGGTCGGTTACTTTATCGAGTACATGATAAGTTTCATCGCAACATGGTTAATGAAACGGTTATGGGAATGAAAGAAGAAGAAGCTGCAATATTGATTAAAGGTTTAAGAAATCTGCATAGTTTTTTGGACGAAATAAAAAATAACCTATAAGAACAGAGTTGAACTGAATGCAAGCAAAAATTATTAATACTGGAAGTTATGTTCCAAAAAAAATAGTTTCCAACAAAGATTTAGAAACTATTATGGATACGAGTGATGAATGGATTAAAACGAGAACAGGAATTGAAAATCGGCGCATAAGTGAAACTGAGAACACATCAGTTTTATGTGGAAAGGCAGCTCTAGATATTTTAGGGAAATCAACTATCACGGCTGATAAAGTTGATTTAATTATTGTTGCAACAATGTCTCCTGATTATTTAAGCCCTTCAACGGCTTGTTTAGTACAAGATTACATCGGAGCAAGTAAAAGTATGGCTTTTGATGTGAGTGCAGCTTGTTCAGGTTTCATCTATGCGTTGTCTGTTGCTGAAAAGATGCTGAGCAGTGGTAAATTCCATTATGCTTTAGTCTTGGGTGGCGAAGTGATGTCTAAAATTGTAGACTGGGATGATCGTGGTACGGCTGTTTTATTTGGAGATGGTGCTGGTGGTGTATTGCTAGAAAGCACATCATCGCAAGGTAGTTTTATAGCAGAGGATATTCATTCTGACGGTAGTCGGGGCTTAGCTTTAACAACTGGTGCATTGCCTGTTTCTAATCCATACAGCCAAAATGAAAAAAAATCGTCAGATATCCACTTAAAAATGGAAGGTAGAGCAATATTTGATTTTGCAATACGCAGCGTACCAAATAGTATCAAAGCGGTTGTTGAAACTGCAGGAATTGATTTATCAGATATCGAACGGATAGTACCACATCAAGCCAATTCTCGTATCATTCAAGCGATTGCTAAAAAATTAAAACGACCGTTTGAACAATTTGCTTTAAATATTTCTGATTATGGCAATACATCCGCAGCAAGTATTCCAATATTATTAGACGAACTTGTTTCATCTGGTGATTTGGTTCTGGGAACAGGTAAAAAAATTATATTAACTGGATTTGGTGGAGGACTCACTTGGGGTTCAATACTTATCCGAATTTAACAAAAAGAAATAAGTAGTTGGCTTAAACTATAAAATTAAGCAAAAAAAATTATATTATATGGAGGAAACCAAAATGACATTCGAAAAAATTCAAGCAATTATCGTGGACCAATTAGACAAAGAGGAAGAAGAAGTACAATTAACAACTAATTTCCGTGAGGACTTAGAAGCAGATAGTTTAGATTTATTCCAAATTATTAATGATATTGAAGATGAATTTGATATCAAAATTGAATCAGAAGAAGGTTTAAACACTGTTCAAGATATCGTAACATTTGTAGAAGTTGAATTAGCTAAAAAATAAGTAGAAACAATAAGAAAGTAGGAATCCTGTATGCAAGCTGAATTAATTGAAAAACTTGGTATTAAATATCCTATTATCCAAGGTGCAATGTCTTGGGTTGCAGACCCAAGTCTAGTAAGTGCAGTATCAAATGCAGGTGGATTAGGTGTTTTAGCTTGTGGACATGCTGATGTAGAAACTGTTCGTGGATTAATCGCTGAAACCAAAAGATTAACAGATAAACCTTTTGGTATAAATGTATTGCTTCTTTCACCTCACGTAGATGGAGTTGTAAAATTGGTCTGCGAAGAGAAGATAAGAGTTGTTACCACAGGTGCGGGTAGTCCAGGAAGATATATGGAACAATTCAAAGCTGCTGGTACTGTTGTTATCCCCGTAGTAGCTTCTGTTGCTTTAGCTAGAAGAATGCAACAAGAAGGTGCAGATGCTGTTATCTGTGAAGGAATGGAAGCAGGCGGTCATATTGGCAAAACAACGACTATGAATCTTGTTCCCCAAGTGGTTGATCAAGTCTCTATACCAGTTATTGCAGCTGGTGGTATTGCAGATGGACGTGGAGTAGCAGCTGTTATGGCCTTAGGTGCTTCTGCGGCTCAGTTAGGTACAAGATTTGTTGTTGCTTATGAGTGCAATGCTCATAGAAACTTTAAAGATTTTATCTTAAAAGCAAAAGATATTGATACCGTCGTAACTGGATTAATTACAGGACATCCAGTAAGAGTATTGCGCAATAAATTAACAAGAGAGTATTTAAAAGTGGAAAAATCAATCACAAGTGATGAAAATCCAGATCTTTCTCTTCTAGAAGAACTAGGAAAAGGTGCTTTGAAAAGGGCAGTAGTAGATGGCGATAAAATTAATGGTTCATTTATGTCTGGACAAAGTGCTGGGCTAGTCAAAAAAGAGCAAAGCTGTGAGGAAATTATTCATGAATTAATGGATGAATACAAAGTGGTTGTAGAAAAACAAGCGGGCCTATTAGGTCTTTTAAATAAGTGATGCTTCACTAATGAAAATATCAGAAAGCTGAAAGAAGTTCCTATTGGCTTCCAAGGGTTTCTGGTATTTTTTTAAATGGAAGAATAGCTAAATAATAAGCGTAATAGTTAGGAGTCATACAAATGAAGATTGCTTTTGTATACAGTGGTCAAGGTGCCCAATATTCAGGAATGGGCCAAGATCTTTATGAGGAGTATGAAGTAGTTAGAAATGTATTTGATGAAGCTAGTACAGCCTTACATATGGATGTAGCGGCTCTTTGTTTTGAAGAAAACGACTTACTCAATAAAACAACCTATACACAACCAGCTATCTTGACTCTTAGTTTAGCAATAGATGCTTTATTAAGAGAAAAAGGGATAGTGCCAGAAATAGTGGCGGGTCTTAGTCTTGGAGAGTACAGTGCTTTTGTCAAAGCTGAGGTATTAGATTTCCAAACAGCAGTCAAACTAGTTAAAAAAAGAGGACAGTATATGACAGAAGCTGTTCCAGAAGGTCTAGGCGCTATGAGTGCGGTAATGGGATTAGATCGTGCTAGTGTAATCGAGGCCTGTGAGGAAGCGAGCAACTTGGGAGTCGTCTCCCCAGCTAACTATAATATGCCTGGTCAAATTGCTATTGCTGGTCTAAAAGAGGCAGTTGAAAAAGCTGGAGAACTTTTATTGGAAAAAGGTGCTAAACGAGTTGTTCCGCTGAAAGTGAGTGGACCATTTCACACTTCTTTACTTACTCCGGCAGCAGAACAATTAGCGAAAGAAATTGAACAGATAACAATCAGCGAACCAACACTAACGATAATTAGCAATACAACGGCTAAAGAATTTTCATCTAAAGAAGAAATTGCCGAAATCATGGTCAAGCAAGTGATGTCTCCAGTTTATTGGGAAGATAGCGTTAGAAAAATGATTGATTTAGGTGTAGATACGTTTATTGAAGTTGGTCCAGGTAAAACATTGAGTAGTTTTATTAAAAAAATTGATAAATCTGTACTGACTATGAATGTAGAAAATAAAAAAACTCTAGAAAAAACACTAACTAAATTAGCAACACGATAAAATGACTGGAATTGTTCAAAGCAGTGCAGTCATTATCTTTTAAAAAAGGAATGAGTACATGACGACAGAAAATAAAACAGTTATTGTCACTGGTAGTTCAAGAGGAATAGGTAAAGCAATTGCTTTAGCTTTTGCAAAAACAGGTGCGAACATTGTATTAAATGGACGCAATCCTATTCCTGCTGAATTAATTACAGAAATCGAATCTTATGGGGCAAAAGTTCATACTATTTTAGGAGACATGAGTGATTTTGATAAAGCAAAGCAATTGATTGACGAAACGAAAGAAGTTTTTGGTAGTGTTGATGTTTTGGTTAATAATGCAGGTATTACGAATGATAAGCTTTTAATGCGCATGTCTGAAGATGATTTTGATCAAACACTTTCAGTCAATTTAAAAGGAACATTCAATACGATTCGTCATGCAACTAAAGTTATGTTAAAACAACGAAGTGGTACGATTATCAATATGTCTAGTGTGGTTGGTTTAGTAGGAAACGTTGGTCAAGCCAACTATGCTGCCAGCAAAGCAGGTGTTATTGGGTTGACAAAATCAGCTGCTAGAGAATTAGCTGCTAGAGGAATCACAGTGAATGCTATTGCGCCAGGTTTTATTGAAACAGAAATGACAGATGTCCTATCAGATAAAATGAAAGAAGTAGCCGTTGGGCAAGTTCCATTAAAACGTTTTGGGAATGTCGATGATGTTGCTCGTGTAGCAGTATTCTTAAGTGAAAATAACTATATTACCGGTCAAGTAATCAATGTTGACGGTGGTATGGTAATGAATGGTTAGAAAAGGAGACGTTACAATGATAAATCGTGTAGTAATTACAGGAATGGGTGCAGTTACCCCTTTAGGCAATACCGTTGATGAATTTTGGAATGGGTTAAAAGAAGGTAAAAATGGTATTGGGCCAATTACAAAATTTGATGCAACTGAAACAGGAATAAGTGTTGCTGGCGAATTAAAAGATTTTGATCCAACAAATTATATGCCTCGTAAAATCGCTAAAAGAATGGATGAATTTTCCAAGTATGGTGTTGCTGCAGCTGTTCAGGCTGTTGAAATGAGTAGAATTGACACAGAAAAAACGGATATGGATCGTTTTGGAGTAATCGTAGGTTCTGGTATTGGTGGATTAAACGCTATGCAAGAACAAATTATAAAAATGCACGATAAAGGACCACAACGTGTGGCGCCACTTTTTGTTCCAATGGCAATAGGCAATATGGTTGCAGGGAATATTTCAATTGCAATTGGCACAAAAGGAATCAATACTTCGATTGTGACAGCTTGTGCATCAGGGAATAACTCTATAGGAGAAGCATATCGTAATATTAAACATGGCTATTCAGATGTTATTCTAGCTGGCGGAGCAGAAGGAACAGTTGATGAGATTGGTATTTCTGGTTTTGCTGCATTAACGGCACTTTCTACTAGTACAGATCCAGATCGTGCTTCTATTCCATTTGACAAAGAACGTTCTGGTTTTGTAATGGGTGAAGGAGCAGGAGTTATTATGCTTGAAAGCTTAGAACATGCCCTAGAAAGAAAGGCAACCATTTACGGTGAAATTGTAGGATATGGTTCGACTGGAGATGGGTATCATATGACTGCACCAACACCTGATGGTAGTGGAGCTGGAAAAGCCATGATAAATGCTATGGAAGAAGCGGGTATTACACCAGAAACTGTTGGTTATATCAATGCTCACGGAACAAGTACGCCAGCAAACGATTCTGCTGAGACAATGGCAATTAAATATGCCTTTGGTGAAGAATTAGCTAAAAAAGTCGCTATTTCAAGTACTAAAAGTATGACAGGACACTTACTAGGCGCTGCTGGTGCAATTGAAGCAATTGCATGTATTAAAGCACTTCAAGACGGTTTCTTGCCTCCAACAATCGGTTTGAAAGTTCAAGATGAAGCATGTGAGTTAGACTATATACCAGGAGTAGGTAGAAAAACTGAAACGAAGTATGCTTTGAATAACTCATTAGGATTCGGTGGCCATAATGCGGTCACTTGTTTCAAAAAATGGGAGGGTCAATAATGGATTTCAATCAAGTTAAAGAATTACTTGCATTGGTTAATCAATCTGATCTAACAGAATTTGATTTACAAATGGATAATGTTGCAGTGCGAATGAGTAAAAACACACATTCTTTACAAAGTGCTCAACAGACAACTAATACCCGTTCAAATGAAGCTCCTTCTAGTGTAAAAGATACGCCTGCTAAACCAGAGATGATTCTTGATAAAAATGAGACAGTTACAGCTATTGAATCTGAAATAGAACAAGTAAAAGAAGGAAATATGATTCTATCGCCTTTGGTAGGTGTAACGTACATGTCTTCTGGTCCAGATCAACCTGTCTTTAAGAAGGTCGGCGATTCCGTTATAGTTGGGGACGTTCTTTGTATTGTTGAAGCGATGAAATTAATGAACGAAATAAAAAGCGAAGTTGAAGGAACAATTGCAGAAATTTACGTAGAAGATGAGCAGGTTGTTGAATACAATCAGCCACTTTTCAGAATTATATAGGAGGAATATAAAACATGACTAAAATGAATATTGCAGAAATCCAGGCTTTAATTCCAAATCGTTACCCAATTTACTTTATCGATCGCGTTGATGAAATGATACCAGGAGAGCACGTTACGGCTTTAAAAAACGTAACCATTAATGAAGAAGTTTTTCAAGGACACTTCCCAGGAGAGCCTGTTTTACCTGGCGTTTATATTTTAGAGGCATTAGCACAAGCGGGTTCTATCCCATTGTTAACATTAGATCGTTTTAAAGGCCAAACAGCTTATTTGGGTGGAATGAATAAAGTGAAATTCCGCAAAAAAGTTGTTCCTGGTGATCAATTAATGCTAGTTGTAGATATTATTAAATTAAAAGAGTATGCAGGTATCGGTAAAGGCGTAGCATACGTTGATGGAAAAAAAGTTTGTGAAGTTGAACTAACTTTCATTATTGGAAGATAAATAGATGTTTAAAAAAGTATTAATAGCGAACCGTGGAGAAATAGCCGTTCGAATCATTAGAGCTTGCCGTGAACTCGGTATTCAAACAGTAGCTGTTTATTCAGAGGCTGACCGTGATGCCTTGCATATGCAATTAGCCGATGAGGCGATTTGTATTGGACCAGCAAAAGCGACTGACTCTTATCTCAACATGCAAAGCATCCTAAGTGCTGCAGATGTAACCAATTCTCAGGCTATTCATCCTGGTTTTGGTTTCTTATCAGAAAACAGTACTTTTGCTACGATGTGTCAAGAAATGAATGTTGTTTTTATTGGACCAGATTCTGAAACCATTGAACAAATGGGAAACAAGTCTAATGCAAGAGACTTAATGATTCAAGCAGGCGTGCCTGTTATTCCTGGAAGTGATGGCTTTATCACCGATACTGAAAAAGCTAAAGAACTTGCAGATAAATTAGGTTATCCAGTTATGTTAAAAGCTGCTGCCGGTGGTGGTGGAAAAGGAATTAGAAAAGTCTATAAAAGTGAAGAACTAAATGCTGCTTTTAATAGTGCTAAGAGTGAAGCAAAAGCTGCTTTTGGAGACGACCGTATGTATATGGAAAAAATAATTGAACATGCACGTCACATTGAAGTTCAATTGTTAGCCGATCATTATGGAAATGTTATTCATTTAGGTGAAAGAGATTGTTCTCTACAGCGCAATAATCAAAAAGTTATTGAAGAGTCTCCTTCTGTTGCTATAAGCGAAAAGCAACGCAAGGAATTAGGTGATATAGCTGTTCGCGCTGCAAAATTTGTAGGCTATAAAAATGCTGGAACAATTGAATTCTTATTAGATCAATCTGGTCATTTTTACTTCATGGAAATGAATACACGAATACAAGTAGAACACCCTGTTACCGAAATGGCGACCGAAATTGATATTGTTAAAGAACAATTAACCATCGCTAGTGGACATAAACTGACAATTGAGCAAAAAGATGTTAGAATTACAGGCCATACGATTGAGTGTCGAATTAACGCGGAAAATCCAGCATTTAACTTTGCGCCTTCACCAGGTAAAATTACTTATTTAATGATGCCAAGCGGTGGAAATGGTTTAAGAGTAGAAAGCGCAATGTTTGCAGGTTATGTTATTCCTCCTTATTACGATGCGATGGTTGCAAAAATTATTACTAAAGGTGCTGATCGCGCAGAAGCTATCGCAAAAATGAAGCGCGCTTTAGGTGAGTTAGTTATTGAAGGAATTATTAGCAATAAATTCTTTCAAGAAGATTTATTGGCAGATGAACGTTTTGTCAACGGCTCTTATGATACTAGCTTTTTACAGGATACCTTTCTTAAGGAATGGAAACCACGTGTTGAATAAGAAGCATCAAGTGTAAAAAGAGGTGAGAAAGTGAAACTGTTTAAAAAAAGAGCGTTTATCCCCATTACTAAGAGTTCACGATTAGAAGACGAGAAAGATGCTGCAAAGGTTCCAGAAGGAATGTTTACACAATGCCCAAATTGTAAAAAATCCATTTATGGGAAAGATTTAGGGTCTGAAAAAATTTGTCCAGAATGTGGCTATACTTTTAGAATAGACGCTAATAAACGAATTGAATTAACGGTAGATGAAGGAACTTTTGAAGAATGGAATGTAGATATTGCTTTTAAAAATCCTCTTGATTTTCCAAATTACGAAGAAAAAATATCTAACGTACAATCTAAAACTAATCTACATGAAGCAGTTGTAACCGGCAAAGCCTTTATTGAAGGTATCCCAACAGCAATTTGTGTGATGGACTCTCATTTCATTATGGGTAGTATGGGCAGTGTTGTAGGAGAAAAAATCACAAGAACACTTGAACGTGCTACAAAAGAGAAATTGCCTATCGTTATTTTTACGGCTTCAGGTGGTGCTCGCATGCAAGAGGGGATTTTATCTTTAATGCAGATGGCTAAAATCAGTGCGGCAGTAGCGCGACATAGTAAAGAAGGCTTATTGTATATTACCGTTTTAACAGATCCAACAACTGGTGGTGTAACAGCAAGTTTTGCTATGCAAGGCGATATTATCCTATCGGAGCCAAGAGCATTAGTCGGTTTTGCGGGGAGAAGAGTCATAGAGCAAACAATCAAAGAAACTTTGCCAGATGACTTTCAATTAGCAGAATCAGTCTTAAAAAATGGCTTTATTGATAAAATTGTTCCTAGAGTAGACCTAAAAGAAACGTTAGGACTTCTTTTGAAACTTCATCAATAAATTAACTATCTAAAAAAAGAATTTGTATAGAAGAAGGTGAAATAAGTGAGTGAAGCAAGTGAAATTGTTGTTCTATCTAGAAAAACCTCTCGATTGACAGCTTTAGAAATCTTTGAAGAAATTTTTGAGAATTTTATAGAGTTTCATGGAGATCGTTCATTCCGCGATGATAAGGCTATTGTAGGTGGGATAGCTACTTTAAACGGACAACCGGTTACCGTGATTGGAAATCAAAAAGGCCATGAATTAACAGAAAACATTGAACGCAATTTTGGCTCCCCACATCCTGAAGGATATCGAAAAGCTTTGCGCTTGATGAAACAAGCTGAGAAATTTCATAGACCAATTATAACGTTCATTAATACGTCAGGTGCTTATTGTGGTGTTCAAGCAGAAGAACGTGGTCAAGGGGAAGCAATCGCTCGAAACCTCATGGAGATGAGTCAGTTGAAGGTTCCTATTATTTCTCTTATTGTTGGAGAAGGTGGAAGCGGTGGAGCTCTTGCATTAGCGATGGGAAATCAAGTTTGGATGATGGAACATACAATGTATTCTATTCTTTCACCAGAAGGATTTTCTTCTATCTTATGGAAAGATGCTTCAAGAGCTGGCGAAGCTGCTGAGATAATGAAATTAACAGCTGCAGATTTGTTAGGATTGGATATTATTGATCAAATTATTCCGGAAACAGCTCAAGATAGGTTGTTGGATAATGATACAATTTTAAAAAATTTGAAAGAGAAATTAATTGGAGCACTAAATGAATTAACACCTAAATCATCTAGTGAGTTAATCGAAGAAAGATACCAAAGATTTCGAAAATATTAAAAAACACACAACTGATTTAACTTCTTGACTTTACCGTGAATTTGGATAAAGTTTATTAGGTTGATAAAGTTGTGTTTTTTATTGTATACATAAAAATAATTAGACTGGTCAGTGTGTTACACTAACTGAAGAAGCTATAAAAAAGATTGGGTGAACAATATGGGTGAAAAGATTGAATTTCCTAAAAACTATGAAACATATTTAAAAAAAGCGATTGATTCTTTCGATTCAGGTAACATGAAGGAAGCGATTATTTTTTTTGAAAAAGCTTATGCTATTAAGCAGGAGCTAAGGATACATTCGTTTTATGTTACAGCTCTTTATGAAAATGGAGAATATAAAAAAGCAAAAATTGTTGCAGACAAAGAAATAGATTATTATGAGAGTGAAGATAATTTGATTCTATTTTATGTCACCATTTTAATTAAAGGACATTTTTTTATTCAAGCAGAAAAAATAGTGAAAGAAAAGTTAGCTCAAACGAACGATAGCGACTTAAAATGGCATTCTCAATTTGAAAGAATCGAAAAAGAAAAAGAGCAAGTAAGAATACAAAACGAAAAAAAATATGAATCACTAATAAGAAATATTTTTTCAATGGGAAATCAATCGTTTGAAAAACAAGCCTGTACACTTAAAGAGGCAAAAGAGTTACCTTTGCCACAATTTATAAAAGCGGCCAGTAGCTTACTAAGTAACCCTTATGTTAACAGCATAGTGAAGACGACTACAATTGATTATTTAATAGATAGAAAAGTAAAAGATGAGATGGTTCTAGAGTGGTTCGGTGAACGGCGGATAATTAAGCTAATGGAGATACTTCCTATAGTGAAAACTAAAGCTGTTCAAGAAATAGAACGTATTTTAAAAGAAACGATCGAAAATAATGATCCCATCTTATTTGAAGCGATTAGTCAAGAAGCAAACTTACATTTTATGATTTTGTATCCTTTTATTGATGAAGTAATTAAATCACCAAACGACTGGGTAACTTTATATCTGAAAAGATACAATCAATTGCATGAAGGAAGCAGAGATGAGAAAGAATCTTTAGAGCAGAAAAAAATAAAAAAATGGATGTATCGATTGAATGAACAAATACAAACGTGGATTTAGTTAAAAATATAGAGTAAAGGACAGTCTTTAGCCTGTTTGTATTTACAAAAATAAAGGTATAGTGTAAGATTAAGGAGTATGCAATTTTGAAAAGAATTGCCAAATAATAGACTGTTTCGGAGGGAAATATAAATGACTGCAAATTGGGAAAAAAAAGGTACTAACGATGGTGTATTAACGTTTGAAATTTCAGAAGAAAAAATTAAAGAAGGCATGAATACGGCCTTTAATAAAGTAAAAGGAACGTTAAGCGTACCTGGTTTCCGTAAAGGAAAAGTAACACGTCAAGTATTTAATAAAATGTATGGCGAAGCTTCTCTTTATGAAGATGCTTTAAATGCTGTCTTACCAGAACAATATGAAGCAGCTCTTGTAGAAGCTGGTATTGATCCAGTTGACCAACCTAAAATTGATGTTAAATCAATGGAAGCTGGACAACCTTGGGTTATCGAAGCAATTGTTACTGTAAAACCAGAAGTTAAATTAGGTGAGTACAAAGGTTTAACTGTTGAGAAACAAGATCGCGAAGTTACGGATACTGACGTAGATGCTGATTTAGAAGCAAAGCGTGAACAACAAGCTGAACTTGTTTTAAAAGAAGCTGCAGCAGCTGAAGGCGATACTGTTGTAATTGACTTTGACGGATACAAAGATGGAGTTGCATTTGACGGTGGAAAAGGTGAGAATCATTCATTAGAAATCGGTTCAAACTCATTTATCCCAGGTTTTGAAGAACAATTAATTGGGACTAAAGCTAATGATGAATTAGAAGTAACCGTTACTTTCCCTGAAGATTATCATGAAGAAGATTTAAAGGGTGCTGAGGCAGTCTTTAAAGTAATCGTACATGAAGTGAAAGCAAAAGAATTACCTGCATTAGATGACGAATTCGCTAAAGATGTAGATGAAGATGTTGAAACATTAGTTGAATTGAAAGAAAAAACTATGAAAAAATTAGTTGAAGCAAAAAACGCTGCAGCAGATGAAGCTGTAGAAGAAGCAGCTATTCGTCAAGCAGTTGACAATGCTACAATTGAAGAAATACCAGGTTCAATGATACATGACGAAGTTCACCGTCAAATGGATACATTCCTAAATGACATGAAACGTCAAGGTGTTTCACCTGAAATGTATTACCAAATTACAGGAACAACAGAACAAGATTTACACAAACAAATGGAAAGCGATGCTGAATTAAGAACACGCACAAACTTAGTTCTTGAAGCAATCGTTGAAGCAGAAGCATTTGCTCCATCTGAAGAAGAAGTAGAAGCTGAAATTAAAGAATTAGCTGGACAATATGGAATGGAAGAAAAAGCTGTCCGTGCTGCTTTGACTCCAGATATGCTAAAACATGATATATCTATGAAAAAAGCTATCGACTTAATTACTTCTACATCTGTAGAAAAATAAATAAGTAACAATCATTTTTGTCGAAAAATTGAAGGAAAGAACTTCAAAGGGTAAGTGACTTTTGAAGTTCTTTTCTTTATTATCAGGTTATACTCAAATCAAAGTTAGTTTTATGGAAAAAAAAAAAGGGTTATGCTATGATTATGAGTGTCTAAAATGAGTTTATGAATAATGCAGCAAAACTAAATGGTTAAAATAAGTATGAATGAGAATAGAGGTGGACAAAATATATGTTTATTGATGAAGAAACAAAAGGTCCTATAAATTGTTCATTTTGCGGAAAATCACAGGATCAAGTAAAAAAAATAGTTGCCGGTCCAGGCGTTTATATTTGCAACGAGTGTATCGATTTATGTAAAGAAATCATTGATGAAGAATTTAGTGATGCAGGTTACGGAGAATTTTTAGAAGTTCCTAAGCCACAAGAAATTAGAGGGATTTTAAATGATTACGTTATTGGACAAGAACAAGCTAAGAAGTCTCTTTCAGTAGCGGTTTATAATCATTATAAACGAATCAATCAAATAGAATCACAAGATGATGATGTTGAATTGCAAAAAAGTAACATCTGCTTGATTGGGCCTACTGGTTCAGGAAAAACATTCCTAGCACAAAGTTTAGCACGTATTCTAGATGTCCCATTTGCTATTGCAGATGCAACTAGCCTTACCGAAGCGGGTTACGTTGGTGAAGATGTTGAGAATATCTTATTGAAATTAATGCAAGCTGCTGATTTTGATGTAGAACGTGCTCAAAAAGGAATTATCTATATTGATGAAATTGATAAGATTGCTCGTAAGGGAGAGAATGTCTCCATTACACGTGATGTTAGTGGAGAAGGAGTTCAACAGGCTCTCTTAAAGATATTAGAAGGTACAGTCGCTAATATACCCCCTCAAGGAGGAAGAAAGCATCCTAATCAAGAATTTATCCAATTAGATACAAGCAATATTTTATTTATTGTTGGTGGAGCTTTTGATGGCATTGAAACAATCGTTAAAAGTAGAATGGGAGAAAAAGTTATTGGTTTCGGTTCTTCTAAAAAAATGGTAAACAGTGACGAAAGTGTTATGCAAAAAATTATTCCTGAAGATTTACTGAAATTCGGCTTGATACCAGAGTTTATTGGAAGATTGCCAGTTATGGCTGCCTTAGAAAAGTTAACAGAAGATGATTTGGTTCATATTCTTACAAAACCTAAGAATGCATTAGAAAAACAATATAAAAAGTTATTATTGTTAGATAATGTAGAATTAGAATTTGAAGAAATAGCTCTTAGAGAAATTGCTAAAAAAGCTATTGAACGCAATACTGGTGCTCGTGGTTTACGTTCAATTATTGAGAACATTATGCTAGAAATTATGTTTGATTTGCCAAGCCGTCCTGAAATTTCAAAATGTGTTATAACGGATGAAACAGTTAATGGAAATGGACTCCCTGACTTCTATAATGAAAAAGGAGAAAAAATCGATTAAGTGTTTATAAAATAGTTCTTTGTTTTAACCTTCAAAAAGGCAACTTTTTGGAGGTTCTTTACTTTTTTAAATCAAGGATTTTTTAACTAATTTAAAAAATAAAAATAGAATAAAGTAAGTGCCATTCTTTTCTAGAAAAGAAAGGAATGTTATTGATGTCTATTTATGTTAAAATAATAAAAGAATTTAGTTAAGAGATGGAGATAAAAATATGAAAGTTAATAAAGCTGATATTGTAATCAGTGCTGTTTCACCTGCCCAATACCCAAGAACTGGTTTACCAGAAGTTGCTTTGGCAGGACGCTCAAATGTTGGGAAATCTTCTTTTATAAATACCTTAATCAATCGAAAAGGACTAGCCCGTACATCAAGTAAACCAGGAAAAACACAAACACTGAATTACTACATCATTGAAGATAAATTTTATTTCGTTGATGTCCCTGGATATGGATATGCAAAAGTTTCTAAAACAGAACGTGCTAAATGGGGAGAAATGTTAGAAACTTATTTCACTCAAAGAGAGCCTTTAAAGGTAACCCTATGTGTGATTGATTTTAGACATCCAGCTACAGTAGATGACAAGCAAATGTACCAATTTCTCAAACACTTTGGCATTCCTATAATCGTAGTAGCAACAAAAGCAGATAAAATACCTAGAAGTAAATGGAATAAGCACACAAAAATATCTAAAGAGTCTCTTGGCTTTGATCCAGAGGATGACTTTGTTTTATTCTCATCAGAAACTGGTGAAGGTAAAGATGAAGCATGGAGATTAATTGAAGGATACCTAGCTAAGAAAAAAAATAAAGATTAATTAGTTAAACTGTATTTTGGATAATTGAAAAAGGGGTTTTAAAAATGGAATTTAATGAATATCAAAAACTAGCAAGTCGCACTTTGTATGGAAATGAACAAGTATTGACTAATTGTGCATTAGGAGTGGCCAGTGAATCTGGGGAGTTAGTAGATTTGATTAAAAAATATACGTTCCATGGACATGATTTAGATAAAAAAGAATTAGTGAAAGAAATGGGAGACGTTCTTTGGTATTTATCTCAAATTGCAGAGTGGGCAGATATACCTTTTGAAACAGTTGCTATTCAAAATATTGAAAAATTAGCAAAGCGTTACCCAAATGGTTTTTCAGAAGAACAAAGTAGAAAAAGAATAGACTAAAATAAAACAACTCTCTTCGTATATCGAAGAGAGTTGTTTTATTTATTTTTTTTATCGGAATTTTCTTTATTTTTATCTACTTCCTTATCACTCTTTTCCTTTGTGTTAAATGATTCTTCAGGATCAAGAGCAAATTTTGAAAATAGTTCGTCAATACTTGTATCAGCTTTAAAAAATTGTCCCATTAAAGGATACCTCCTATTTTATAACTTAATTCAGTTTAACTCTATTGCTAGTAAAATGCTACTATTTCAGTTTACTAGTGAGTAAAAAAACGTTTCTATTGAATGATTAACTTAGTAATATAAAACGTTTTTATTCAATAATTAATGTATAAATAAGGAGAATTAGCGTAATTTAATGATTAAAACAAAATAATATTGTATAAATATTCTCTTTCTGTTAAACTACATAAGACTTTAAAATACAGGAGGAAACAATGATGAAAAAAAGAATACTAGCTATCATTTTTACTATTTTTTTAACAAGTATATTTTCGACCTCTTTACCTGTTTTAGCAGCAGATGAATCAGTAGAAAATATCAAGTCAAAAGGTACATTAGTTGTAGGAACAAGTGCAGATTTTCCGCCATACGAATTTCATGCAACAATTGATGGAAAAGATAATATTGTTGGTATGGATATTTCTATCGCAGAAAAAATTGCGGAGGATTTAGGTGTTGAGTTAGAGGTCCAAGATATTGGATTTGATAGTTTACTGCCAGCTTTGGAAGTTGGAAAAGTAGATATAATAGTAGCAGGGATGAGTGCAACAAATGAGAGATGAGAAAGTGTGGATTTTTCAGATGTTTATTACATAGGTGGACAAAATATTGTAGTCCGTCCTTCAGATAATGAAATCTATACATCTAAAGGAGATTTGAATGCTAAAAAGATTGGTGTACAAACAGGCTCAATTCAAGAATCACTAGCAAAAGATCAAATGCCAGAATCTTCTATTATGAGTTTATCCAAAATAACTGATTTAATTTTAGCTTTAAAAACAAATAAAATAGAAGCAATTATTATGGAAAAACCTAGTGCAATGGCATACGTAGCAAATGATAAAGATTTAGCTACATTTGATGGAGGTTTTATATTAGAAGAAGATGAACAGGGTGCAGCAGTGGCTGTAAAGAAAGGATCGAGTAATCTTGTTGGAGCAATCAATCAATCTATTTCAACAATAAACGAGAATAATTTAACTGAAGATTACCTTAAAGAAGCTGGACAATTATTAAAAGAAAGCCAAGGGTCACAAGAACAAACAAAAACAATGTTTAATTATTGGAGTTATTTTGCTAAAGGAACAGGTTATACAATCTTAATTTCTGTTGTTAGTGTATTTTTTGGAAGTATCTTAGGAATCATTTTATCTTTAATGAGAATGTCAGAAAGAAAAATCGTTCGTATTCCAGCAATTGCTTATGTAGAGTTTGTTAGAGGAACGCCGATGATGATTCAAATCATGTTCATTTACTTTGCAGTAGGCTATCTAATCAATATCCCAGCACTTGCTTCAGGTATTATAGCTGTCTCTTTAAATAGTGGAGCTTATATATGTGAAATTATTCGTTCAGGACTAAATTCTGTTGATAAGGGACAAACTGAAGCAGCAAGAAGTTTAGGTATGAGCAAACAGACTGCTATGCGCTATATTATTTTTCCACAAGCATTGAAAAATATTTGGCCAGCTTTGGGTAATGAATTTATTACTGTTATCAAGGAAAGTTCAATTGTGTCGATTATCGGAGTGAGTGACTTAATTTTCCAAACAAAGATTGTGACGTCACTTTCTTATAGAGGTATCGCTCCTTTAGCCGTTACTATGGTCATCTATTTTATGTTAACGTTTAGTTTAACTAAACTATTGAATTATTATGAAAGGAAGATGAATCATGATCAAATTTAAGCACTTAAAGAAGAGTTTTGGAAAAAATGAAGTATTAATTGATATTAGTGGAGAAGTTAAAAAAAATGAAGTAGTCGTTATTATTGGACCTTCGGGATCTGGTAAAAGCACCTTATTAAGGTGTTTGAATTTATTGGAAGTGCCTACTAGTGGTGAAATTATTTTTGAGCAAACTGTTTTAACACAACTGACTGAAAATAAAGTAAATAAGTTAAGAGAGAAAATGGGAATGGTTTTCCAGAGTTTTAACTTATTTCCTAATCTGTCTGTAATAGAGAATTTAAAAATTGCGCCCATTAAAGTTGTTGGACTAGATGAAAAAGAAGCCCAAAAACAGGCAGAAAAATTATTAGAACAAGTAGGTCTTTTGGATAAAGAACACTCATTCCCTGCCAGCTTATCAGGCGGGCAGCAACAACGAGTTGCTATTGCTAGATCCTTAGCAATGAATCCTAAAGTGATGCTTTTTGATGAACCAACATCTGCGTTAGATCCAGAAATGGTTGGAGAAGTTTTGAAGGTTATTCAAGATTTAGCTGAAACAGGTATGACAATGGTTATTGTTACCCATGAAATGGGCTTTGCTAAGGAAGTCGCAGATCGCGTTATTTTTATGGATGCCGGTTACATTGTTGAAGAAGGAACACCAGAGCAGCTGTTTGAGTGCCCTCAGCACCAACGAACAAAAAATTTCTTAGCTAAAGTTCTTTAATGAGTGATTAAAGTTAGTTCGTTTAGCCAAAACAATAGAAAACCCGTATTTGTTTCTCTTTTGCTTATGTAGATGGCAAAGGGAAGAAACGAATACGGGTTTTTATTTATGCTATTAGTTTAATTCTTCAGTGACTGTTTTTTTCCAAAAACCTAAAATTAATGCGGAGATAACCATTCCAATAGCTAGTGTTACTAAGAACAATAAGGCATGATTAGAAAGACCAATAGCAAAAATACCTCCGTGTGGGGCAGGAATAGAAATATTCCAAAACTGAGTTAGTCCACCAGCAATTGCAGCTCCTACAACAGATGAGGTAATGACTCTCAAAGGATCCGCTGCAGCAAAAGGTATGGCACCTTCAGTGATAAATGAAAGGCCTAAAATATAATTTGTTAGTCCAGATTTTCTTTCATCTGCTGTGAATTTGTTTTTGAAAAGAGTACTTGCTAAAGCGATAGCTAGAGGAGGAATCATTCCACCAGCCATTACAGCGGCCATTAGACTACCGTCGCCTGTATCTGTGAAAATACCAATTGAGAAGGTATATGCAGCTTTATTAAACGGTCCACCCATATCGATAGCCATCATTCCACCTAATAAAGCACCTAATAAAACAGCATTTCCAGTTCCTAAGTTTTCTAAGAAGTTAATCATAGCTGTATTGATAGTAGAGAAGACAGGATCAACAATAAAGTACATTAAGAAACCAATGATTAATAAAGAAAGAACAGGGTAAAGTAAGATTGATTTTAAACCCTCTAAAGATTTAGGTATTCCTTTTAGTACTCTTCTTAATAGAAGGATAGAATAACCGGCAATGAATCCTGCAGCTAATCCGCCCAAGAAACCAGCATTGCTCTCTACGGCCATAAAACCACCAACCATACCAGGCATAAGACCAGGTCTATCACCGATACTCATCGCAATATAACCAGCTAGAATTGGAATCAAGAATCTAAAGGCATTACCACCTAATGAATTGAGGAAAATGAAAATTTCACTCTTATCACCAAAATAGGGTTCAACTAAGAAGGATAAAGCTAACAAAATTCCGCCACCAACTACAAATGGAAGCATATGAGAGATACCGTTCATTAAGTCTTTATATACTTTGCTTAAAACAGATCCACCTTCATTGTCTTCTCTATTTGAGTTGCCACTATCACTAGCATGGTAGATAGGAGCTTGTTTATTCATTGCTTTTTCAATTAGTTCTGCAGGTTTACGGATACCATCGCTCACAGGACGTTGCAATAAGTGTTTTCCGTCAAAACGATTCATTTCAACATTTTTATCTGCTGCTATAATAACACCAGCAGCTCTTTCAATGTCACTTGCTGATAAGCGATTTTTAACACCTTCAGTCCCGTTTGTTTCAACTTTGATATCAACATTCATTTCAGCAGCTTTTTTCTTCAACGCATCTTCTGCCATGTAAGTATGAGCGATACCAGTAGGACAAGCAGTGACTGCAATAACGAATGGGCGCGAAGTATCTTTTTTTAGGGTTTCTTGATTTCTTTGTTCTTCGGACTCTTTTTCAAGTCGCTCTTTTTCAGCTTGTTCAAATAAAGAATGGACTTCTTCAGGTGTAGTCGCATTTCCTAATGATGAAACAAATTCTGGATTAACCAATAGTCTAGCTAAGCTTGCTAGAGCCTGTAAATGAGTGTCATTTGCACCTTCTGGAGCAGCAATCATAAAAAATAAATGGGTAGGTTGACCATCTAAGGCCTCATAGTTCACTCCATTTGAACTTTTAGCAAAAAGGACTGTAGCTTCATTAACAGCAGCATTTTTAGCATGTGGCATGGCAATTCCGTCACCAAGACCCGTAGATGTTTGTGCTTCTCGATTCATAATTCCCTGTTTAAATAAAGCTGTATCGCTAATACGATTTTGGGAAGCTAGGCTAGCGATCATTTCATCAATGGCTGCTTCTTTTCTTGTAGATTTCAAATCCATAATCATGACATTCTTGAGTAATAAATCAGTTATTTTCATTTGAGTTCCTCCTAATTAGATTGTATCAATTAAACGAATAGAGACTTGAGAAATTAATTCTTCAACTTCATCTTTCTTGGCTAAATCATCTGAAAAAGCAGTTGCACTACCAGTGGCTACGCTTGTTTTAAAAGCCATTAGTGGATCTTTTTCTTTTAATAATGTACCGATAAATCCAGCAACCATTGAGTCACCAGCACCGACTGAATTTTTCACTATGCCCTTTGGAACATTAGATTGATAAACTTCATTAGCTGAAAAGAATAAGGCGCCATCACCAGCCATTGAGATAAGGGCATAAGTCGCACCTAATTCAATCAATTTTTTTCCATAAGGAATCATTTCTTCAACTGACTGAAATGAAACGTTAAACATTTCAGCTAACTCGTGGTGATTTGGTTTAACTAGTATAGGAGAAAAAGCTAGAGAATCTAACAAAGTCTGGCCAGTTGTATCCATAAC
Source organism: Carnobacterium sp. TMP28 (assembly GCF_047553015.1). Classification (GTDB taxonomy): domain Bacteria; phylum Bacillota; class Bacilli; order Lactobacillales; family Carnobacteriaceae; genus Carnobacterium_A. The sequence goes on from NZ_CP180212.1 coordinate 984,324, forward strand.
AAATGCAGCACCAGTAGATTTGATAGCTAATATAACGCTGTTATAAAAATTTTTTGGTAATGAATCAGGTTGATTTCCTGAGAGAATAACGACATCAGTAGAAGAGATTTTTTCGATTTCTTTTAAAAAATTAGCCGCTTCATTTGTAGAAATGACAGGTCCAATAGCATTTATTTCAGTTTCCTGATTCGATTTTAATTTGACGTTAATTCTCGTATCTTCTTTTATATCTGTAAAATGCGTTTCCACTTTTTCTTTTATGAGCCAATTTTGAATGAATTCGCCTGTAAATCCACCTAGAAACCCTAAAGCGACTGAGTGGTGTCCTAATTGTTTCAGTACCCTAGAAACGTTTATTCCTTTTCCACCAGGTAACTTAAGATCACGAGTCATACGATTTAAAGAGCCTAATTTAAAACTAGAAACTTCAGCAATGTAATCAATGGAGGGGTTGAGTGTAACAGTATAAATCATTTTGTAGCCTCCTTTATAGTTGTCTGACTAAAATAATTTTTATATAAAATTGGATCTAACTGTTGAGTTAAAATGATAGCATCCTCTAGTTCAATAACTTTAGCAAAACTGACTTTATTAAACTTTGTTTTATCAGCTAATATAAATGTTTTTGAACTGTTCAAATGAGCTTGTTTTTTTACTGCGGCTTCTTCACTATCAGGTGTCGTATAGCCAAATTCACTATCAACACCGTTAATACCTAAAAAACATGTAGTAAAACGATAATTTTCTAGCTGACTGATTGTTGTGGTTCCGATAATAGCTTTTGTTTTTAGTTTAATACTTCCACCAAGTAAAATAGTTTTTGTTTGTTGATCAGCTAATAATACAGCATGTTGAATTCCGTTTGTGACAACTTGAATATTTTTATTTTTTAGATAGGGAATTAGATAGAGAGTAGTTGTCCCAGCATCTAAGAAAATTGTATCGTTTTCTTTAATGAAAAGAGCAGCAAGTTTAGCAATTTCTTTTTTTTCTTGAACGTTTATGGATGATTTTTCCAATATAGATAATTCTTCATCTACATGATAATTTTTTTTAGCACCACCGTGAATTCTAGAAAGCTCACCAATCTCTTCTAATTGTGCTAAATCTCTACGAATAGTTGACTCAGAACAGTTTAAATACTGCATTAGCTCTTGTGATTTCACAAGTCCATATTTTTTTAGTTGAATAAGAATATAAGAATGACGTTCTTCAGTTAGCATAGCTAATCTCCTTTCAAGAAAACAATACCATCAAAAACGTTCAAAAGCAACCATAAAGAGTAATCGTTTTCATTTAAATGTAAAATAATTAGAAAAGAGTCGCTGTTATCCTCTTTATCTAGCAATAGACAGCAATAGAAAAGAATGATTTAGTACTTGTTCGTATTAGACCAGAAAGCAATTCTCCCGTTTGGATTCAACCGAAATTAGGTAGAACAATTAAGGGATTATGACTTAGCTTTATTCAGCAGCCGTCATTTAGTAAAGGAAATAGGTACAACGATGCATGCTATAAATAAAGTATGTAGACAGCCAGAATTTGAAAGACTATTTTTAAATAAAAAAGAGTATTTAAAATGAAGGAATTTGATTGCATTGAAATGGCTGAATCTAAAAGAGGCAAATCCTGATTAGTTACAAGAAAGGAATGTAAAACGAGTTTATCTGTTAGTTTTATTCTAATGTTACTGTTGATGATGAGTCTGATTATGGGCTTATTGCCTTATTTCGGAAGACAAGGATTAGAATTTGGAATAATTTTTCTAGATAATGATAAAACTTATCTTAAGTTGGAGAGGTGGAAAACAACTTATTTTTTACTTGCTATCTTTAATGGAATGACTACAGCATTCTTATTTTTACTTTAATAAAAAATGAATCTATCGTTCAAATGGAGCGATTTTTAGTTATGTATGTACTAGTGGCAATTAGTTTCATTGATTTTATTAGCTTATTATTTTATCTAGTCATTAAAAGGCAGTTAAAAATTTAAATCGCAACTTATTGAAGAGGTTAAGCAGAAAGAAACTGAAAAGCAAATCACAATCGATTTAGATTATCGAACTAAAAAAATTGGGATTCCTAATCTTATTTTATTATCTAGTAATGGATCAATTATAGCTGCAACAGGATTAATCACTTGGTTGAACTACGAAAAAACCCCTAAATCTTTTCCTATTCATTGAGGGACGAACTTAACCGCAGATAGATTTGTAGATAAATCAATTTCAACTATTTTTTAATGAGTGGATTTCAAATAATAGTAGCACTCATTTTTTATGTATCTAATTCTTCAATTATTCATACAAAACAATCATTTGAACCTAGATACTTAGCTCAACCTAGGTTTAAGAGTCAAATTTATCGTCAAGATTTGTCAAAATTAACTTGATTATTTAAATTGCTACACAACTCTTATTGAGTAATAGTCAGTTTATCTCTGTCATTTTTTTCAAAAAAAGAGATAACCGGTTTGTTTACGGAGTCATTCTTTATGTGCTAGTTATTTTAATATATGCGCTTATTTTATCTATAAAATATGGTCAAAGTGGGAGTAGAGACAACTCAAAAGATGAGCAACAGTTAGAAATAAATTATTGCGAGGATGGCAACTATTGGAAGTTAGGCTTATTTTATTATAATCCGGATGACTCGTTAATTTGGGTAGAAAAACGGTTCGGAATTGGACTAATAGTTAATATGGCTAGATGGAAAAATTTGGGTATAGTATTAGGAATTATCTTCCTTTGTCTATTGCTATTGATTTTATTTTAGAAGATATAAAAAAACGAAGACAAGGCATGACCTTGTCTTCGTTTTATTTGCTTATAGTAACAGTTTCAATTGTAATCGGAGTTAATGGTAAATCATTATCAGTTGTTTCCGAAGCTGCAATACTATCAACAATATCCATTCCTTCAATTACTTGACCAAAAACGGTATAGGAACCGTCAAGAGAGGGATACCCACCATTTTTATACGTTTTTACAATTTCGTTTGGAGTTGTTTCAGAAACAGAATGAGACATATCTTGCTGATTTTGGACAATAAAGAATTGGCTTCCTATTGATATCGGCGCATTTGTTTTAGCCATAGATAAGGCCCCTCTAGTATGGTAAAGATGATCTGAAGTTTCTACTTCGAATGGTTCGCCCCATAGACTTTCACCACCCAGACCCGTTCCATCAGGATCGCCACCTTGGATCATGAAATCTTGAATAACACGATGAAAAATAGTCTTATCGTAATAGTTTTTTTCACTTAGCCCTACAAAATTTTCTACAGCTTTAGGTGCAAATTCTGGAAATAATTTGATTGAAATAGTTCCCATAGAGGTAACGATTTCAGCTCCTATTTCGTTTTCTCCTAGATTATTTGATAACTGAGGGAAATAATCAGCTTCAATAACGTCACTTTCTTTTTGATTATCAGTATTTGGTTTATTAGGAATAATATAAAATAAGCCGTAAATAATCATTGCGACTGCTACTATAAGTAATAAACCTCCAATTATTAATTTATTAAATTTCACGTTACACATCCTTTAATTTTCTCTCTATTATTATACGATAGATAGTCAAATAATCATACAATTAAAATGAAATTAGTTTTTTATGTGTAGAAAATCTAATTTATAATCAAAAAATGAGTTCTATGATACTTTTTAAACATTTTTTTATCTTATACCTATCTAATACTTAAAAAATTTAATTATTATCTATTCTATTTTTAGGTTTAAATAGACAAAAAGATAAAATACACGTACAATAGATAGTGGATTAGAATGGGGTATACTCACAATACTTCATTTTTTTAGAGGATACGTGATGAAGAACAAACTTGATTACATCTTGGAACAAATGTAACAACAAGGATTATCGGTACATCTAAAGAGTAACCCAAAAGATAAAATCAAAGAAATCTCTCATAAACTCAAAAAAAATGAGGAGGAAATTAAAAATGTCAATGTTTTTAGATCAAGTAACAATTAGTGTAAAAGCCGGAAATGGCGGTAACGGAATGGTGGCTTTCAGACGCGAAAAATATGTTCCTGATGGTGGTCCTGCAGGTGGTGATGGTGGACACGGCGGTAGTTTAATTTTTATCGTTGATGAGGGTTTACGTACATTAATGGATTTTCGTTTTAATCGCCATTATAAAGCTGAAGATGGTGAAAACGGAATGAGCAAAAGCATGCATGGTAGGGGTGCTGGGGATAGCTTGATTAAAGTCCCACCTGGAACCATTGTGCGTGATGTTGATACAGGAATCGTCATGGGTGATTTAATTCATGAAGGGCAGCAATTAATTGTTGCAAAAGGTGGACGTGGTGGAAGAGGAAACAAACGTTTTGCTACACCAAGAAACCCAGCACCAGAAGTTGCAGAAAATGGTGAACCTGGTGAAGAACGCAATTTAGAACTTGAATTGAAAGTTCTTGCAGATGTAGGTTTAGTAGGCTTCCCTTCAGTAGGAAAATCAACTTTACTGTCAATTGTTTCTTCAGCACGTCCCAAGATTGGTGCCTACCATTTTACAACTTTGGTTCCTAATTTAGGAATGATCAAAATGGAAAATGGGAAAAGTTTCGTTATGGCTGATTTACCTGGGCTAATTGAAGGAGCTTCACAAGGGATTGGCTTAGGTATTCAATTTTTACGTCATATCGAAAGAACTCGCGTTATTTTACATGTTATTGACATGAGTGGTAGCGAAGGCAGAGAACCTTATGATGATTATGTGACTATTAATAATGAATTAGAAAGTTATGATTTACGATTAATGGAACGTCCTCAAATTATTGTAGCTAATAAAATGGATGTGCCAGGTGCAGAAGAAAAATTAGTAGAGTTTAAAGAACAGTTACGACTATTAAAAGAAGACGAGTACGAAGATGATATTCCAGTATTTCCGATTTCTGCTATTACGCACAAAGGTATGTCTAACTTGCTGAATGCGACTGTAGATATATTAGACGTAACTTCTGAATTCTTGTTAGAGGTATTGGATCAAGAAGAAGAAACAGTGCTATATAAGCATACTCCTGAAGAAAAAGGATATGAAATTAATCGAGATGCAGATGCTTCATGGATACTTTCTGGTGATAAATTAGAAAAATTATTCAAGATGACTAACTTTGAACACGAAGAATCAGTACGCCGTTTTGCTCGTCAATTAAGAGCAATGGGAATTGATGAAGACTTACGTGAACGCGGAGCTGTTGATGGCAATATCGTTCGTATTATGAAATATGAATTTGAATTTGTTGAATAAAGAAAAAATTAAAAAAGTATTCCAGTTGCTTGTCAATTGGTTTACTTTTTTTATCTCTTTTAAATATCGCTAAATAATAATAAGTTTGTTAAAATAGGATAAAGAAGATACATAAATAAGATTCTTATAAATACTAAATGGTTAGGATTGTGTAGAAATGGAAATATTGTTTTTAGGAACCGGTGCAGGTGTTCCAGCCAAAAGTCGCAACGTTACTAGCATTGCTTTAAAATTATTAGCAGAACGAAATAGTGTTTGGCTATTTGATTGTGGCGAAGCGACCCAACAGCAAATCTTGCATACAACTTTAAAACCAAGAAAGATTGATAAAATATTTATTACTCATCTTCATGGGGATCATATATTTGGATTACCAGGTTTGATTAGTAGCCGTTCATTTCAAGGTGGGGAAGGCCCTGTTACAATCTATGGTCCTAAGGGAATTAAAAATTTTCTTTTAACCAGCCTCAGAGTATCGGGAACACATTTAAAGTTTCAACTAAAATTTTATGAAATTGAAGAATCCGGCGTTGTTTTTGAAGATACTCAATTTAAAGTGAGCTGTTTGCCTTTAGAGCATGGGATAGAGTCTTTTGGTTACCGCATTGAAGAATCAAATCACCAAGGCAGTTTACAAGTAGAAAAACTTAAAGATTTAGGCATACCATTCGGTCCATTATATGGGAAATTAAAAAATGGTGAAACAATAGTACTACAAGATGGACGTACCTTCAACGGTCTTGATTTTATCGGCGAGACACAAAAAGGTCGAATTGTTACGATACTGGGAGATACGAAAAAAACGCATAATAGTATTCTCCTAGCAAAAGATGCTGACGTTCTTATCCATGAAAGTACATTTGAGGGCTGTGATCAAAAAATGGCACGAGATTACAATCATTCCACTACTATTGATGCAGCTCTTGTGGCTAAAGCTGCTAACGTTAAAAAACTTTTCTTAACGCATATTAGTGCACGTTATCTAGGCAAAGATGTTACAGCTCTTGAAAAAGAAGCCCAGCACTATTTCAAACAAACTTCTGTTGCACGAGATTTTGAAGAATTTGATATACCATTAGTTAAATAATGTATGAAAAGGAGCAAGAAAAATGATAAAAAATACAACTCAATTAGAAAATAAACTAGTCTTTATTACTGGAGGATCTGCTGGATTAGGAGAAGAAGTTGCTTATCAAGCTGCAAGAAAAGGAGCGATAGTTGTTGTAACAGCTCGTAGATTGGACCTTTTAGAAGCCGTTAGAAAAAAATGTTCTATGCTATCAAATAAGCCAGCCTATGCTTATCGTTTAGATGTTTCAAATCCAGATGAAATTCAAAAGGTAATCGAACAAGTTTATGAAGAAGTTGGAAACATTGATGTTTTAATTAATAATGCAGGCTTTGGTTATTTCGAAGAAGCCATAACGGTAGATATGTCAATTGCAGAAAATATGTTTAGAGTAAACGTTTTAGGTTTAATGTATGTAACACAATTAGTGGCTATCCAGATGGCTGAGAAGAAAGATGGACACATTATTAATATCGCTTCACAAGCAGGAAAAATGGCTACATCTAAATCAAGTATTTACTCCGCAACAAAATTTGCTGTAATAGGCTATTCTAATGCGTTACGCTTAGAATTAAAACCACTAAACATAGTCGTAACAACAGTGAATCCTGGACCAATTGATACAAACTTTTTTGATATTGCTGATAAGAGTGGGAATTATTTAGAAAAAGTTGGTAAATTAGTCTTAAAGACAGAATCAGTTGCTGACCGAATTATAGGACTTGTTGGAACGCAAAAAAGAGAATTAAACTTGCCCTATGCACTCGAACTCGCAAGCAAATTTTACACGCTATTTCCAAAAACGGGCGACTATCTTGCTGTAAAATTATTTGATAGTAAATAAAAGTATATGATTAGGGCCTATTACGTTATTATGCTAAAATAATACAATAAGTCTTAAAAAATACTTTAAAAGAGAGAGGGTTGAATGATGAAAAAGCAGTGGGCTACTATTTTAGCGATTATTCTTATTCTATTAATTTCGTTATTTGCAGTGATGAATGTCGATGTTGTGCCGGTTAATTTTGGATTTGCATTGGTTTCCTGGCCATTAATTATGATTATTTTGGGTTCTCTTTTTATTGGAGCGCTTGTTACCGTATTGATTGCTACAAGTACAGCTTTTAAAACAAAAAAACAGATGAAACAGTATGAAACTGACTTGTCAAAAGCAGATGAAATAAAACAAAAAGAGCTAGAACAACAAAGAATAGAGTACGAACAAGAACTTTCTCAAAAAGAAGAAGAGCTACTAAATAAGACAAATAAAATTAATAGCTTAGAAAAAGAATTAATTGATCGAATGACTCAGAGTAAAAATGTAGATTCTATCTTGGATGAAAGATGAGTTTAATTTATATTTTAAGATGAAACAGTTAATTAGCTATTTTGAGGCGCCGTGAATAGAGATTCACGTAGCCTCTTTTTTAGGAAGAATTCTATCTTTTTATGAAATCAAGCTATTTTATTGTTTACATAGAGATAATTCAGACAGTTAAGTCAAATCTGATACTAAATTTCTCACCTACCTAGTTGTTGCAACTAGTTTGTCTAGTTACGATATATATGGTAAAATATTTTTAATATCAGTTAAAGAAAATAGGTGAGAAATTGAATGATTTAGAAAAAGAACTTTTTGATTGGACAAAAGAGATAGCAGAATTTCATTTTCCGCGTTGGGAAGAGTTACCAGATTTTGATTTGTATATGGATCAGGTTTTAAATTTAATAGATAACTACCTTTACGTATTTAAAGAAGATAAGCAGAGTAAAGTCATCACTGCTTCTATGGTAAATAATTATGTTAAGCTAGATTTAATACCTGCTCCAGTAAAGAAAAGATACAATAAAAAACACCTTGCTTACCTTATTGCCATATCTGTATTAAAACAAGTTTTAACGATATCAGAAGTGAAAGAAGGCATTCTTTATCAAGCTTCAGTAAGTGGTATTAGAGAGGCTTATGATTTATTTTGTACCGAACAAGAAGATGCTTTGAGTGCTATTGCTTCACATATAGAACTTGATAAAAACCACCCTCTGCCTTTATTACCTAATAATACGGAAATAGAAATTCTAGTTGTTCGTACTTCGTGTATAGCAGTAGCGTCAAAAATTACAACTCAAAAAGTTTTAGCCTTAGTTAAAAAAAATAAAACCGATAAATCTCAAATAGAAAAAAATAAAAAGAAAAAGAATAGTGAGGGAAAATAAAAATGACTAAAGAAAAAGTTGCCTACCTAGTTGACTCAGGCTCTAACGTTCCTGAAGAATATGTGGAATTAGGGAATATGAATGTAATCCCACTTAAGATTATTTATAAAGAAAAAGAATTTATTGATAATGTAGATATTACTGCTCAAGATGTTTATGATCGTCTACAAGATGAAATTCCTACAACTTCTCTTCCTAGTGGTGAAGTAATTTCAGAAATTTTTAAAAAAATACAAGATGAGGGATTTAAAAAAGTAATCTGTGTGACTATTTCAAGTGGGTTAAGCGGGACAAATAATATGGTGAGAGTCGTATCTGAAAATTTTTCTGATATGGATATTTTAACAATAGATTCAAAAAATATTGGTATCGGTAGTGGTTTAATCGCCGTTCAAGCGTATAAGTATGTTGAGGCCGGCTTGGACTGGGATACAATTAAATCAAAATTAGAAGAAGATGTTGCCAAATCAAAAATATTTTTCCATGTTCCAACTCTTGAGTATTTGCAAAAAGGTGGACGGATTGGCTTAGTAGCGTCTATTTTAGGAAATATTCTTAATTTAAAACCTGTTATTACTTGTAATGAAGATGGCGTTTACGATACTGTTGCAAAAATAAGAGGCAATAAAAAAAGTGTTCAAAAAGCAATTGATTTAGCCGTTGATTTTGCTGGAAACGCTAAAAACTATAATTTAGCTATTGCTTATGGTGGTAAAACGGCTTTAGCACAAGTAGAAGAGATTCGTGCAGTCCTTAAAGAAAAGTTGCCATTAGCTGGAGCTATTTTTGAAGGTGAGGTTAGTCCAGCTTTAGGTGTTCATACCGGTCCTGGTCTAATTGGAATTGGAATTATTATTACAGACTCTTAAAGACAACCAACGAAAAAACTTTCCTATAAAAACTAGGAAAGTTTTTTCGTTGGTTATCCTTTTTTTAGTGATTTTTGGTATACTATTGAAGTTGGGAGTGAAACAATTTGTTAACGTCAGAAGATAAGTGGAAAGTAAAAAAAACACCATTCGATAGTATTGATGAAGAAGAAAAAAAAGAACTTGAGACTAGCTATACACCACTCTTTGTATCACTTTGTCTACAAAGAGGATTAAATACTGTAGAAAAAGTCCAAAATTTTATGAGTCCAGATGCTACATGGATCCATGATCCTTTTCTTTTTAAGGATATGGATAAGGCTGTTTCTCGTGTGATGGAAGCCATTGAAAAGAATGAGTTGATTACTGTTTACGGTGATTACGATGCAGGTGCGACACGTTTGTAAGCGAAAAACTTACACACAGGACTGAAGTAATATCAGGACTGGAGAACTGATTAAATGAATGTTGGAATGAGGGGGTAACGCCCTGAAACGACATCCCTAATCCTCCGATATGCTTGAGAAAAGGTAAAATTTCGAAAGTGTAAAGCTCGGTGAAGACAGCTGAGAGAAGCCGTAAGTGAAAATTAAACATCACACGAAAAAAGTCCAGAGGTGGATTTCGCTTCCCATAGGCTGGGGGTCTCATAAAATATCCATGGTTAGAATGTTTCCTAACAGGAAACTGACGAATCTTCGAATGTACAGGTCGATACGTAGGCAACGTAGAAATGCGTTGTTGGGATTGCGCCAAAAGTCAATCTCATTGCATGTGGTAAAGTAAGAATCTGGTGTTATGAAATACCATATTGCCTCATGGGGGCATTCAAGTGCAACGGCCTATAGAAGAAGCCTAAAGATATATAGCAGGAGATAATTTAATTGGAACGTGGGAAACTCGGAATGCGGATGCTTTTACCAGCAAATGAAGCAGTTTAGACGAAAATCTCGATGGAGAATAATAAGCTAATTAGTCCAAGTGAAAGTAGAGCCACAGTACCTATGAAGCTATGATAATAAGTAGTGGAGGGATAGGCTCGAGTCGAATTTATTTTTCATTAATTCGCTAAGTTTACGAAAATCTCATAGGTTCGAGTAAGACTAATAGAATCAAATCCTGAAGAAGGGAGGCGATGACTATGAGGCGAATAAACAACAAGGATAATACCAGCTTAAAAGTGCAAAAGTTACGAAATGCTGAATATTATGATACTCAGGAAATTTCAGACCTTATGTATCGAGAAAGCAGTGAAGGTAAAACGTTTCATCATCTGATGGAATATATCATTACCGATAACAACCTACTTCTCGCATACAGAAACATTAAGAACAATAAGGGTAGTAACACTCCTGGAGTAGATAAGAGAACGATTAAAGAGATAAACAAGATGTCTGAGCAAGAATACCTAACTGTCATAAGGAAGAAGTTTTCTAACTTTCACCCTAAAGCAGTTCGAAGAATTGAGATTCCAAAGCCCGATGGTAGAACACGTCCGTTAGGCATTCCAACCATTTGGGATAGACTCATTCAACAAAGTATTCTTCAAGTTCTGGAACCTATCTGTGAAGCTAAATTTTACAACCACAGTTATGGATTTAGACCCAATCGCTCAGTAGAGCATGCTATAGCTCATTGCTATAGATTTATGCAGATGCAACATTTACATTATGTTGTTGATATAGACATTAAGGGATTCTTCGATAATGTATCTCACAGTAAACTCCTAAAACAAATGTGGTCACTGGGTATCAGAGACAAAAATCTAATTACCATAATAAGCAAAATGCTAAAAGCACCAGTTGAATATAGTGACGGCATAAGGATTACAAATGAAAAAGGTACACCACAGGGTGGTATTCTTTCTCCGTTATTAAGTAATATAGTGCTGAATGAATTTGATTGGTGGATAGCAAGCCAATGGGAACAGATGAAAGTCAAAACTAAAACAGCAATGCCAGTTGATAGAACCAAAGAAGGTAAGGGTATTGATAAAGGAAATCAATATAAAGAGCTGAGGAAAAGCAAGTTAAAAGAAATGTTTATTGTAAGATATGCTGACGATTTTAAGATATTTTGTAGGAACAAATCAGATGCAGTAAAAATATTTCATGCTTGCAAAAGTTGGCTCCTAAAGAGGTTACACTTAGAAATAAGTGATGAAAAATCTCGAATTGTAAACCTCAAATTAGAATACTCTGAGTTCCTGGGTCTAAAGATGAAAGTCATTCCTAAAGGAGATAGGTGGATAGTTAGAAGCCACATGTCTGAAAAAGCATTCCACCGAACGGAATCGAACTTGAGAGAAATCATAAAGCAAATTAAATACCCGAAGGGTACAAACGATGAAGTAAGAAAAATCGGATTGTACAACTCTACGGTTGTCGGAATACATCAGTATTTCCGAATTGCAACAATGATATCTTTTGATTTAGGTTTAATGTCGTACAGAATGCAAGGAATGTTAAAGAGTCATAAATTGGCAAAGAGGATTAAAAGGGAGGGGCATATAGCCTCACCATTTATTAAAAAGGAATATGGGAAAAGTGAGCAAATCAGATTCATTAGGAAGCAGCCCTTATTGCCCATCGGGTATATAAGGCATAAGAATCCAATGATGAAGAAAACGAAGGTAAACAAATACACGGTAGAAGGTAGGAAGTTGATTCATAACCAACTATCATTTGAAAATGTATTTATGTTGAGGTATATCATGGAAAATCCTGTAAAGGAAAGAACCATGGAATACAATGACAATCGCTTATCTTTGTACTCAGCCCAAAAAGGCAAATGTAAGATATCGCAAGAGATGTTAACCCTAGTTAACATCAGATGTCATCATATTGAACCACGGTTCAAAAGTCATAATGATTCCTATGATAATTTAATCTTAGTAACTGAACAAGTTCATAAACTCATCCATGCTACAGATTCTAAAACAATTGAGAGCCTAATGCAAGAACTGCAATTGAAACAGAACTCTATGGATAAACTGAACAAGTACAGAACATTCGCTGGTAATACTGAATTGTAGCTTGATTCAAAAGAGTAACTCTAAAAGCGGAAAAATAAATTCGATGGAACGCCGTGTGAGGTGAAAGTCTCACGTACGGTGTGGAGTGGGGGAAAACCTGGAGATAGCACCAAAGGGTTACCTATCACTATATGGAATTACGAGTACAGCTGTTTTAAAAGAAGCCATTGAGATGATTGGGGGAGACGTTAATTACTATATTCCTAATCGTTTTACTGATGGTTATGGGCCTAATACAGCCATTTTTGAAAAATTAATTTCAGAAGGAACGGAATTAATTCTGACATGTGATAATGGTGTGTCCGGACATGAGGCAATTTCCAGAGCTAATGAACTAGGAATTGATGTCATTGTAACCGATCACCATGAATTACAAAGTACATTACCTGATGCTTATGCCATTATTCACCCTAAGCATCCAAAAGGACACTATCCTTTTAAAGATTTAGCAGGTGTAGGTGTAGCCTTCAAATTAGCTACTGCTCTGCTAGGTGAGATACCTTTAGAAATGCTTGATTTAGTAGCGATTGGAACGGTTGCTGATTTAGTTAGCTTAACTGGTGAGAATCGTGCATTAGTAAAACAGGGTTTGGTAATTTTAAAAGAATCACAAAGAATGGGCTTAATGGCTTTATGTAAAGTTGCTAGTATTAAACAAAATGAAGCAGATGAAGAAACAATAGGGTTTATATTGGCACCTAGACTGAATGCTGTCGGACGATTAGGGGATGCTGCTCCAGCTGTCGAGTTATTAACAACTTTTGATGACGAAGAGGCTGTAAAGTTAGCAGAAATGGTGAATAAAAAAAATAGCGAAAGACAAGCTATCGTAACTGAAATAACGGCTGAGGCTTTGAAAATGATTGATTTAGAAGATTCAAATCAAGGTATTTATGTTTTAGCAAAAAAAGGATGGCATGAAGGTGTATTAGGAATCGTAGCGAGTAAAGTAGTCGCTAAAACTGGGAAGCCAGCTATTATTCTTACTATTGATCAAGAAAAAGGATACGCAAAAGGTTCAGGTAGAAGCATTGCTGCCTATCACTTATATAAAGGATTAGAAGATACCGATTATTTGATAACAAAATTTGGTGGACATCAAATGGCTGCCGGATTAACTCTACCAATTGAAAATATAACGGCAATGAGAACGGAGCTAAATGCATTTTTACAACAAAAAATAGGTACCGATAAACTAGAAGAAACTTTTTTTGTTGATGAAAAGTTGCATATTGAAGAGGTAACTGTAAAAGCGATTGAAGAATTACAAAAAATGGCCCCATTTGGTACAGATAATCCAAAACCAACCTTTCTTTTCGAACAAGTACAAGTTCAAGAAATTAAAAGAATTGGAAGTGAAAAAACTCATTTGAAATTAAAGTTATTCGAAGGCAGTTCAGCCTTAGATGTTATCGGATTTCATTTAGGAGAGTTGGCAGAAAATATTGGAGCACAAGCACAAGTGTCTGTTATTGGTAAATTAACTATTAATGAGTGGAATGGGTTGCGTAAGCCTCAATTGATGTTAGATGATTTGATAGTCAAAGGCACACAACTGTTTGATCTCAGAAGCACTAAAATAGCAACGAGCATCTGGCAATTACCCATGGCTGACTATATTTTTTTCAACGAGAAAAATTACAAAGAATACCAAGGAAATGTGCCAGAAAATGCTTGTTCTTATTTAATAACAAACCTAAAAGATAGTGAACAGCTGACTATGAGATCAAGTAAATTGGTTTTAGTTGATTGCCCCGATCAATTAGATCTATTAAGTGAGCTACTAAAAAATAGCCAGCCGTCTAATATTTATGTCAGTTTCTTTAATCAAGAAAGCGTTTATTTAGAAGGAATGCCAAGTCGAACGCAATTTTCACAAGTCTTTAAATATATTGCAACGCATAAAAATATTGATATTAGGCATAAAATTAAACTGTTATCCGGGCATTTAAAATTAAAGGAAAATACAGTAATTTTTATAATCAACGTGTTTTTTGAAGCTGATTTTGTTACAATACAAGATGGTATTATGAATAGTGTACCAAATGTAAAAAAAATAGAATTAACAGAGACAAAAGTTTACCAAAAACGACTGGGGAAATTTGCAGCAGAAGAAGCCCTTATCTACAGCCGCTTTGCAGAACTTGAAAGTTGGATTAAAAGTCAGTTAAATAAAGAATGACAGAATTGAAATGGAGGAAAAATGAAATGGATTTAAAAAATTATATAGCTGATGTACCTGATTTTCCAGAAGAGGGAATTATTTTCCGTGATATCTCTCCTTTAATGGCTGATGGTGAAGCTTACCGATTTGCGACAAATGAAATTGTGAAATATGCAAAAGATAAAGGTGTAGATATGATTGTAGGACCTGAAGCTCGAGGATTCATTGTAGGGTGTCCGGTAGCTTATGAGTTAGGAATAGGTTTTGCTCCTGCTCGAAAAAAAGGTAAACTGCCTCGTGAAACGATAGAAGTTAGCTACGGTTTAGAGTATGGAAATGATATTTTACAAATTCACAAAGATGCTATTAAGCCTGGCCAAAAAGTGCTTGTTTGTGATGACTTACTAGCTACAGGTGGAACCATTGCAGCAACGATTAAATTAATTGAGCAATTAGGTGGAGAAGTTGTTGGAACAGCTTTCTTAGTTGAGTTAAGTGAGTTAAAAGGCCGTAATAAAATCGAAGGTTATGATATTTTAGCGTTAATGGAATATTAACGCTAGGAAGTAAAGGTATGTTTGAATAGTTTAAAAATGAAATAAATAGTATTATTTATAGCAATACCGACCTGAAACATTAGACGGTCAGTCTAATGTTTCAGGTCGGTATCTTTTTTTTATAAATAAAAACTTAGCGTATTACACGATAAGTTTTGTCTATCAAAATAATAGCCTATTTTAACTTTAAACTAGTTAAGAAATATGACTACGATATAAGCTAACAACTTTACCAAGAATGGTAACTTCGTCTAATAAAATATCGTTCATTGAATCATTTTCCGGCTGAAGACGATAATAATTGTCTTCACGGTAAAATCTTTTACAGGTAGCTTCGTCTTCACTTGTTAGGGCGATAACAATATCTCCATTATTTGCACTAGATTGTTTGCGAATGATTACTTCGTCACCGTCAAAGATACCCGCATTGATCATGCTTTCTCCTCGGATAGTTAACATAAACAATGTGTCACTCTCTTGTCTTAGATTAGGAGGCAATGGAAAATAATCAGAAGCCTCTTCAACAGCTAAGATAGGCTCACCTGCAGCTACTGTTCCCAATAAGGGGATTTTTTCCAATTGAATTCCCAATTTTGTTAGTCCAGTAGAAGTTAATTCAATTGCACGTGGCTTACTAGGATCTCTTTGGATAAAACCGTTCTTTTCAAGTCTAGATAAATGTCCATGTACAGTTGATGTAGAAGACAATGAAACAGCCGTTCCAATTTCACGAACCGTTGGCGGATAACCTTTTAACTTTACCTGGTCATGAATGTATTGCAAAACTTCAATTTGTCTTGATTCTGGTGTTTTGCGCATAACTAAATACACCTCAATTCTTTTATTGTTTCTTATCTAGAATAACACAAATAATTGACTGAATCAAACAAATGTTCGCTAAGATAAACCGATTTTAATGCATAAAATGAAGTTTTTTGGTATAGTATTTAAATACTAAGAATTATGAGGTGAATTAAATGATATCTAAAGAACGAATAGAGCGAATCAATGTTTTAGCAAAAAAAGCTAAAAATGAAGGACTAAGCCTATCCGAGCAGTCAGAACAAAAGAAGCTAAGAGAAGCCTATTTAGCAGCCTTTAGAGGGGGCATGCGTAATCATATTGAAGGATTAAAAGTTGTTGATGAAAAGGGTACAGATGTAACACCAGACAAACTAAAACAAATTCAAAAAGAAAAAGGTTTACATGGTCGTTAACTTTAAAGAACCCATAAAAAACTTAATTTTTTAAAATAACGTTCAGACGTTGA
Organism: Carnobacterium sp. TMP28; assembly: GCF_047553015.1. Classification (GTDB taxonomy): domain Bacteria; phylum Bacillota; class Bacilli; order Lactobacillales; family Carnobacteriaceae; genus Carnobacterium_A. The sequence continues at coordinate 1,000,777 of NZ_CP180212.1, forward strand.
TTTGAACACTAAAAAACAGTAAAATAAGAGTAACACAATTGAGAGGATGATTTAATTGTTTGACAATACAGACCAATTAGCAATTAATACGATTAGAACACTTAGCATGGATGGAGTTCAAAAAGCCAACTCTGGACACCCAGGATTACCAATGGGAGCAGCACCAATGGCTTATACACTTTGGGCAAAACATTTGAAAGTAAACCCTAAAAATTCAAAATGGGTAGATCGTGATCGTTTCGTTCTTTCTGCAGGACATGGCTCTATTATGCTTTATAGTTTATTGCACCTTGCGGGTTACGATGTTTCAATCGATGATTTGAAAAATTTTCGTCAATGGAATAGTAAAACTCCAGGACACCCGGAAGTACACTTCACAGATGGTGTAGAAGCAACAACAGGCCCCTTAGGCCAAGGAATAGCAAATGCAGTAGGAATGGCAATGGCAGAAACACATTTAGCAGCAACGTATAATAAAGAAGATTTAGCAATTGTCGACCATTACACATACGCATTGTGCGGAGACGGTGATTTAATGGAAGGGGTTTCATCTGAAGCTGCTAGTTTAGCTGGTCATTTAAAACTAGATAAATTAATTATGTTATATGATTCAAATGATATTTCTTTAGATGGACCAACATCAAAAGCATTTACTGAAAATGTAGGACAACGATTTGAAGCTTATAATTGGCAACATATCTTAGTAAAAGATGGCAACGATATCGAAGAAATTAGTGCTGCAATTTCAGCTGCTAAAGCTGAAACAACAAAACCAACTCTTATCGAAGTAAAAACAATTATTGGTTTTGGTGCACCGAATGAAGGAACACATAAAGTTCATGGTGCTCCACTTGGCCCTGAAGGCATTGAAGCTGCTAAAAAAGCTTACGGATGGGAAGGAAAAGACTTCTTTGTCCCAGAAGAAGTAAGCGACCGCTTTGAAAAAGATATGGTTAAAAAAGGTGCGCATTCAGAAAAAGAGTGGAATGCATTATTTAGTGATTACCGTAAGGCTTATCCTGAATTAGCTGAGCAATTTGAACAAGCTATGAACAATGAACTTCCAAAAAATTGGGACAGCGAGTTGCCAAGTTTTTCAGAAGGAGATTCCGCTTTAGCATCACGAGTAACGAGCAGTCAAGTACTAAACGCTATTTCTAAGACGGTTCCTGCTTTCTGGGGTGGTTCTGCAGATTTATCTTCTTCAAATAACACAATGGTAGCTGGTGAAAAAGACTTCCAACCTGGTCAATATGAAGGAAGAAATATTTGGTACGGTGTACGTGAATTTGCTATGACAGCTGCAGCAAATGGAATTGCCCTGCATGGCGGTTCAAAAACTTATGTAGGAACATTCTTTGTCTTTACAGATTATTTGAGAGCAGCCATTCGTTTAGCAGCTATTTCTAATTTACCTGTAACCTATGTATTTACACATGATTCTGTTGCAGTCGGAGAAGACGGACCAACCCACGAACCTGTTGAGCATCTATCAAGCTTACGCGGTATGCATAACTTGACTGTCTTGCGTCCAGCTGATGGAAATGAAGTTGTTGCTGCATGGAAGATTGCTATGACTTCAACAGATCATCCAACGATGCTAGTATTATCTCGTCAAAATTTACCTGTTCTACCAAGAACAAGCGAATTAGCAAAAGAGTCTGTTGTTAAAGGTGCTTATGTCCTTTCACCACAAGATGGAGAAATTCCAGAGGGGATTTTAATTGCGACTGGGTCTGAAGTTGCATTAGCAATGGACGCACAAAAAGCTCTTAAAGCAGCTGGAAAAGATGTTTCCGTTGTTTCTATGCCAAGTTTTGATTTATTCGAAAAACAAGATGCTGCTTATAAAGAATCTGTTTTACCAACGGCTGTTCGTAAACGTGTATCTATTGAGATGGGTTCAAGTTTCGGCTGGGAACGTTATGTAGGATTAGATGGGGCAATGATTGCGATTGATAAATATGGTGCGAGTGCACCTGGTGATACAGTCATTAAAGAGTACGGATTTACAGTAGAAAATATTGTTGAAAAATACACTACTCTATAAAATTAAACCCTTAATTTTTGACTATGTAAATTGATTTTTTCGTCAATTTACATAGTTTTTCTATTGAAAGCCGTTTGCCTATTTATTTTTAGTCTAAACTCTAGTACAATTAGTCAGTGAGAAAGTTTGAAAGGAGTGAATATAAATGAATACAGGTTTAGCAATTCTCTTAATAGTTGTTGCGTTAGTGGCTGGTTTAGCTGGTGGATTCTTCTTATCAAAAAAATATATGATGGATTATTTCAAAAAAAACCCACCTATTAATGAAGACACATTGCGTATGTTAATGATGCAAATGGGCCAAAAACCGTCTGAAAAGAAAATCAGACAAATGATGGCTTCTATGAAAGTTCAAACAGAAAAACAAAATAAGAAAAAATAAGTAGTACATTAATCTACTCTTATAGTTAAATTATGCGAGCAGGATTTTTCTGTTTGCATTTTTTTATTACTATTCGCTAAAAAAAGGCAGGTGAATCAATTAATGGATGTTTATAAAAAATTAAGTTGGTTTTTTAAACAAGAAAAAAAAGCTTACCTTACAGGGGTTAGTTTTTTAATATTCGTTGCTTTTCTACAATTATTGCCTCCTAAAATTTTAGGGACAGTTATTGATTTGATTAGGCAAGGGACATTGACTAAAGCTGCATTAATAAAGTGGCTGGTTATTCTATTTGTCACAGCGATTACTCAATACATCTTTAGATATATATGGCGAATGAACATATGGGGAACTTCTGCCAAACTTGAGAGGATTTTACGAAAACGATTATTTGATCACTTTACAGCAATGGATGCAAGTTTTTTCCAGAAGTATCGTGTTGGAGATTTAATGGCCCATGCTACAAATGATTTAAATGCTATTCGAAATGTTGCGGGCGGCGGGATATTAACATTTGTTGATTCGATTATAACAGGTAGTATAACGATTATTGCTATGATGATAGTAGTTGACTGGCGTTTAACTTTGATTGCTTTGTTGCCCTTGCCATTTTTGGGAGTAGCTTCTCGTGTATTGGGCTCAAAACTTCACGAACGTTTCCGCAAGGCTCAAGCAGCCTTTTCACATATGAACGACAAAACTCAAGAAAGTATTATGGGTATGAAAGTCATCAAAACATTTGGTCAAGAAGAAGAAAATAGCGAAGAATTTAAAAGTAAAACAGCACAAGTTGTTAGTGAGAATAGAAAAGTATATAAAATTGATTCTCTTTTCGATCCAGTTATGACACTAATTATTGGTGTTTCTTACATTCTAACAATTACACTAGGTGGGTATATGGTTATGACAACTATTATTACTATTGGTGATTTTGTAACGTTTATTAACTATATCGCTATGCTTGTTTGGCCAATGTTTGCTATTGGGCGTTTATTTAACATCTTAGAACGAGGCAGTGCAAGTTACGATCGTATCGAAAAAATTTTAAAAGAAGAAACAAAAATTATTGAAGATTCTCAAGCACTTGATACAGCAATCACAGGTGATATTGATTATAGTATTGAACGATTTTGTTATCCTAAAACAACGACTATGGTGTTAAATAATGTCCATTTTAAGTTGGAAAAAGGTCAAACTCTAGGTGTAGTGGGTAAAACTGGTTCAGGTAAGACAACTCTCTTCAAACTACTTTTAAGAGAGTATGATCGCTATAAAGGAAAGATAACTTACGGAAATCAAGACATTAGAGACTATTCACTAGATGCCTTATTGCAACATATTGGTTATGTTCCTCAAGACCAATTTCTATTTTCAACAACAATAAAAGAAAACATTCGCTTTGCGAGTCAGGACTACGACCAGTCGATGATTGAACATGTTGCAAAGTTGACGGCTATTCATGAAGATATTCTACAGATGGAAGATGGATACGATACCCTAGTTGGTGAGCGTGGCGTGTCTTTATCTGGAGGGCAAAAACAGCGATTGGCAATTGCAAGAGCATTGATTATTAATCCAGAATTATTAATTTTAGATGATGCTCTTTCAGCTGTTGATGCTAAAACAGAAGAATCAATTTTATCTGATTTGAAAAAAGAAAGATCAAAACAAACAACCATTATTGCTGCTCATCGAATTAGTAGTGTTATGCATGCCGATGAGATTATTGTTATGGACAATGGAGAAATTTCAGAACGAGGCACCCATAGTGAATTACTAGCGATTAATGGCTGGTATAAAGAGATGCACGACAAGCAACAACTTGAAAGAAACACTAAAGGAGGGACAGACTAGTGGAGCAAAAATCAAATTGGTCGCAGTCCATACCACTTAAACAGCAAATAAAAATTATCAAGCGTATTTTTTCTTTTGGATCTCCTTTTAAAAAGAAATTTTTTATTGGAATATTTTTTGGTATATTGCTTTCTGTAACAAATGTTGTCTTACCTAGAATTATTCAAATCTTTATAGATGACTATTTAACAGCAGAAAGAGCAACAATTCAGATTATTGCTCTGTTTGCCTTAGCGTATTTTGGTGTGACGATTATCAAAATTATTGTTTGGTATTTAAATCTCTATTTATTTAACTTAGCTTCTGAACAAACAGTTGAAAATATTCGAAATAAAGTTTTTGAAAAATTGCAAACTTTAGGAATGAGATTTTACGATCAAACACCGGCTGGTTCTATTGTTACTCGAGTGACAAATGATACTGAAACCATTAAAGAATTTTGGGAAGTTTTTTTAACTGTTTTGCAAGGAATATTCGGTGTGCTAGCTTCATTTATAGCAATGGCTTTATTAGATATACAATTAACGCTGTGGATTACGTTATTTATTCCCATATTATTGATTGTTATTTGGTATTACCAAAAATATAGTTCAGCTATTTATCGAAGTATGCGCGAGAAACTGAGTGTATTAAATACAAAATTAGCTGAGACAATTTCAGGAATGAGTATTGTTCAACAATTTCGCCAAGAAAAAAGAGTGCAAAAAGAATTCGACGAAACAAATACATCTTATTTCACTTCTCGTTATGCTATGGTTAAAGCTAATGCACTTTTACTTGGTCCAGTTATTAACTTACTAGATGCATTAGCTTTAGTAGTTGTTTTAGGATATTTTGGATACGATGCGTTAAATGGAGCAGTAGGAGTTGGTATTATTTATGCTTTTACTTCATATGTACAAAATTTCTTCAAACCAATGGTAAGAATGATGGACAGTTTGAGTATTTTCCAAGACGGAGTTGTTTCTAGTAATAGAGTTTTGACTATTTTAGACAACCAAGAATTAACCCCTCAACAAGATACGGATAGTCATGCAACAATTAAAGAAGGTAAAATTGAATTTAAAGGAGTTAGTTTTTCTTATGATGGAAAAACCAACGTTTTGAACAATATCAGTTTTGTAGCTTATCCTGGAGAAACAGTTGCACTTGTAGGCCATACTGGGAGCGGTAAGAGTTCGATTATTAATGTTATGATGCGTTTTTATGAGTTTTTTGAAGGGGAGATTTTAATTGATGATATTTCTATTAAAAAGTATCCAATAGAAGAACTAAGAAGCAAGATGGGATTAGTCTTACAAGATTCTTTCCTATTCTATGGAACAATTAAAGACAATATCCGTTTGAAAAACACATCGATTACTGATCGACAAATAGAAGCAGCAGCGCAATTCGTTCAAGCGGATTCTTTTATTGAAGAACTACCAGATCAATATGATTCACGAGTTATTGAAAGAGGAGCAAGTTATTCTAGTGGACAAAAACAATTAATTTCGTTTGCAAGCACTATTGTCACTGATCCAAAAATCTTAATCCTTGATGAAGCAACTGCAAATATTGATACTCAAACAGAGGCATTAATCCAAGAAGGTCTTGAAAAAATGAGAAAAGGACGAACGACATTAGCTATTGCCCATCGTCTTTCAACTATTCGTGATGCGAATATGATTCTTGTAATGGATCACGGTGAAATTATCGAGCGAGGCAATCATGATGATCTTGTTAGTCAAAAAGGCTCTTATTATGAAATGTATCACCTTCAAAATAGTGGCGTAGTAAATTAAAAAACGGTTCTTCTTATTTTGATAAGAAGAACCGTTTTTTAATTTATGAGGTTATTTTGTATTCATAAGAAGGATCAATCTCATGATCCAACTGGTCAAAAGCTTGTTGAATTTCTACTTCAATCTCTTTTAATCTTTCTTTTGTTAATCTAGTCGTTTTATCGACTAGAATTGGATCTCCAAAACGAACGGTTACTCTTTTTCGTTTCAAAAGGTCTTTGAATGTTAATGGTCCTTGATAAACGGCGGGTATAATTGGAACACCGCTTAATTTTGCAATGGTTGCTGCTCCACCTTTTAATTCTGAAGAATGTCTTGTACCAGTTGGGAAGATAACTAAATTCATTTTACCTTCTTTCAAAATTTTAACAGGCGTTTTTATTGCACTTGGTCCTGGATTTTTGCGATCGACTGGAAAAGCATTAGCGTGTCGAATGACCCAAGACAAAATAGGGTTTTTAAACAATTCTTTTTTTGCCATAAATGCAAATTCTTTTGGCTTAGCAGCTATCGCGAGATAAACCGGATCAATCCAAGTTCGATGAGGAGCGACTAATACAAATGAGCCTTTTGTAGGCAATTTTTCTCTATTTTGATAATGTGCGTTACCATTTAAAACTAATAATAAAAAACTAATAAAATTGCGTAATGCTCTAAAAAACAATCAATCTCAACCTTTCATAATAAAAAAACTATTCTACTGTAATAATGATATAATTATGTACGAGATAGTCTCTTTTAGCAAGCTTTTTTAGAAGCTAAAGGATGAAAATGTTGATAAAAAATTCTTTTTTTATCAAACTTCTTTTGGAATAGACAAGATTCTCTATCTTAAAAATGAAATAGTTTTCTTTTTGTTTGAGAATGACGTACAATGAAGAGATAGAAAAATTCGAGATGAAAATAGATAAAACGTATGAAAGTAGGGGAACATTGAATGAAATGGAGTATTCCAGAACGAATTATTGATCAAGGAAGAAAATATGTTGCTGATAAACGAGTTCTTTCAATTAATTCAAACTTCGAAAAAAAAGTTTGGAATGCCGAAGTCATAGGAGAAGAAAGATACAGAATTGAACTGGATGGGACAACTAAAGAAGAAGATTTCTGTGAATGCGTGTATTGGAAAGAACATGGTTACTGTAAACATACCGTAGCTGTTGAACTGGAACTACGAGATAGAGGAATCAGTCGTATAATGACAAAGGAAAATGCTAAAGAAGTTGCTACAGATTCACCTAGTCCGGGTCAGGAATTAACGGAATCTTTCACACGTATTTTTTTGAATGAACATAGGGAATCTCTTTCTACTTCAGGAAAAGAGCGCGTATTAGAACTAGAATATAAAATTGAAATGAAACCTCTAAGCACTGCGCTTGTTCGTACAAAAAAAGAAGTTCTTGCACTTAGCATTCGTATTGGAGTAGAAAAATTATACATTATTAAGGATTTACCGGCATTTTTTGAAAGTTACGTGGCACAAAGTGTGTTTGAACTCAAATCCAATCAACTGATTGATTTTAAACAAGTTCATTTAACCGAAGAAGACAAAGAAATTATGAATTTTCTTCAAAAACAATTTCATTCGAATCAATTAATAGTTGGTAATCAAAAAGAACCAGTTCTTTTAACTAATAATAAAAGGTATTTAATTTTAACGCCTGTCTTAGCAGAGATAACGCTGCAGATGTTACAAGAAAGTGGCAACCTCCAATTTATAAATGGGAAGGACAAATATAAAAAAGTCATCTTTATAGAGAATCAGTTGCCAATTTCTTTTGAATTATTTCAAAAGAATAAATCAATTACCCTGGATATCTTGAATTTAGTGGATTTTTATTTAGAAGAGTATCAATGGTTTATTTCTTCTAATGTTATTTTCCAGCCTTCTAAAGAACAACTGCGAGCTAGTAAGCCCTTGAGCAGTTTTCTAGAACGTCATGATGGGAATGATATTGAAATTAAACCTGAAGATATGCCTGATTTTACAGCTTATGTAATGCCGATACTGACTAAAATAGGTGAAGTAAGTGTTGATGAAGAACTTAAAAATTCTTTTATCCAAGAACCATTGAAAACAACAATTTATTTTAAATACGATAAAGATACAGTTCATGCAACGGTTGAATTTAACTACAAGCAAATGGTTTTATCTACAAATAGTGAAGAAAATCATCTGCCAGATCTTGGCGTGCAAATTATTCGTGACAGTCAACAAGAAATGAATGTATTGAATCGATTAAAAGAATTCGATTATCACCGGACTGAAAAAACATATGCAAAAAGAATGGTGAGAGATGATGATTTTTATGCATTATTTACTAAAGAAATTCCAACCTTAGAGCTAGACGCAACCGTTTATGTGGATGATTTATTGGATAGCATGTTTTTAGATCAAATTGATCCAGAAACGAATATCGATGTTCAAAATGATGGTTCGCTATTAGATATTCGTTTTGATATTGGGGGCATTACGCCTGAAGAAATTGATAGCGTGCTTAAAAGTTTAATTGAAAAAAAATCGTTTCATAAATTAGAAAACGGAACATTAATTGATTTAGAAACAGAAAACTTCAGACAAATTAGTGATGTTCTTACTGAATTGCGTGTATCGAAAAGTTTCCAAAATGGCAAAATCAGTTTGCCTAGTTACCGTGGACTAGAATTACACGAAAAATTTGGCTTAGAAGAAAAGAATAAGCAACAACTGTCCAGAAAATTTCAAAATTTGATAGAAGATCTTAATTTTCCTGATCAATTCGAAGCCGACTTGCCAAAAAATCTTCATGCTGATTTAAGACCTTATCAAGTAGTTGGATTTAAGTGGCTTAAGATGCTTTCAAAATATGGCTTTGGGGGTATTCTTGCTGATGATATGGGGTTAGGGAAAACAATTCAAGTAATTACCTATATTTTATCTGAAATCCAAGAGAAAAAAGAAAACAATCCTTTTCTCATTGTTGCGCCAGCCTCACTGATTTATAACTGGAATCATGAGTTAATAAAATTTGCTCCTTCAATTGAGAATTTTGTTGTAGCAGGTACCGCTGAGGAAAGAATGGCTATCATTCAATCTGCAAAAAGCAATCAAGTTTTAATTACTTCTTATCCAAGTTTTAGACAAGATGCAGATGTTTATAAAAAACAAGAGTTTAGTTTACTTGTACTCGATGAGTCACAAATGGTGAAAAATTATCATACAAAAACAGCTCAAGCATTGAGAGGTTTAAATATTAAAAAAAGATTTGCCTTAAGTGGAACACCGATAGAGAATAAAATAGAAGAGTTATGGGCTGTTTTCCAACTGATTATGCCCGGGTTTTTCCCGTCTGTTAAACAGTTTAAAACACTGCCTTATGAGCAGGTCTCTAAAATGATTCGCCCATTTGTACTACGAAGACTTAAAAAAGACGTCTTGAAGGAATTGCCAGATAAAATTGAAACCAATCTTTATAGTTCAATGACAAAAGAGCAAAAAACAGTCTATCTTGCTTATTTGCAAAGGATACAAGAGAGTGTTCAGAAAATGTCAGGTGATGATTTCAGAAAGAACAGAATTGAAATATTGTCAGGCCTAACTAGATTGCGTCAAATTTGTTGTGATCCTCGTTTATTCTTAGACGATTATCAAGGAGAATCAGGTAAATTAGAGCAATTGAAAGAATTGTTGCAAACAGCAAAAGAAAGCAAAAAACGTGTATTAATTTTTTCTCAATTCACTTCAATGTTATCAATCATTGAAAGAGAGCTTGCTGAAGAAGGAATTGATACTTTCTACTTAAGCGGTCAAACAAAACCTAAAGATCGACTAGAAATGGTCAATCGTTTTAATGATGGAGAAAAAGAAATATTCCTTATTTCGCTAAAAGCTGGTGGAACGGGATTAAACTTAACAGGAGCAGATACTGTTATCTTGTACGATTTATGGTGGAACCCTGCTGTGGAAGAACAAGCAGCTGGTCGTGCTCATCGTTTAGGCCAAAAGAAAGTTGTTGAAGTCTGGCGTTTGATTGCAGAAGGAACAATTGAAGAAAAAATAAATTCTATGCAACAAGAGAAAAAAGCACTATTTGATCAAGTCATTACTTCAGAAGGCAAAGAACAACAATCTTTAACTCAATTAACAGAAGCAGATATTCGCGAAATATTAAGCATTGGAAATTAAAGACTCAATCAATGAAAAGAGGAACTATTAGGCAGGTGTTTTATGAGGAAAGTTATTATCCATATTGATGAACAAGAAAAATGGTCGCTTTTATTAAGTAACGTAAAGAACTTAAAAAAAGAAGACGTTCAATTTGAAATAGAAGTCGTTGTTAATGGTCCAGCGATAAAAGGGTATTTAGATCCAGAAATTGTAGAAAAAGTAGAATTATTTATGCAACAAGCTATTTTATTTGTTGCCTGCAATCATTCTATGGAAAGTCAAAGAATCAAGAAAGAACAATTAAATCCAGCAATCAAAATTGTTCCTTCAGGAATCTTAGAAGTAATTGACCAGCAATTAGCTGGTGCAGCATATGTTAAACCTTAAGAGTGATTAACTTAATCAAGAGAAAAGGACTATTTCATTCATTTCTCTTGATTTATTCAATAATAAATCGTATAATAATAAGCGGTGTTAAAACACCAACTAATTTCACACCCCAGCGGATGTAAAGGACGGTGCTTGAGTAATCAAGTCTCCTTACAGTTGAACTTGGGGGAGGAAAAAATAAAACCAATGGAGGAAACAAATCATGGCAGTAATCTCAATGAAACAATTGCTCGAAGCAGGCGTACACTTTGGTCACCAGACACGTCGTTGGAACCCAAAAATGAAACGTTTTATCTTTACAGAAAGAAACGGTATCTACATTATCGACTTACAGAAAACAGTTAAGTTAGCTGATGCAGCATACACATACATGAAAGAAGTATCTGAAAATGGCGGAATCGCTTTATTCGTAGGTACTAAAAAACAAGCACAAGAAGCAATTAAAGAAGAAGCAATCCGTTCAGGACAATTCTACGTAAACCACCGTTGGTTAGGTGGAACATTAACTAACTGGGATACAATCCAAAAACGTATTAAACGTCTAAAAGAAATCAATAAAATGGAAGAAGATGGAACTTTTGAAGTCCTTCCTAAAAAAGAAGTTGGGATCTTGCTAAAACAACGTGATCGTTTAGAAAAATTCTTAGGCGGAATCCAAGATATGCCTAGAATTCCAGATGTTATGTTTGTTGTAGACCCACGTAAAGAGCGTATTGCAATTCAAGAAGCTCATAAATTAAATATTCCTATCGTAGCAATGGTTGATACAAACTGTGATCCTGATGAGATTGATGTTATTATCCCATCAAACGATGACGCAATTCGTGCTGTTAAATTGATTACTTCAAAAATGGCTGACGCTATGATTGAAGGAAATCAAGGAGAAGACGAAGTTGTAGAAGAAACGTTTACACCTGAAGCACCTGTAGCTGCCGAAACTGCATCAATTGAAGAAATCGTTGAAGTTGTTGAAGGCAATAACGCTGAATAATTAAATAATACCCAGCTGTCTCGAGCAAAAGGAGAAGTGAGAAGCGACTTTACACGAAGCGGCATCATTTCAAATTTAGCGGAGACAGCTTTTTTTATGAAGTAAAACAAAATTACTAGGAGGAATAGTATAATGGTACAAGTAACAGCTAAGTTAGTAAAAGAATTACGCGATATGACAGGCGTAGGCATGATGGATTCAAAAAAGGCATTAGTTGCTGTTGACGGAGACATCGATGCTGCGGTTGATTATTTAAGAGAAACAGGTATGGCTAAAGCAGCTAAAAAAGCTGACCGTATCGCTGCTGAAGGTTTAGCAGGAGTATATGTTGATGGCAATATTGGTTCAATTACTGAAATCAACTCTGAAACAGACTTTGTTTCAAAAAATGAGCAATTTCAAAAATTAGTTAAGGATGTTACTGAAGCAGTTGCAAAAGGCAATCCTGCAACTGTTGAAGAAGCTAAAACGCTTAAAGCAGGTAACGGAACAGTTGAAACTGAGATTCTTGCAGGAACAACTAAAATCGGAGAGAAGATTGAATTACGCCGTTTTTCACGTGTTGAGAAAACAGATGCAGACGTATTTGGAGCTTATACACATATGGGTGGCCGTATCGCTGTTTTGACTGTTATAGAAGGATCAAATGATGAAGAATTAGCACGTGATATTGCTATGCACATTGCTGCAATCAATCCTAAATATGTTTCTCGCGAACAAGTATCTCAAGAAGAAATTGATCATGAAACTAAAGTATTAACTGAGCAAGCTTTAAATGAAGGCAAACCTGCTAATATCGTTGAGAAAATGATTGTTGGACGCTTGAATAAGTATTTAGCTGAAATCTGTTTAGTAGATCAACCTTTCGTTAAAGATCAAGATATGACTGTTGGCAAATACCTTGCTTCTAAAGGCGCAACGGTTAAATCATTTGTTCGTTTTGAAGTTGGAGAAGGTATCCAGAAACGTGAAGAAAACTTCGCAGAAGAAGTTATGAATCAAGTAAACAAATAACAGACAAAAAGGAGCACATTTCGTGATGTGTTCCCTTTTTTTATCTTATTTCGCTATTTTACATAATAGGCGAAAGCCCGTTTATTAATAAAAATATATTTAGTTAGTATTAAAGATTATAAATGAAGTTTTTGAAAAAATATGGTAAACTTGATGAAGTGCGTAAGAGTCAATGGAGGGAAAAAAATGATTGAACCGAAATACAAACGTATTATTTTAAAAGTTAGTGGAGAAGCCTTAGCTGGAGATACAGGATTTGGTATTCAACCGCCAGTTATCAACAATATATGTAAAGAAATAAAAGAAGTAAAAGAATTAGGAATTGAAATCGCGATTGTTGTTGGTGGTGGTAATATCTGGCGTGGACAAGTCGGTTCTGAAATGGGTATGGAAAGAGCCCAAGCTGATTACATGGGGATGTTAGCAACGGTCATGAATGCTCTAGCATTACAAGATTGTTTAGAAAATGTTGGAGTGCCAACGAGAGTTCAAACATCTATCGAAATGCGACAAATTGCTGAACCATACATTCGTCGTAAAGCAGAAAGACATTTAGAAAAAGGTCGTGTTGTTATATTTGCAGGTGGCACTGGGAATCCTTATTTCTCTACAGATACTACAGCCGCTTTGCGTGCAGCTGAGATTGGCGCCGATGTGATATTAATGGCGAAAAATAATGTTGATGGTGTTTATTCAGCAGATCCTAAATTAGATAGTTCAGCGATTAAATACGAAGAATTAACTCATTTAGACATTATAAATAAAGGTCTACAAGTTATGGATACAACGGCAAGTTCGTTAAGTATGGATAACGATATTCCATTAGTCGTCTTTAATCTTAACGAACCTGGAAACATTAAACGTGTTGTTTTAGGTGAAACGATTGGTACTACTGTCAGGGGGAAAAAATAATGAGTACAGAATTATTGAAAGAAACAAAAGAAAAAATGGTTAAAGCAGAACAAGCTTTCCAAAGAGAATTAGGAAGCATTCGAGCAGGACGTGCAAATCCTTCATTGTTAGATCGCATCCAAATTATTTATTATGGTGCTCCAACACCTTTGAACCAAATTGCACAGATATCTATTCCAGAAGCACGGGTGCTAATGATAACACCATTTGACAAGACAGCACTTAAAGATATCGAAAAAGCTCTTATGCAAAGTGATATTGGAATCAACCCAAACAATGACGGCAATGTTATTCGTTTAGTTATTCCTCAATTAACAGAAGATAGACGTAAAGAGCTAGCTAAACAAGTAGGTAAAGAAGCAGAAAACTCAAAAGTCTCTGTTCGTAATATTAGACGAGAATCAATTGATGAATTAAAAAAAGCAGAAAAAAATAAAGAATTAACATCTGACGACGTTCATTCTTATGAAGAAGATATTCAAAAGTTAACAGATGAAAGTATTAAAAATGTTGACGCGATTGCTTCTGAAAAAGAAAAAGAATTGTTAGACGTTTAATTTATAGACAGTAAGTAAAACACCTCATCGACCTTGTTGAAGGTCAATGAGGTGTTTTACTTTTTGTTCTTATTTAGTCGTTGTGTCTGTCTCTTCTTCTTTTAAAAAGAAATTAGTTACTCTTGCTGCTACGTAAGATACTAAAAAACTGACGACCATTCGTTTAATTATTTTTTTCATAGCAATCATCCCCTTACTTTTATCTATATAAAGTATACCATTATTTTTTTTAAAAAAATAATAGTACGATTTCTTGATTTTAAAAGCTTACTAGTGATAACTAGTTTTTCTTTTTCTGTTTGACTATCTAGAAATCTCTTAAGATATTTATTTATTATAGGCATTCATAGTAGATTTTGATACAATGGTATCAGTCAGTTAACGGATTGGAGAAACTCAAATGATAAATTTTTTTAAAAAAAAGAAACAAGAAGCAGAAAAAAAAAATGAAATCCACCCTTTTGATAAACTAGACGAGATACCTGCTCATGTTGCAATCATTATGGATGGGAATGGACGTTGGGCTCAAAAAAAATTATTGCCCAGAATTGCCGGACACAAAGAAGGTATGAATACAGTTAAAAAAATCACAAAAAGATCTAGCCAAATAGGTATCAAAGTTTTGACTCTATATGCTTTTTCAACTGAAAATTGGCGAAGACCTGATCCAGAAGTGAATTTTTTAATGCAATTACCAGTAGATTTTTTTGACGCATTTGTGCCGGATTTGATTAAAGAAAATATCAAAGTTCAAGTCATCGGATTTACAGATCAATTGCCAGCACATACACAAAAAGCAGTAATGCAAGCTATTGAAGATACAAAAAATAATACAGGTATGATACTTAACTTTGCCTTAAATTATGGGAGTCGCAGTGAAATGATTGAAGCGACTAAACAAATAGCAAAAATGGTGAAAGATAACAGATTAGATAGTGAAGAAATAGATGAAACCATTTTTGAATCACACTTAATGACAGCTTCATTAGGAGACTATCAAGAAGTCGACTTTATGATTCGAACAAGTGGAGAAGAGAGAATGAGCAATTTTCTGCTTTGGCAAAACGCTTATAGTGAATTTTACTTTACAAAAGAGCTTTGGCCAGATTTCAATGAGCAGTCGTTAGAAAATGCCGTTAGCGTTTATCAAAAAAGACACAGACGTTTTGGTGCATTATAATAGCTAGGAGGAAAAATAAGTGAAACAAAGACTCATCACAGCCATACTTTCTTTAATCGTTTTCGTACCAATTGTTTATATGGGCTCGGTTATTTTAACAACAGCTGTATCTTTATTAGGTTTAATTGCTTTATTTGAATTATTTAGAATGAGAAAACAATCTTTATTGTCCATAGAAGGATTAATAGCTGGTAGTGCTTTATTACTAATTATCATTCCTTCAAATCAAGGTGTATTAGGTACAGCCTACTCATCAAGTATGTTATTCTATATTTGTGCATTATTGCTACTAATCTCAACAGTATTTTCGAAAAACACATTTAATTTTGATGATGCTGCTATGTCAATACTGGGGTCTATTTACATTGGATACGGCTTTAAGTACTTTCTGTTGATCCGTTTTGAAGGGTTAAGACTATTGCTATTGGCCTTATTTATTGTTTGGGCAACAGATGTTGGGGCTTATTTAGTTGGCCGTAAGTTCGGTAAAAATAAGCTTGCTCCGCATATTAGTCCTAATAAAACGATTGAAGGATCATTAGGAGGAATTTTCTGTGCGCTTGTTATTTCGACAGGCTATTATTTTAGTTATCCAGCTGATTTTTCATTTGGCATGACAGCTTTACTAGCTAGCTTAATTTCTGTTTCTGGTCAACTAGGGGACTTAGTCGAATCAGCTTTAAAACGCCATTATGATGTAAAAGATTCTGGGAAAATATTGCCAGGTCATGGTGGAATTCTTGACCGATTTGATAGTATTTTATTTGCAATGCCAGTATTGTATTTACTGACGTTAGTTTAATTCATGAAAGGGTGTGAAAAAGTTAGTATCTTTTACTGATAGTAACTTTAGTATCATGAAAAAAATTTGTTTATTAGGTGCTACTGGATCAGTAGGGTCTAGTACCATTGAAGTGGTTCGATCTTACCCAGATTTATTCAAAATAGAGGCTTTTTCTTTTTATGAAAATGAGACAAAAGGAAGAAAATTGATTGAACTATTAAAACCTAAAGCAGTAGCAGTCAAGTCAAAAGAACTGGCTGTCCGATTGAAGTTAGATTATCCTGCTGTTCAATTTACATATGGTATAGAGGGATTATCGGAACTAGTTGTTAGGGATAAAGTGGAAACAGTTGTCACGGCAGTAATGGGCAGTATTGGCTTGTTGCCAACATTAGCGGCTATCAAAGCAGGAAAAGACATTGCGCTTGCCAATAAAGAAACGCTTGTCATGGCTGGTGATTTAGTTATGCAAGAAGCTGCTAAAAATAACGTTAGAATTTTCCCTCTAGATAGTGAGCATTCAGCAATATTTCAATGTTTACAAGGTGAAAATAGTAGCGCTATTAGTCAATTGCTTATTACAGCATCAGGTGGAAGCTTTCGTGATTATTCTAGAGCAGACTTACGTGATGTCAGCGTTTCAGATGCGTTAAATCACCCAAATTGGTCAATGGGAAAAAAAATAACCGTTGATTCAGCTTCTATGATGAATAAAGGCTTAGAAGTAATTGAAGCTAAGTGGTTATTTGATATGGATTATGATAAAATAAAAGTTCTTTTACACCGTGAGAGTATTGTGCATTCTATGGTACAATTTGTCGACGGAACGATTAAAGCTCAATTAGGGGCTAGTGATATGCGAGAACCCATCCAATATGCGCTAGGTTTTCCAACTCGAATGCCAGTTAAAAAACCTGTTTTTTTTGATTTAGCTACCATTGGACAATTGAGATTCGAAGAAATGGATTTTGAACGATTCCCTCTATTACAACTAGCTTTTGATGTTGGGAGAATAGGTGGAACAGCTCCAACAGTTATGAATGCAGCAAATGAAGTTGCTGTAAATGCATTTATTGAAGGTAAGGTATCGTTTTTAGAGATTGAAAAACTTGTTTGTAAAGCGGTAAATCGAGAAAAAGAAGTACAAAAACCAGACCTGACTATTCTTTTGGAAGTCGATAAAGAGACCAGAGAAAAAGTTATGAGTTGGATTTAAGGGAGAGATAAAATGATTACTACAATTATTACCTTTATTCTTGTTTTTAGTGTACTAGTCATTTTCCATGAATTTGGACATTACTACTTTGCAAAAAAAGCAGGAATACTAGTTAGAGAATTTGCAATCGGTTTTGGACCGAAGATTTTTTCGTATCGTAAAAATGAAACGACGTTTACGATACGGATTTTACCAATTGGTGGCTATGTTAGAATGGCTGGCTATGAGGAAGAAACAGACATCAAACCAGGGATGTCTGTTGGGATTTTGTTAGATGGAAATGATCAAGTTACAACGATTAATACCTATAAGAAAAAACAATTACTTGAAGTTGTTCCTATTCAAGTTAGCGCAATTGATTTAGAAAAGGATCTGTACGTAGAAGGTTACCTTTCTGGTGATGATACTAAGTTAGTTCGCTATTCGGTCAAACGTGATGCGTTGTTAATTGAAGAAGACGGGACAGAAGTACAAATCGCCCCACTCGATGTGCAATTCCAAGCAGCTAGTTTGCCTCAGAGAATGATGACAAACTTTGCAGGCCCAATGAATAATATTATTCTAGCTATTATTACGTTTACTCTGATGGCTTTCTTACAGGGTGGCGTAATTAGCGATGAAAATAAATTAGGATCAATCTTAGAAGGAACTCCGGCTTATGAAGCTGGCTTAGTAAAAGGGGATCAAGTCCTTGCAATTGATGGCAATAAAATGACTAGTTGGACTGAGATAGTAAAAGTCATCCAAAAAAGTCCGGAAAAATCCTTAACGTTTACTTTGAAATCAGTAGATGGATCTGAAAAGCAACGAACTGTTATTCCTGAAGCTACAAAAGGAAATGATGATTCAGAAATCGGAATCATAGGAGTAAACGCGCCTGTTGATACTTCCTTCACTGCTAAACTGTTTTTTGGTTTCACTTATACTTGGACTGTTATTGTTCAGATATTAGCTGCATTAGGCTCTATTTTCACTAAAGGATTTTCTATTGATATGTTTGGCGGACCTGTAGCTATTTATGCAACAACTGAAGCTGTTGTTAAAACAGGATACATCGGCGTATTAAATTGGATGGGAATTTTAAGTATCAACTTAGGAATTATTAATCTATTACCAGTACCGGCTTTAGATGGTGGTAAATTATTGTTAAATGCTGTTGAAGGAGTCAGAGGGAAACCTTTGAGTCAAGAAAAAGAAGGAATCATCACTTTAATCGGAGTTGGACTATTAGTTTTATTAATGGTCTTAGTCACATGGAATGATATTCAAACATACTTTTTAAAATAACTAACCACAAAACAGTCAACTACCAAAGGAGATAAACAGTCATGAGACAATCAAAATTATTCGTGCCAACCTTGCGTGAAACCCCTAACGATGCAGAAGTATTAAGTCATCAACTATTATTGAGAGCAGGATACATTAGACAATTATCTAGTGGAGTATACAGCTATCTTCCTTTGGCTAATAAAGTTTTAGAAAAAATAAAAACGATTATCCGAGAAGAATTTGAAAAAATTGATGCAGTTGAGATGTTAATGCCCTCATTATTGCCTCGTGAATTATGGGAAGAGTCAGGACGTTACGAGACATACGGTGAGGATTTAATGAAGTTAACAGATCGCCATGGTCGAGATTATCTGTTAGGGCCAACACATGAAGAAGCCTTTACAACTTTAATTCGTGATGAAATCAATTCATATAAAAGACTTCCTTTGTCATTATATCAAATACAAACTAAATTCCGTGATGAAAAGAGACCACGTTCTGGTTTATTAAGAAGTCGTGAATTTTTAATGAAAGATGCTTATTCATTTCACGATAGCTATGAAAGCTTAGATAAGACTTATTCAGATTTTGAGGAAGCTTACACACGTATTTTTGAACGTTGTGGACTAGATTTTAGAAATATTATTGGCGATGCAGGAGCAATGGGTGGAAGTGATTCTAAAGAGTTCACAGCTATCTCTGATGCTGGTGAAGACGTTATTGCGTACTCTGATTCAAGTAACTATTCAGCTAACTTAGAAATGGCAACAAGTTTCTATATGCATAAAAAATCAACTCAAGTTGAAAAAGAGTTAGAAAAAGTAGCAACACCGAATTGCAAAACAGTTGAGGAAGTAGCGGCTTTCTTAAAAGTAGAATCGAGCGATGTTATGAAGAGTTTATTATTTATAGCTGATGGTGAACCTGTTCTAGCAGTTGTTCGTGGCGACCACGAAGTAAACGATGTTAAGCTTAAAAACTTTTTGAATGTTGATTATTTAGAAATGGCAACAGATGAAGAAGCTACGCACTTTTTAGGTGTTAATTTTGGTTCTATTGGACCAGTCAATGTTAAAGAGGGAATCAAAGTTTTAGCAGATTTATACGTACAAGATATGGTGAATGTTGTTGCAGGAGCAAACGAAGAAAACCATCATTTCATGAATGTTAACCCTGTTCGTGATGCTAAAATTGAGAAGTTTGTAGATTTACGCTTTGTTAAAGAAGGAGAATTATCTCCTGATGGACAAGGAGTATTGAAATTTTCAAAAGGGATAGAAATTGGACATATTTTCAAATTAGGAACCCGTTATAGTGAGTCAATGGGTGCAACCGTGTTAGACAACAATGGCCGTTCCATTCCGGTTATTATGGGGTGTTATGGTATTGGTGTTAGTCGCTTATTATCTGCCATTGCTGAACAGAAAAGTGATGAAAAAGGCTTGATTTGGCCTAGACAATTAGCTCCATATGAGCTTCATTTGATACCAGTTAATGTGAAATCAGAAGATCAAATGAATTTAGCAGAAGAATTATATACTTCTTTAAATCAAGCTGGGTTTTCCGTTTTATTAGATGATCGTGCAGAACGTGTAGGAGTAAAATTTGCTGATTCTGATTTAATCGGTCTACCAATTCGCATAACAGTCGGTAAAAAAGCTGCTGAGGATATAGTAGAAATCAAAATTCGTAAAACTGGCGAAACGATTGAAGTTAGAAAAGATGAAATGATTTCAACAATGGCAATTTTGCTGAATCCTGAAAATAACTAAAGGAAAAATAACAAAGGAAGCCTACACAAGTATAGATTTTACTTGTCTGTGCTTCCTTTGTTATTTCCTTTATAGTAGATAAGAGTAATCGAAAGGAGCCAGTCGTTCATGAGTTTAAATCCAGAAGAACTATTTCAAAAATTACTAGAGCAAATTGGCTTGAAAAATGCAATAGAGTACCAAACTTATTTCAAAAAAGGTGAAATAAAAAAAGTAACTGTGCATAAAACTTCAAAAATATGGCATTTTAATCTTTCGTTTGAGGATATTTTACCTTTTGAAGTGTATCAACTATTCATAGAAAAATTACAATTAACGTTTCATTCTATTGCAACTATAGAAGTTTCGATTGAAGCAATAGACCCTAACATAACGATTGAAAAACTAGAACACTATTGGGCTTTAGCCGTTAAGAAAAGTGGCGTTTCTTCGCCGCTATGTAATCGTGCTTTTCAAGAACAATTGCCTTTATTGAGCGGGAAAAAAATTCTTTTTTTAGTAGAAAATGAAGTAGTAAAAGGTCATTTAATTAATCAATATTTGCCCCCTGTAGAAGTAGCTTACCAAAGTTTAGGATTTCCGTTATTTAAAATTGAACCCACTATTGATGAAGAAAGTTACGATAAAAAGATAGCAGAATTTAAAGCGAAAAAAGAAGAAGCAGACGAGCTATTAAGTATACGAGCAGGTGAAAATCTGAAAAAAGCAGAAGAAGAAAAGAAATACAATAAAGAAAAAGGAATCGAAAATATAGCCAAAGGACCAATTGTTTTAGGTCGTAAGATAACCGATAAAGAAGAAATAAAACAAATGGATCAAGTTATAGAAGAAGAAAGACGAGTCACGATTGAAGGATATGTGTTTGATGTTGAAATTCGAGTTCTTCGTTCTGAACGACAGTTATTAATTGTTAAGATAACAGATTATTCTTCCTCTTTTACCGTTAAAAAATTCTCTAATACACCGGAAGATGAAGCAGCTTTTGCAGCAATAAAAAAAGGAATGTGGATAAAGGCACGCGGAAGTGTCCAAGAAGATAATTTCATGCGAGATTTAGTGCTAAATGCTCAAGATATTTCCGAAAGTTTTCATGAGGAGCGAAAAGATCTAGCTCCACAAGGGGATAAGCGAGTCGAGATGCATTTACACAGTAACATGAGTCAAATGGACGCAACAAACAATATCACTGACTTAGTCGCTCAAGCAGCTAAATGGGGGCATCCGGCAGTAGCGATTACAGATCATGCTGGTGCACAGTCTTTTCCAGATGCTTTTCATGCTGGAAAAAAACATGGGATAAAAATATTGTACGGTATAGAAGCCAACATTGTTGATGATGGTATTCCAATTGCTTATCATCCTATCGATAGAGAACTGGCTGAAGCAACGTATGTGGTATTTGACGTAGAAACAACAGGGTTATCTGCTGTTTACAATAAAATTATTGAATTATCAGCCGTTAAGATGTACAAAGGAAATGTTATTGAAAAATTTGAACATTTTATTGATCCGGGTCATCCTTTATCTCAAACGACCATCAATTTAACAGGTATTACGGATGAAATGGTCAAAGGCTCGAAAACTGAAAAAGAAGTACTGTTATTATTCGAAGCTTTCGCAGAAAATCATATATTGGTTGCACATAATGCAAGTTTTGATATGGGCTTTTTAAATACAAGTAATGCTAGACAAGAATTAGCTGAAAATATTAATCCGGTTATTGATACGTTAGAATTATCTAGATTTCTTCATCCACAGTTAAAAAGTCATAGATTGAACACATTAGCTAAAAAATATGGAGTAGCGTTAGAACAACACCATAGAGCCATTTATGATGCTGAATCCACAGGTTATCTCTGTTGGCTATTTCTAAAAGAAGCCCAAGAAGATCATGAAATCGTTAACCACAATCAATTAAATGATCGTATTGGTGAAGGAGATTCCTACAAACGTGCGAGACCTTTTCATAGTACGATTATCGCTACAACGCAAGTAGGTTTAAAAAACTTATTTAAATTAGTTTCTTTATCCATGACTCAGTATTTTTTCAGAACAGCAAGGATTCCTCGTTCAGAGCTAATTAAATTGCGAGAAGGTTTGATAATCGGATCAGCATGTAACCAAGGTGAAGTATTTGAAGCAATGATGCAAAAAGGTGTCGAAGCAGCGAAAAATAAAGCAAAGTTTTATGACTTTATAGAAGTTATGCCCAAAGAAGTTTACGCACCTTTACTTGAACAAGAGTTAGTTAATTCAGAAAAAGATTTGGAAGAAATTATCCGTAATTTAGTTCAAATTGGAGAAGAATTAGATAAACCGGTCGTTGCTACTGGGAATGTTCATTATTTAAATCCAGAAGATTATATTTATCGAAAAATACTCATTAATTCTCAAGGCGGAGCAAACCCATTAAATAGAAGTGAGTTGCCTAAAGTTCATTTCCGAACGACAGATGATATGCTGGAAGCTTTCTCTTTTTTAGGTGAAAAAACAGCACACAAAATTGTTGTTGAAAATACGCAGCGGATAGCGGAATCTGTAGAAGAAATGACACCTGTAAAAACAGAATTATATACACCTAAAATTGAAGGTTCAGAAGAAGAAATCCGTAAGTTAAGTTACGATGAAGCACATCGTTTATATGGGAACCCTTTGCCAGATATCATTGAAAAAAGAATTGAAAAAGAATTAACTAGTATTATTGGAAATGGTTTTTCTGTAATTTATTTGATTTCACAAAAATTAGTTCATAAAAGTCTTTCAGAAGGCTACTTAGTTGGCTCACGTGGATCAGTCGGATCTAGTTTTGTAGCAACGATGACCGGAATTACAGAAGTCAATCCTATGCCACCACATTATCGTTGTCCAAAATGTAAGTACTCCAAATTTTTTACAGACGGTTCAGTGGGTTCCGGGTATGATTTGCCCGAAGAAACTTGCCCAAATTGTCACATTAGATTACACAAAGACGGACATGACATTCCGTTTGAAACTTTTTTAGGTTTTAATGGCGACAAAGTTCCAGATATCGATTTAAATTTTTCTGGTGATTATCAATCAAAAGCGCATGACTACACAAAAGTTCTTTTTGGGGAAGAATATGTTTTTCGAGCAGGAACAATCGGTACAGTAGCTGATCGAACAGCTTTTGGTTATGTGAAAGCCTACGAGCGAGATCAAAATTTAACTTTTCGTGCTGCAGAAATTGACCGATTAGCTAAAGGCTCAACGGGTGTTAAACGCACAACAGGTCAACATCCAGGTGGGATTATTGTTATTCCAGACTATATGGACGTTTATGATTTTACACCGATTCAATTTCCAGCTGATGCGCAAGATTCTGAATGGAAAACAACGCATTTTGATTTTCATTCTATTCACGATAATGTTTTGAAATTAGATATATTAGGACACGATGATCCTACTGTTATTCGGATGTTACAAGATTTATCAGGTATTGATCCTTTAACAATTCCTACAGATGATCCGGAAGTAATGAAAATTTTTGGTGGAACAGATGTTTTGAATGTTACCTCTGAGCAAATTCAATCTAAAACCGGAACACTTGGCATACCTGAATTTGGTACTCGTTTTGTAAGAGGGATGTTAGAGCAGACTAAGCCGACAACATTTGCTGAATTGCTTCAAATCTCAGGACTTTCTCATGGAACTGACGTATGGTTGGGCAATGCAGAAGAGTTGATACGTGAAAATAATATTCCTTTATCTGAAGTTATTGGGTGTCGTGATGATATTATGGTTTATTTAATGTATAACGGGGTAGAAGACGGACTCGCCTTTAAAATTATGGAATCTGTGCGTAAAGGTAAGGGTATCCCAGATGAATGGCAAAAAGAAATGCGAGCTGAAAAAGTACCAGAATGGTATATCAATTCTTGTTTAAAAATCAAGTATATGTTTCCCAAAGCACATGCGGCTGCCTATGTTTTAATGGCTCTTCGTGTAGCTTATTACAAAGTGCATTTCCCTATTTTATACTATGCTGCTTATTTTTCTGTGCGTGCAACTGATTTTGAGTTAGCGGCGATGTGCCAAGGAAAAGAAAGCATCAAAGTTAAAATGAAAGAAATTACGGATAAAGGTTTAGATGCCTCAACGAAAGAAAAAAACGTCTTAACTGTATTGGAATTGGCAAATGAAATGGTTGAACGTGGCATGACTTTTAAAATGATTGATTTAGATAAATCTGATGCAAAAGATTTTGTCATAGAAGGCAACTCTTTAATCGCACCCTTTAGAGCAGTGCCAAGTTTAGGTGTCAATGTGGCAAATCAAATAGTAGAAGCAAGATTAGATAAACCCTTTTTATCTAAAGAAGATTTAGGTAAACGTGGAAAAGTATCTAAAACAGTTCTTGAGTATATGAATGAAAATGGTGTCTTAAAAGGTATGCCAGATGAAAATCAACTTTCTTTGTTTGATTTATTTTAATGAAAGAAATTAGACAAGATAGATAGGAGAGTGGGCTTGTAAAACCACTCATTAGATAAAATAAAACCCGTATTTACCACTGGTTTTGTTGCTATGATTAAGAAATTGTGTTATTATTTAACTGTATTTAGATATCTTGGTAAAGAGTGAGCGGCGACGCTCACTCTTTTTCGGCAGTCAGGTATATGTATCTAAAAGGAGGCGGTATAGATGACAAGTGTGGTTGAAACGGTTAGCAATATTGTGCAACCCATAGTTACTAGTTTTGAATTTGAACTAGTTGATGTAGAATTTGTAAGAGAAGGGAAAAATTGGTTTTTAAGAATATACGTGGATAAACCAGAAGGTATTACTCTGGAAGATTGTGCTTTTGTCAGTGAGAAAGTCAGTGAAACAATGGATGCAATGGATCCAGATCCAATACCACAAGCCTATTTCTTAGAAGTATCTTCTCCTGGAGCTGAAAGACCATTAAAGAAAGAAGAAGATTATAGCCAAGCGATTGGCGAGTATATTCATATTTCTTTATACGAAGCTTTTGATGGTGAAAAAATTTATGAAGGCACGTTAATAGAAGTTTCAAAAGAAACCTTGATTTTATCTGTACGAATTAAAACTCGAGTAAAAGAAATTGAATTTGATCGTAAAAAAATTGCAAAAGCTAGATTAGCAATTCAATTTTAAATTAAATGGTTAGTGGACAGGAGAGAAATTGAAATGAGTAAAGAAATGCTAAATGCCCTCGATACCTTAGAGCAAGAAAAAGGCATTGCAAAAGAAATTGTCATCGATGCTTTAGAAGCTGCTTTAGTTTCAGCATATAAAAAGAATTACGGACAAGCACAAAACGTAGAAGTTGAGTTCGATATGAAAAAAGGCGACATCCATGTCTATGCTGTAAAAGAGGTCGTTGACGTTGTATTTGATTCACGTTTAGAAGTCAGTTTGAAAGAAGCATTAGACATTAATAGTGCTTACGAATTAGGCGATTCCATTCGTTTTAAAACGACTCCCAAAGACTTCGGTAGAATAGCAGCTCAAACAGCAAAACAAGTCATCATGCAACGCGTACGTGAAGCAGAACGCAATATTATCTACAATGAATTCATTACTTATGAAAATGACATCATGCAAGGAATTGTTGAAAGACAAGACCATCGTTATATCTATGTGAATCTTGGTAAAATTGAAGCGGTATTATCTAAACAAGAACAAATACCGAATGAAGTTTATAAACCTCATGATCGCATAAAAGTTTATGTAACAAAAGTTGAAAATACATCTAAAGGACCTCAAATTTTTGTGAGTCGTAGTCACCCAGATTTATTAAAACGATTGTTTGAGCAAGAAGTACCGGAAATTTACGATGGTATTGTTGAAATCAAATCGATTGCCCGCGAAGCTGGAGACAGAGCTAAAGTAGCTGTCATGTCGAGAGATGAAAACATTGATCCAGTTGGTACGTGTGTCGGTCCTAAAGGCCAACGTGTCCAAGCGATCGTAAACGAGTTAAAAGGTGAGAATATGGATATTGTTGAATGGAGCAGTGACCCTGCAACGTTTATAGCAAATGCCTTAAACCCTGCACAAGTCATTACTGTTACTTTCAATGAAAGAGAAGGCAGTTGTATGGTCGTCGTACCTGATTACCAATTATCTCTTGCAATTGGTAAAAGGGGTCAAAATGCTCGATTAGCTGCTAAATTAACGGGCTTTAAAATTGATATCAAATCAGAAACAGATATACAAGATTCATTGATTGCTAAAGAAAAAGCTAGCTTGGAACGCACAGAAGAGTACGTTTCTGCTATTGAAGAAACAATAAGTGCAGAGCAAGAAAGTGATGCAACAGAAATGATTGAAAATGTTGAAGATAAGAAAGATTTTCCTAGTGACATAGAAGTAGAAGATGAATTTCAAGAGGGTATCTTAACTTCAAGAGAAGCCGAAGAAATGATTGAATTAGCAGAAGATGAAGCCGACCACAAAGAATAATAGAGGTGAAAGATATGCAAAAGCGTAAGATTCCAATGCGTAAATGTATTGCTTCAAACGAAATGAAACCTAAAAAAGAGATGATTCGAATAGTAAAAAATAAAGAGGGCGAAATTAGTATCGATCCAAGTGGTAAAATGACTGGACGCGGTGCTTATGTTTCTATTGATCCATTAATAGTAAAAGTTGCTTGGGATAAACGTATTTTAGATCGTACGTTAGAAACAACTTTAACGGATTCTTTTTATCAAGAGCTACTAGATTACGTGACACGACAGAAAGCGCGGATGAGTTTATGAACCCAGATCAAAAAGCACTGAACCTTTTAGGAATAGCGATGAAGGCTGGAAAATTGGTAACGGGTGAAGATTTAACATTAAAAGAAATTAGAAAAGAACAAGCAAAAATAGTACTAGTTGCTACAGATGCTAGTGAGCAAACCAAGAAAAAAATCTCGGATAAATGTCGTTATTACACTATTCCGATAGTGATTCACTTTACAAAAGCAGAGTTGAGTCACGCAATTGGAAAAGAGCGTACGATATGTACAACGTTGGATAACGGCTTTGGTAAAAAAATCCGGGAATTATTACTAAATTAACGGAGGTTATTAAAATGGCTAATTTGCGAGTATTTGAATTTGCAAAAAAACACGATTTACCTACTGAAAAAGTGATTGAAAAAGCGAATCAATTAGGTTTTAACTATAAAAATCATCTATCTTCAATGGAAGATAAACAAGTTACGATGTTAGATGAAACATTTGCTGCAAACAAAAAAACGAATGCAGCTACAACGAAAAATCAAGAAGAAACACAAAAAAACACAACACAAAAAGGCGGTAAGGGTATAGTAAACAAACAGAATCAATCCAATAATAGTTCTAAACCTGAAACAAAATCAAAACCACTAACTAAAACAGAAAATAGTAAAAAGCCGACTTCAACAACTAGTCGTCCAGCAGCAAAACCAGCTGAAAAGAAAGCAGCACCGATAGTAAAACGTACAACTAATCCAATGGAGCAAAAAACGACTACCGGAACAAGTGGAAAACGCGGTGGATACCGTGGAGCACAAGGTACTCATGGTGGGTTCAACAAACGTAAGAGAAAAGGCAAACGTGGAGAAACAAAACCAGTAGCACCTCCAGTTCCGCGTAAATTCAAAGAGTTACCAGATGTTTTAGTTTACACTGATGGAATGACTGTAGCAGATATTTCTAAGAAAATTTACCGCGAACCAGCAGAAATTATTAAGAAATTATTCCTACTTGGCGTTGTAGCAACTTTGAACCAAAGCTTAGATAAAGAAGCTATTGAACTTCTTGCAGCAGAGTATGGAATTGAAACAGAAGAAAAAGTTAAAGTAGATGTATCTGATTTAGATGTTTATTTTGAAACAGAAACAATAGAAGAAAATCTGGCAACACGTCCTCCAGTAGTAACAATCATGGGACACGTTGACCACGGTAAAACAACTTTGCTAGATTCTTTAAGAAATACAAAAGTTAGTTTAGGCGAAGCTGGTGGTATTACCCAACATATTGGTGCTTATCAAGTGAAATCTAACGGTAAAACAATTACTTTCTTAGATACACCTGGACATGCTGCCTTTACGACTATGCGTGCTCGTGGTGCAGATGTTACAGATATCACCATTATTGTTGTAGCTGCTGACGATGGAGTTATGCCACAAACGATTGAAGCTATCAACCACGCAAAAGCTGCAGAAGTTCCGATTATTGTAGCGGTTAATAAAATTGATAAGCCTACAGCTAATCCAGAACGAGTGATGCAAGAACTAACTGAATATGGTTTAATACCAGAATCATGGGGTGGAGATACAATCTTTGTCGAAATTTCAGCTAAATTTGCTAAGAATTTAGACGAATTGTTAGAAATGATTTTATTAGTTGCAGAAGTAGAAGATCTAAAAGCTGATCCTAAGAGGGCTTCGTTGGGTTCAGTAATTGAAGCTCGTTTAGATAAAAGTAAGGGCCCTATTGCTACTTTACTTGTCCAAGAAGGAACGCTACGCGTTGGAGACCCAATTGTAGTAGGAAATACTTACGGACGTGTACGAGTAATGGTTAATGAACTTGGAAGACGTGTTAAAACAGCAGGACCATCTGCTCCAGTAGAAATCACTGGTTTAAATGCCGCACCTCAAGCAGGCGATCAGTTTGTTGTCTTTGAAGATGAGAAATCAGCCCGTGCAGTTGGTGAAACACGTGCTCAAAAAGCAATGGCTAGCCAACGTCTAGTAACTAATCGTGTAACATTAGATAATTTATTCTCAAGTTTAGAAGATGGAGAAATAAAAGAAGTGAATGTTATCATTAAAGCAGATGTACAAGGTTCAGCAGAAGCTTTGGCTTCTAGTTTGCAAAAAATTGAGGTTGAAGGTGTGCGTGTTAAAATCATCCACACAGCAGTCGGAGCTATCAATGAGAGTGATGTTACTTTAGCAGCAGCAAGTAATGCCATTATTATTGGATTTAACGTGCGACCAACACCACAAGCTAAAGAACAAGCAAGTCAAGAAACAATAGATATTCGTCTGCACCGCATTATCTATAACGCAATTGATGAAATTGAAACAGCGATGAAAGGCATGTTAGATCCAGAATATGAAGAAAAAGTTACTGGACAAGTTGTTGTTCGTGAAACATTTGCAGTTTCTAAAGTTGGAACAATTGCTGGTGGTTTTGTAACAGACGGTCATATTTCTCGTAACAGTAGTATTCGCTTGATCAGAGATAATATCGTTATTTTTGAAGGCGAATTAGCTAGTTTGAAACGCTTTAAAGATGATGCAAAAGAAGTCAAAAAAGGCTTTGAATGTGGCTTCATGATTAAAGATTACAATGAGTTAAAAGTAGACGATGTTGTTGAGGCCTACGAAATGGTTGAAATTAAACGCAAATAATTTTTTGCTCTATAAATAAGTAAACAATGATGAAAGTGAGGCAATATTATGGCAAATTTTAGAACTGGGCGTGTAGCTCAAGAAATTCAAAAAGAAGTGAATGACATCCTGGTCAAACGTGTGAAAGATCCACGTGTTTCAAATGTCACGATTACTGAAGTAAAGGTAACTGGGGATTTGCAACAAGCAACGATTTACTATAGTATTTTATCTGAAAAAGAAAAAGATCTTGAACTTGTTCAGTTAGGCTTAGATAAAGCAACTGGATTAATTCGAAGAGAATTAGGAAAACGATTGACGTTATATAAAACTCCTGAATTAACTTTTTCTCTTGATGAATCCGTCTTGTACGGTAGCCGAATTGACGAATTGTTACGTAACTTAAATAAAGAATAATCTGTAAAAGAAAGGTAGTCAGAAAATACCTTTTATATCGTTATTCGAGAATAAATAAGGGGCTGAGACAATTGTCTCAGCCTTTATTTTTTAAAACAGCACAATAATATATCGGAAGAAAGTTTCAAAAAAATTGGAGGTTTAATTTAATGAGTTTATATTCATATATCGGTGTAGAAAAAAAACTAGCTATTCGCCCACCACAAGACCCAAATATTGTTGCCTTAATTGCGCGTGATACGTTAGACGCAGGAGTAACGGATGAAATGGTTTTGTCTTACCTTCGTACTCAAACGGATAATGAAGCTTTAACGATGAATCAAATTGTCTTTTATGATAAAGAAGCAGAAATTGTTGGAACATTTGAAATTTTAGAATTAGTTGAATCAGGTGATATTTTAAAACACTTTGGTACGCCTTATGTCTATCAAACAACAGATTTTCCAGTATGGGAACCTATTGAAAACGACACGGTAGTTCCAGATGGTTTTACTACAAAAGATGTAGCAGACTACTATAAAATGATGGATGAAGCTCGATCTGTAAATGACACTCAACAAAAGGGCTTTTTATCTTTCTTAACGACTTATTTTAAAGAGTCAAATAAGATTGAGTTGTATAGTTGCTGGGATGGCGATGAATTAAAAAAAGAAAATTATCGACGTGAATTGAACTTAGAAGTAGCCATGAAAAATAACTTGCTTTTTGACATGCGCGAAAAAGAATTTATTGTTGTTACTAGGTAATAAAAAAGCATTTATAGTTGTTAATTCACTTTATCTTAATAGAACTTAAATGAAAGAATAAAGTTAAAAAAGAAAGCAGGGATTGATATTGGATGGTATTCTTCCATTATGGAAAGAACGTGGAATGACAAGTCACGATTGTGTCTTTAAGCTTAGAAAAATATTAAAAACAAAAAAAATAGGTCATACTGGAACGTTAGATCCTGATGTTGACGGTGTTTTACCCATTTGTATTGGAAATGCGACTAAAGTAGTTGAGTACATGATGGAAACTGGAAAAAGCTACATTGGAGAGATTACACTAGGATTTTCAACTACAACCGAAGATAAAAGTGGTGAAGTTGTTGAACGTGTTGCTGTAGAGCAACTGCTTTCAATAGAAGAAATTGATCAGGCAATGGCTAACATGGAGGGTGTTATCACTCAAATTCCACCAATGTATTCAGCTGTAAAAGTTAATGGAAAAAGACTTTATGAATACGCAAGAGCAGGTGAAACCGTTGAGAGGCCTAGTAGGAAAGCAACAATTAAGAGATTTATTCGAACAACGAATCCAATTTTTGATGACAATGAAAAAACAGTATCTTGGAGATTTGAAGTGGACTGTGGCAAAGGTACGTATGTAAGAACATTATCCGTAGATTTAGGTGCAACTTTAGGTTATCCTGCGCACATGTCTGATTTAACTCGTACTTCAAGCGGAACATTTCAATCGCAAGATTGCTTAACTTTAGCACAGGTAGCTGAAGAAATGGCTAATCAAACAATTCAAGAAAAATTATTTCCATTAGAATATGGGATAAAAGAGCTTGATTCGGTTGAAATAGACGAAGAATTATGGAACAAAGTTAAAAATGGAGCTGTTTTGCCGTCTAATACTTTTGGTGAGCAAGCTAGTTATCCATTAGTTATTATGTATGAAAAGGTAGCTTGGAGTATCTATGGCAAACATCCTGTCAAAGAAGGTCTCGTCAAACCAATAAAAGGATTACGATCATTTCAGTAAAGGAGCTTTTCTATCATGGAAATTATTAAACTGCGTCACCCTTATACGAAAAGCCAAATTCCTTCAGAGAATATCGTTTTGGCTTTAGGTTTTTTTGATGGTGTACATAAAGGCCACCAAGAAGTTATTAATCAAGCAAAACGATTAGCTGTAGAGAATAAGTACGCACTAGCTGTTATGACTTTTAATCAGCATCCGTCAATTGTTTTTAAAAAAGTAGCACCTGAAGATATGCTTTATTTATCTACCGTAGAAAAAAAAGAAGCACTCATGGCAGATCTAGGTGTAGATATTTTGTATGAGATAGAATTCACTTCTTCTTTTGCATCTTTAGATCCTCAAACATTTGTTGATTCGTACATTGTCGGCTTAAATGCAAAAGTAGTTGTTGCAGGTTTTGATTACACTTATGGGAAAAAAGAAATTGCTTCTATGAAGCACTTACCACAGTACGCTAGAAATCGATTTGATATTAGTGTAATTGAAAAGCAATCAACAAATGATGCTAAAATTAGTTCTACTCGAATTAGAAAAGCAATCGATAGTGGAAATGTAGAAGAAGCGAACGATTTATTAGGCTACACTTATGAAGCGACTGGACGCGTGATTCATGGCGATGCAAGGGGTAGGTTATTAGGATTTCCGACAGCTAATATTGATGTAGTAAAAGATATACGTCTACCAGCTATTGGTGTCTATGTTGTTGAAATACTGGTTGGCGATGAGCGTTATCAAGGAATGGCATCGATTGGACACAATATTACATTCGAGAAAAGTCGTCCTTTAACTGTAGAAGTATATATATTAGACTTCAATCAAAATATATATGGTGAAAAAGTAACCGTTTTTTGGCTACATTATCTCAGAGGGGAATGGAAATTTGACTCTGTAGAAGCCTTAATTGCCCAGTTGAAAAAAGACGAAGAAGATACAAGACAGTTCTTTCAAGCAGGAAACAAGTAAGAATCAGTTAGTCTAGACAATTGATCACAATTAAAACCAAATACGCTTAATGCTGAGAGGATAAAAATCTTAGTGTTGAGCCTATTTGTATGCAATCAGAGCTTAGATAGTTGGTTAATAGGTGCACTATAACAGTATGTTTATTTAATAAGATGACTAAGTGTTTGACTAAATAAATTAGTGCAACTCTTAAAGGAGTAGTCTTTCAAAGGTAAATGAAGACTTTAGTAGCAAAAATAAATCATGCACTAACTTTTTTACATAAAGTAAGTAATAATCGTTGACAGGTATCAATATATTTGGTAAATTAATACTTGTGTTAGCACTCAGCTATCTTAAGTGCTAAATAAAGAGGTGATCTTATTATGTTGACAGAAAGACAAATTCTCATATTAAAATCCATCATTTTTCTCTACACAAATTATGGCACCCCAATCGGATCTAAGACATTGATGAATGAAGCAGGGTTAAGTTATAGTTCAGCTACTATTCGCAATGAAATGGTTCGTTTGGAGGTGCTAGGGTTCATTGAAAAAACTCATTCTTCTTCAGGAAGGATCCCTTCAATCAAAGGGTATCGTTTTTACGTTGACCATCTTCTTCACCCGATAGAAGTTCAGCAAAAAGATTTAATCACAATTAAAAAATCATTTAGTAATGAGTACCACCAATTAGATGAAATTGTTATTCAATCTGCTGAACTGCTCTCTCAATTAACTAGTTATACTGCTATTTCTCTGGGACCTGAGTTAAAAGATAGTCGACTGACTGGTTTCAGATTAGTCCCATTAACTGAAAATAAAGTAATGGTGATACTAGTAACAGATAAAGGGCATGTACAAAATCAGATGTTTTCTTTACCGAAAACAATCCAGCCTAGAGATTTAGAAAAAATGGTGACTATTTTTAATGAACGATTAGTGGGTCATACCTTAATCGAAGTATTTAAAAAACTCGAGACAGAAATCCCTGCATTAATAAATAAATATGCTAAATCAGCAGCAGGTATTTCTTCAGCACTTGACACCTTTATTCTGCAAGCTGGACGCGATCAGATACATGTTGGAGGAAGAATGAATATGCTAGACTATTCTAATGGAATGAATGTTGAAAAATTCAAATTGATTTACTCATTAATGGAGGATCAACATGACCTAGCACATTTATTAACGCCTCCTCAGAGTGGAATTGAGGTAAAGATTGGTCAAGAGTTAGATGATGAACGATTTGAGGGATTTAGTTTGATAACTGCAAGCTATAACGTTATAGGTTATGGAACAGGAATGATTGCTTTGTTAGGACCGACTAGCATGCCATATTCAAAAATGATTAGCTTAGTCGATGTTTTTAGAAATGAGCTTTCAAAAAAAGTAATTGATTACTACCATTCGATGGAAGATTAATCAAAAAGGAGCGATGTAGGATGACTGAAAATCAAGAAGAAACAAATCATACTATCAGTGAAGATTCCCTTGAAACGGTTGAAGAACTTCAATCTCAAGAGAATGAAATTACAGAGGAAATAGATGAAGTAGAGAAAATGAAAAATGAGTTAAGTGAGAAAGAAGATCAATACCTACGTTTGCAAGCGGAGCTAGCTAACATACGAAAAAGAAATCAAAAAGAAAAAGAAGATACTGCTAAGTATCGTTCTCAATCACTAGCTACCGAGTTATTACCGGTAATAGATAACTTAGAACGTGCTTTAGCTATTGAAGTTACAGACGATCAAGGTGAAAGCTTGAAAAAAGGTTTAGAGATGGTAATGGAATCCTTCAAAGTAGCTTTAAAAAATGAAGGCATTGAAGTTCTTGACCCATTGAATCAGCCTTTTGATCCAAATTATCATCAGGCGATACAAACAGCACCTTTAGAAGAAGGTCAAGAAGCCGATACAGTTGTAAATGTATTTCAAAAAGGGTACTCTTTAAAAGATCGAGTTTTGAGACCAGCAATGGTTATTGTTGCTCAATAAACACTCAAAATTAAAAAGTAAAAAATAAACTATACTAAAAGGGGTAATTAAAGATGAGTAAAATAATTGGTATTGACTTAGGTACAACAAATTCAGCAGTAGCTATTTTAGAAGGTGGAGAAGCTAAAATTGTAGCGAATCCAGAAGGAAATAGAACGACGCCCTCTGTTGTCGCATTTAAAAATGGAGAAATGCAAGTAGGGGAAGTTGCAAAACGTCAAGCAGTTACAAATCCCAATACAATTGGCTCAATCAAACGTCACATCGGTGAGTCTGGTTATACTGTTGATGTTGATGGCAAAAAATACACGCCTCAAGAGATTTCAGCAACAATTTTACAATATTTAAAAGGATATGCTGAAAGTTATTTAGGAGAAAAAGTAGATAAAGCTGTTATTACTGTCCCAGCTTATTTTAACGATGCACAGCGCCAAGCAACTAAAGATGCTGGTAAAATTGCTGGATTAGAAGTAGAAAGAATTATCAATGAGCCTACTGCAGCTGCATTAGCATACGGTTTAGATAAAACAGATAAAGAAGAGAAAGTACTTGTATTTGACCTTGGTGGTGGTACTTTTGACGTTTCGATTCTTGAATTAGGTGACGGCGTGTTTGACGTTCTTTCAACAGCTGGAGATAACCATTTAGGTGGAGACGACTTTGATGAAAAAATTATTGATTATTTAGCAGCAGAATTTAAAAAAGATAATGGCATAGACTTATCAAAAGATAAAATGGCCGTTCAACGTTTGAAAGATGCAGCTGAAAAAGCTAAAAAAGATTTATCAGGTGTAACGTCAACACAAATCAGTTTACCATTTATTACAGCTGGAGAAGCTGGACCTTTACACTTAGAAATTAACTTAACACGTGCTAAATTTGATGAATTAACTTATGATTTAGTAGAACGTACAAAAAATCCAGTTCGTCAAGCTCTAAAAGATGCGGGTCTTTCTGCTTCTGAAGTAGACGAGATCATCTTGGTTGGTGGCTCTACTCGTATTCCTGCAGTAGTGGAAGCTGTTCGCAAAGAAACAGGCAAAGAACCAAATAAATCAGTTAACCCTGACGAAGTAGTTGCTATGGGAGCTGCTATTCAAGCGGGTGTTCTAACGGGTGATGTTAAAGACATCGTTTTACTAGATGTTACACCATTATCATTAGGAATTGAAACAATGGGTAGTGTGTTTACAAAATTAATTGACAGAAATACAACGATTCCAACAACGAAATCTCAAGTATTCTCAACAGCAGCAGATAACCAACCTGCAGTTGACGTACATGTTTTACAAGGTGAGCGTCCAATGGCTGCAGATAATAAGACACTTGGCCGTTTCCAATTGACAGATATTCCTGCAGCTCCTCGTGGCATTCCACAAATTGAAGTATCATTTGATATCGATAAAAACGGAATCGTTAACGTGCGTGCAAAAGATTTAGGAACTCAAAAAGAACAAACCATTACAATTAAATCATCATCTGGTCTTTCTGATGAAGAGATTGAGCGTATGGTTAAAGATGCTGAAGCAAATGCTGAAGCAGATAAAGTACGTAAAGAAGAAGTTGATTTACGCAATGAAGTTGACCAATTGTTGTTCCAAGTAGACAAAACGTTAGCTGAATTAGAAGGAAAAGTAGACGAAGAAGAAGTTAAAAAAGCTGAAGGCGTGCGTGATGAATTAAAAGCAGCCGTTGAATCAAATGATTTAGAAGCTATGAAAACTAAACGTGATGAATTAAATGAAATCGTTCAAGCTTTAACAGTTAAACTTTATGAACAAGCTGCACAAGCTCAATCTGAAGAACAACCAGAAGCTGACCAACCAGGAGACGACAATGTTGTTGACGCTGATTTTGAAGAAGTAGATGACAATAAATAAGCAACAAATAAGATGATAAAGAAAAAGCCAAGGCAAAATGCTTTTGGCTTTTTCTTCTAGATATGATATGCTCTTAAAGTTGAGTTTTAGTAATCGTATTCTATGAAGAATTATCTTTGTGGCGATGGAGGGATAGTATGGCAAAAAGAGATTATTATGAAATTTTAGGTGTATCAAAAAGTGCTACGGATCCAGAAATAAAAAAAGCTTACCGTAAACTATCAAAACAATTTCATCCAGATATAAATAAAGCAGCAGATGCAGATGCAAAATTTAAAGAAATTACTGAAGCATATGAAGTTTTGAGTGATGGCAATAAACGAGCAGCATATGACCAATACGGACATGCTAGTACTGATCCTAATTTTGGTAATAGTGGTGGCGGTTTTGGTGGTGGCTTTGGCGGCGGCGGATTCAACGGCGGTGGATTCGAAGATATCTTTGAATCATTCTTTGGTGGTGGCGGTCGTACAGCTAACCCTAATGCTCCAAGA
This sequence comes from Carnobacterium sp. TMP28, assembly GCF_047553015.1. Classification (GTDB taxonomy): domain Bacteria; phylum Bacillota; class Bacilli; order Lactobacillales; family Carnobacteriaceae; genus Carnobacterium_A. Next base: position 1,037,914 of record NZ_CP180212.1, read on the forward strand.
CAAGGTGAAGATTTACAATATCGAATGGACTTAGAATTTGAAGAAGCTATTTTCGGTAAAGAAACGACGATTCAATACAATAGAGAAGCAGAATGTAAAACATGTCATGGTGATGGAGCTAAACCAGGAAGTCACCCAGTAACGTGTTCGAAATGTCAGGGTTCAGGAACATTGAACGTAGCACGCAATACACCACTTGGCCGAGTAATGACTCGTCAAACGTGTGATGTTTGTCAAGGAACAGGTAAAGAGATTAAAGAGAAATGTCCAACTTGTTATGGTTCAGGACGGATAAAAGAAAGACATTCTGTGAAAGTAACCGTTCCAGCAGGTGTCGAAGATGGCAATCAAATGCGGTTAAATGGTCAAGGCGAAGCAGGGAAAAATGGCGGACCTTATGGAGATTTATATGTTGTATTCCGTGTTAAATCAAGTGATTTATTTGATCGAGATGGTGCAGAAATTTACTATGAATTGCCAATTAGCTTTATCCAAGCAGCATTAGGTGATGAAATAGAAGTACCAACGGTTCATGGGAAAATTAAATTAAAAATTCCAGCAGGAACCCAAACGGGTACTAATTTCAGATTAAAAAGTAAAGGAGCTCCACGTTTAAGAGGAGCTGGCAGTGGCGATCAACATGTTAAGATAAAGCTTATTACACCAAAAGACTTATCTTCAGAACAAAAACGGATTTTGCGCGATTATGCAAAAGAGAGTGGCATCGAAGTAACAGAGCAAGATGAGTCAACTTTCGGAAAACTTAAAGACGTATTTAAAAAAAGATAAAAAATAAATAAAAAGAAGCCTAGAACATTTTCTAGGCTTCTTTTTGGCTAAAGCACTTATTCTAAACATTGTAATTAAGCTGTTTGACTGTTATAATTTAAAGTGACACTTTTTGGAATAAAACATGGAAGTAGGCATTAATTAAATGAATAAAAATGAACTAATTGAAAGACAAAAAAATATGCGAAACTTTTCTATTATCGCTCATATTGACCATGGTAAGTCTACTTTAGCAGATCGTATTTTACAAATGACACGTACTGTAGCAGACCGTGATATGCAAGAACAGTTACTGGATTCAATGGATTTAGAGCGTGAAAGAGGCATAACCATTAAATTAAATACAGTTGAATTAAATTATACAGCTAAAGATGGAGAAACCTATACATTCCATTTAATTGATACACCAGGTCATGTCGATTTTACGTATGAGGTTTCAAGAAGTCTGGCAGCTTGTGAAGGGGCAGTACTTGTTGTAGATGCTGCACAAGGAATAGAAGCTCAAACACTAGCAAATGTTTATTTAGCCTTAGATAATGAGCTAGAAATTCTCCCTGTTATAAATAAAATCGACTTACCAGCTGCAGATCCTGAGAGAATTAGAAAAGAAATCGAAGATATTATTGGTCTAGATGCAAGTGAAGCTGTTTTAGCTAGTGCTAAAAGCGGTCTTGGAATTGAAGATATCTTAGAGCAAATTGTCGAAAAAGTCCCAGCACCAGATGGCGATTTAGACGCTCCATTAAAAGCTCTTATATTTGATTCGGCTTATGATTCTTATCGAGGCGTTGTTTTAAATGTTCGTATCATGGATGGCATTATCAAGCCAGGCGATACGATGAAATTAATGAATACAAATAAAACATTTGAAGTAGCAGAAGTTGGTGTCTTCTCACCAAAACCAATTAAAAGAGACTTTTTAATGGTAGGTGATGTTGGTTACGTAACAGCTAATATCAAAACAGTCCAAGATGCTCGTGTTGGGGATACGATAACCTTAGCAACTAATCCAGCATCGGAATCATTACCTGGTTATAGAAAAATGAATCCTATGGTTTATTGTGGCATGTACCCGGTTGATTCATCCCGCTTTACTGATTTACGTGAAGCGTTAGAGAAATTGGAATTAAATGATGCGGCACTACAATTTGAAGCAGAAACTTCTCAAGCATTAGGATTTGGCTTTAGATGTGGATTTTTAGGCCTTTTGCATATGGATGTTGTCCAAGAGCGACTTGAAAGAGAATTTAACTTAGACTTAATTACAACAGCACCTTCTGTAATTTATCATGTTAACTTAACCAATCAAACTCAGTTAGTTGTCTCAAATCCAGCTGATATGCCAGAACCTGGTGTGATTGAGTCAATTGAAGAACCGTATGTAAAAGCAAATATTATGGTTCCGAATGATTACGTAGGAACGGTTATGGAAATTTCTCAGCATAAACGTGGCAATTTTATTGCCTTAGATTATTTAGATAACAATCGAGTCAATGTTGTGTATGAGATTCCTCTATCTGAAATTGTTTATGATTTCTTTGATAAGTTAAAATCTAGTACAAAAGGTTATGCTTCTTTAGATTACGAAATGATTGGTTATCGAGAGAGCCGTCTGGCAAAAATGGATATTCTTTTAAATGGAGAAAATGTGGATGCATTGAGCTTTATTGTCCATAATGATTTTTCTTACAATCGAGGTAAAGCAATTGTTGAAAAGTTAAGAAGTATTATTCCAAGGCAGCAGTTTGAAATTCCAATTCAAGCAGCCATTGGAAGTAAAATTCTTTCTCGTTCAACTATTAAGGCATTACGCAAGGACGTAACGGCTAAATTATACGGTGGAGATGTTACACGTCGCCAAAAATTACTGAAAAAGCAAAAAGCTGGTAAGAAAAGAATGAAACAGGTTGGATCCGTTGAAATTCCGCAAGAAGCGTTTATGTCCGTCCTTAAGATTGATGACGAGAAGTAACGGTTTGCTTAATAAGTAAAAAAGAGCAGAGACTGAAATAGTTTTATTATGAAACTTCTAATAAAAGATGAATGTAAATCTTTATTAGAAGTTTTTTATTGCAATAAAATAAGTATTGTCTGTATTCAAAAATGATTCGTCATCAAAAAAAGAACGTTGAGTAAATCTGAAAGGATGTTTTTAATGAATCTCTTCGTTAGTTTTATTTGTGTGATAGGATTTACCTTAATTCATTATTTCTCAAAATATATGTCCTTCGCAGATAAGGCGCCCCGAAGTAAATTTTTGTCTTTTTCTGGTGGCGTTGCAGTTTCTTATGTTTTTGTTGACCTGTTACCTAAGCTAAACGAATATCAGTTAATTTTACTCGTTCGTTTAGAAAATAGTATCTGGCGTAATATAGAAAATCATATTTACATCATTGCTTTATTAGGCTTAGTATTATTCTACTCTTTAGAACGGTTGGCAAAGAGAACGAAAAATGATTTACAATTAACTGAAAAAACGAAAGCTAATGTATCTGTTTTTTGGATTCATATGAGTGCCTTTTTCGTTTACAATGCAATTATTGGGTACCTACTAGTTAAAGAACCATTTGAAAATTCTTATGGAATACTATTTTACTTCTTAGCACTAAGTGTTCATTTCATAACAAATGATTGGTCACTCAGAAGAGATCACGTAAAAGTATACGATCAGTATGGAAGGTATCTTTTAATAGTAGCGCCTATAATAGGCTGGCTTATTGGTGCATTGACTGAAGTAAACGAGTTTGTCTTATCTATCCTACAGGCTTTTATAATCGGTGGAATTGTCCTAAATGCTTTAAAAGAAGAGTTGCCAGAAGAAAAAGAAAGCAGCTTAGTTAGTTTTTTATTAGGTGCAGTAGGCTATACGCTACTAATATTATTGATTTAGTTGATTATTTTACTTAGGTGTACGTCTCTTTCGGTATTAAGTCCGTGTCCATCGATAGTTATTGGTACTTTAAGCAATCATGTTGCCTGATTGTTAGAGATAGTCGAAAAGGTCGTATTAGAGCATGGCGGAAGTGTAAAAGCTGTCATGCTAAGCTACCTCTATTAAAAAGTGAGTTAATCGACTAAGGAGTTAGAAAAGATGAGTTAATGATTTTGAATGATGAAATTTATAATGATTACCCATAATAGTAGATGTCGTTTAAATGCTAAATCTCATCAAAATAGAGTTGTTTTTAAGCCGTGAAGAGTACATTCGAATAAATTAGACTATTAGTATGGTGACTTTAGTAGCAGCAAGGAAAAACTGAAAAAAATAGAAAGAAACCAAACGATTAAGTTTAAATAGTTAACAGAATTCAAACATTTTATATTATAAAAAAACTTAAATGAAAATAACTATTGATTAATAGAGGTTGTTTCTGGATAATAGAGAAGGAAGTTTAAGTGTGAGTTGAAAACGCTTGTTTGAAAGCTTCCTTTTGAATGGAGGAAAAGTTTTGGATGTACAATTAATGGTGTCCCAATTTTTAGGGGGACTAGGAATTTTCTTGTTTGGTATTCAGATTATGGGCGATGGACTAAAAAAATCTGCGGGTGATAGTTTAAGAGATTTACTAAATCGCTTTACATCTACTCCCTTAAAAGCTGTTTTAACCGGTGTACTTGTGACAGTATTGCTTCAAAGTAGTTCTGGAACAACCGTTTTAACTGTTGGTTTAGTTAGTGCCGGCTTTATGAAGCTTCGTCAAGCTATTGGCGTTATCATGGGAGCTAATATAGGAACAACAATTACTGCATTTATAATAGGAATTAATGTTGGAGAATATGCACTTCCCATCTTAGGAATTGGCGCAATCTTGCTCTTTTTCTTTAAAAAACAACTAATCAATAATACTGGACAAATTATGTTTGGCTTTGGTGCGTTATTTTATGGACTAGAATTAATGGGTAGCGGAATGGCTCCTCTTGAAAATTTGCCAGCGTTTACTGATTTGATGGTTAACCTTTCTAATCACCCTATCCTAGCAGCGTTTACTGGAACAGGAATGACCCTTATCATGCAAAGCTCTAGCGCAACAGTCGGTATTTTACAGAAACTTTATATGCAAGGAAGTGTTTCCTTGAGTGCTGTATTGCCAATTTTATTTGGTGACAATATTGGCACCACGATCACAGCGATTCTAGCAACAATTGGAGCAAGTACTGCTGCCAAAAGAACTGCTGGTGCACATGTACTGTTTAATGTTATCGGAACCATTATTTTCTTGATTTTTCTAAATCCATTCACCGGACTAGTTATTTGGTTTGGCCAAACACTGAATTTAAATCCTGCATTGCAAATTGCATTTGCTCACGGCCTATTTAATATTGGAAATGTTTTGATTCAGTTTTGGTTTATTAATAATATTGCTAAGTTAATGGAAAAAATTATACCTGGAAAAGATGCCATAGTAGAGTACGATACAACTAATTTGGATACAAAATTTATTCAAATTTCACCTAACTTAGCATTAAATCAAGCTAAATTAGAAATCAATCAAATGAGTAAATTTGCTATTGAAGAATTCCAGCATTCTTTCAGCTATTATCGAGAACAAAATGAGAATGACCTGAGTACAGTGGTGACTTTAGAAGAAGCTGTTAACAATATTGACAGACGATTGACTGAATACTTAATGGTTATTTCTGCAGAAAAATTAACAATAGCTGAATCAAATGAGCTAAGTGCTTTAATCGACGTTATGAAATATTTGGAACGTATAGGAGACCATAGTGAAAATATTGCTAATAATATAAAAGATATTATTAAAATAGAGAAGAAAAAGAAATCTAAAAATAAAGAAAAAGGACGTACAAATGGCGAAAAACCATTCCTTTACGACCAAGATGTCATTGATATGTTTGAAATGGTAGAATCTATCGTAAAAAATGCTATTCGTGCATATGAAGAAGATGATGAATCATTAGCTAATAAAGTGATTAGTCAAGATCCATTGATCAATAAAATGGAAATCAAAATGCGCAAAAAATATATTGAATCAGTCAACAATGGAACCGAACGATCTGGTGATGGGATTTTATTTATTGATATTGTTTCAAGTTTAGAGCGTATTGGAGATCATTCTGTTAAAATTGCACGCCATGTAGAAAACAAGCAATCGTTTCATACAATTTCAGATACCTTTGAAAAAACAAAAGAAAAATTTTTTTCTTTTGATAATGACTGAAAATAGCAACTAGTTTTATTAAAAAATTGGAACGATACAAGAAAAGGAGCAAAAGTGATTATATCTTTTGTTTCTTTTTTTGTATGATGACTGAATTTGTATTGAAATACCCTTTTTTTAGTTTTATTTACGACTATCTATCATTTGTTGTATACTTATAGCGAAAGATGAGTTATTTATTTTGGATAGGTACAAACTTAAATAAATTCTGGCTTGATTCAACTAAAAGGATAGAAGAAATGGATGAGGCAACCCATAATTATGCATTGAAAAGAACGCTAAAATTAATCTTCAGATACGAAAAAGCAAGGATGATTTATATTCACTTTATGCATACTCATCAGATAGTAAATACAGTAGTACAAAAAAGCTTGTCACATACTAGTTTGATTCGAACAATAAACTAGTATGCTGGAATTGAACAAATAAAACAAAAAGGTAAAGAATAGTTTTGGTTAGGAAACGACTTTTTAGCATATAATTGAGAGAAATGAGGAATTAAAATGATAAAACAAGACATGATTGATTACTTAGATAGTAAAATGAGTGAAGCTAACTTAGACTTTGATTGGTCGATTGAATGGAAAAAAAGACAACATGCAATTGAAGTTTCCTTCACGATTTATGCACAAACAGATTCTAATTTAGTTATTCAAGATATTGAAGGAACAGTGAATACGGAAAATATCATCCAATTTGAAGATACAATTTGTTTTTATAATCCTGAAAAATCAAAAATAATACTAGAGGATTATTTAGCAACGATTCCTTTTGATTTTAAACAAGGAATCGAGAAAGGTTCAATAGATGCTTTTGTAAAAATTCTTAGAATTATTGTTACAGAAGGGCAATCAGATTTATTAGATTTCTCTACAGATCCTAGTATTGAGACCTTTGAAATGGAATGGAATCAAGCTAATTTTGAACAGACAATCCAAACGTTAAAGGAAACTAATCGCTATAACACAGAAAAAGTTTTATACCCAAAATTCTAGCACTAACTAAATAATGAACTAAAGAGGAGCCAAAGAATAAAAATGAATTGGATTGAAGTAAGTGTACAAACAACAACTGAATCTGTCGATGCTGTTTCAACTATTTTAATTGATGCAGGTTCTGAAGGGGTCTCTATTGAAGATAGTCAAGACTTTTTTAATGTTCCAGATGATGGATTTGGGCAAATATGGAAGCTAGATAGAAACGATTTCTTAGAAGAAGGAGCATTAGTAAAAGCTTACTTTCCAGAAAGTTTATTCTCTCCAGAAATTATTTCTAGTATCAAGGAACAAATCCTTAACTTGAAATTAATTGGCTTATCTATCGAACCAAATATTCTAACTATTTCAGAAGTTGCTGAAACAAACTGGGCTACTGCTTGGAAGCAATACTATTATTCATTAAAAATTACACGGTTTTTAACAATCGTTCCTAACTGGGAAGACTATAAAGCAGAACATGCAGATGAGCGCATCATCAGATTAGATCCAGGCTTAGCTTTTGGAACAGGGACACATCCGACAACTATCCTATCGCTGCAGTCATTAGAGAATTGTATTAGAGGCAATGAGACGGTGCTAGATGTTGGAACGGGGTCAGGTGTATTAAGTATTGCTGCCAAGGCATTAGGTGCAGGGAAAGTCCATGCATATGATTTAGACGATGTAGCTGTTAGGTCAGCCTATGATAATATTCAATTGAATGATTACGCATTAGATGTTGAAGTTGCTGCAAATAATTTGTTAGCAGGAATTGAAATAGAAGCAGATATTGTTGTCGCTAATATTTTAGCAGAAATTATCTTACCTTTGATTCCTCAAGCTTGGACGGTATTAAAACCAGGTGGCTTATTTTTGACGTCTGGAATTATAGAAACAAAAAAAGAAGTTGTTCTAGCGCAACTGAAAGAACAGGAATTTGAAATCATTCAAGTATTACAAATGAAAGACTGGGTTGCAATTATTGCTAAAAAACCTGAAGAGGACGAGTAATATGCAACGTTACTTTATTGATGAAGAACGAAAAGCTAGTTACCAAACAACAGAAATTAGATTATTTGGTGAACAACATCACCATATGACTCGTGTGATGCGTATGGAGGTTGGAAAGACTGTCTACTTAGTCTTTCCTGACCAAAAAGCTATCGTAGCAAAGATAACGAAAATTGAAAGTGATTTTGTTAGTTTGTTATGGGTATCAGATGAAACAAGTAAAAAAGAATTGCCAGTAGAAATCACCATCGCTAGTGGGTTACCAAAAGGAGATAAGTTAGATTATATTATTCAAAAAGGAACAGAATTAGGTGCTTGTTTATTCATGCCTTTTCAAGCAAGTTTCTCCATTACAAAATGGGATAAAAAAAAGAGCGAAAAAAAGGTTATGCGTCTTAATAAAATAGCTCAAGAAGCAGCTGAGCAATCCCATAGAACTAGAATCCCAGAAGTAACATCTGTTTTATCTTTCAAAGAATTATCGAACTTAGCCACTTCTTATGATGCTTGTCTAGTAGCGTATGAAGAGAGTGCTAAAGAAGGCGAAATGACAAATTTTGCAAAAATAATAAATAAGTTACAACCCAACGATAAAGTTCTTATCGTATTCGGACCTGAAGGCGGGTTAAGTCGAGAAGAAATTACTATTCTTACTGAAGTAGGAATGACAACTTGTTCGCTAGGACCAAGAATACTAAGAACAGAAACAGCTCCGTTGTATGCACTAGCAGCCATTTCCTATCATTTCGAATTAAATAAATAGCAAAAAAGTGTCTTTTTTAATGGCACTTTTTTACTATTTACTAAGCAAATAATAAATCAAATAAGAGATTCATTTAAGTGTTAATGACTAGTAAATGAACGAAAGAGACTCTTGTAAGCATTGAATAAAGCAATCTTTATCGGTATAATAGCAGAAAGTTAAGAATGATAAAACTCGCTTTAGTAACGAGATAGTCTCAAAAATAACTAAACCAATACAACTAAAAGTAGGATCAACTAAAAAAGAAGGTGACAATATGCCAAAAAATAAAATCTATACATCGCAAGAGGTCATAGCTTTAACTGTTGCTTATATGAACAGTAACCATGTTGCTTTTGTCAAAAAAGCATGTGATTATGCTACTAAAGCTCATGAGGGACAGTTACGAAAATCTGGAGAAGCTTATATTATTCATCCTATTCAAGTCGCAGGCATATTAGCTGAGCTTAAAATGGATCCAGTAACTGTTGCAACTGGATTTTTACATGATGTAGTTGAAGATACTGATATTACGTTTGAAGATATCTCTAAAGAATTTACACCAGAAGTAGCTATGCTAGTTGATGGTGTGACAAAACTAGGGAAGATTGAGTTTAAATCACATGAAGAACAACAAGCAGAAAATCATCGTAAAATGCTATTGGCGATGGCCAAAGATTTACGTGTTATTATGGTTAAATTAGCGGATAGAGTTCATAATTTACGGACATTAAAATTCCACCGACCAGATAAACAAAGACGTATTGCAAATGAAACACTAGAAATTTATGCACCGTTAGCTGATCGTTTAGGAATTAGTAAAGTGAAATGGGAATTAGAAGATACTTCTTTGCGCTATTTAAATCCACAACAATATTATCGAATCGTGCATCTAATGAACTCTAAAAGAGAAGAACGAGAATCATATATTTCAAATACGATTCAAATTATTCAAGATTCAGTTGATGAATTGAGTATTCATGCGGATATTTACGGACGACCAAAACATATTTATTCTATTTATATTAAAATGAAAGATCAAAAAAAGCAGTTTAATGAAATCTACGACTTACTTGCTATTCGTGTGATTGTCGATTCAATTAAGGACTGTTATGCTGTCTTAGGTGCTGTTCACACAAGATGGAAGCCGATGCCAGGGAGATTTAAAGATTATATTGCAATGCCAAAATCTAATATGTATCAATCTATTCATACCACAGTTATTGGTCCTAATGGAAGGCCAGTAGAAGTACAGATACGAACAGAAGAAATGCATCAAGTAGCTGAATATGGTGTTGCAGCTCACTGGGCATATAAAGAGGGAATAACTAAGAAAATAGAAAGTTCAGATGTAGGAGAAAAAATATCCTGGTTTAGAGATATTTTAGAACTACAAAGTGAATCTCACGATGCAAGTGACTTTATGGAAAGTGTAAAAGGCGATATTCTCAGAGATAAAGTCTACGTGTTTACTCCTAAAGGGGATGTAAGTGAATTGCCATCAGGTGCTGGTCCATTAGATTTTGCTTACCATATCCATACAGAGATAGGGAATAAAACGATTGGAGCTAAAGTAAACGGTAAAATAGTGCCTTTGAATTATAAGTTGAAAACAGGTGATATTATTGAAATATTAACTTCACCCAATTCATCTGGTCCGAGTAGAGATTGGGTCAGTGTCGTTTCAACGAGCAAAGCAAAAAATAAAATTAAACGTTTCTTTAAATTGCAAGATCGTGAAGTAAATATTGTAAAAGGTCGAGAAGCTCTTGAAAAGCAGCTTAATGATATGCAATTTGTACCAAAAGAATTCTTAACGAAACAAAATATGAAACTTCTTTTAGATCGATTTAATTTCACACTTGAAGAAGACTTATATGCAGCAATAGGTTTTGGTGAAGTCACTGCGCTCGCTGTGGCCAACCGTTTGACTGAAAAAGAAAGACGAGTAAGAGAGACTGAAAAGAAAGCATTAGAAATTGAAACTATCGAAGTAAAATCAAAAAAAGAAACAGATAAAATTAAAGTTCGTCATGAAGGCGGAATCGTGATTCAAGGTGTTGATAATTTATTAGTAAGAATTAGCCGATGTTGTAGCCCGGTTCCAGGGGATCCAATTGTAGGATATATTACAAAAGGAAGAGGCATCTCTATTCACAGAACGGATTGCCCAAATGTAAAAGCTGCAAAAGATGTCGAAAATCGATTGATTGATGTAGAGTGGGAAGATACCTCATCACAAGGACAAGAATACGATGCAGATCTTCAAATTGAAGGGTACAATCGTTCTGGATTATTAAACGAGGTATTGCAAGTCGTGAATGGAATGACGCGTAATTTAAATAATGTCAGTGGTAAAGTAGATAATAATCGCATGGCGACCATTACATTGACTGTTGGAATTCCGAATCTAAATCAGCTAGAAAGAATTATAGATAAGATAAAAATGATTCCTGATGTCTATAATGTTCAAAGGATATCCTCTTAATAAAGGATAAACATTAAGATAGAAAAGAGGTTGAGTGTGAGAATCATTAGTCAAAGAAGTAAACAAGCAGAAATAAAAGTAGACAATAAAACGATAGCAGCTATCGAGCATGGCTTAGTCTTGTTAGTAGGAATAGAAGCAGCAGATACTAAAGAAGATGTTGATTACTTGGTTCGAAAAATAGCAGCGATGCGTATTTTTTCAGATGAATCGGATAAAATGAATTTATCTGTTCAAGATGTTGGCGGTTCTATATTATCTATTTCTCAATTTACTCTGCATGCAGAAACAAAAAAAGGAAATCGCCCAAGTTTTATTCAAGCAGCGAAACCAGAAATAGCTATTCCTTTGTATGAATTGTTCAATGAAGGATTAAGAAAAAATAATTTACACGTTGAGCAGGGTATTTTTGGTGCAGATATGCAAGTTTCTTTAGTAAATGATGGACCTGTTACAATTATACTGGATAGTAAAAGTAAATAAAAAACTTCTCTTTATCCATCTTTCAATAATGGATAAAGAGAAGCTTTTTTGTTAGGAAGAGAAATAGGTATTTAAGGCTTGATAAAGACTTTCAACAACGAATGCACGATAAGAATTTGTATAAATAGTTGCTTGGTCAACGGTATTATTTAGATAGCCTAGTTCTAAAAGGATAGCCGGTTGAGTATTTTCACGTAAGACATAAAAATTTCCAAATCGAGTCCCATTATTTGGTAGTGGATTATTTATCTGAAGTTGTTCGTTGATAGTTTCAGCTAAACCCACATCTTTTTCATTGTAATAATAAGTTGTTGTCCCACTAACTTCATTAGGGATTTCTGTTGAGTCGTAATGCAGACTGATGAATACATCAGCAGAAGCCTGATTACTGATACTAGCACGTTTCTCTAAACTAACAAATTCATCTGAACTTCTGGTTAAAATAACGTTAGCACCAGCTTGTTTGAGTTTACCAGAAAGGGCACTAGCTGTTTTTAAAGTAGCTTCCTTTTCATTATAATTTGGTGCGGGCGCTCCAGGATCTTCACCACCGTGTCCAGCATCAATGACAATTGTTGCTTCAGCTAAAGATGTAATATTAGCTGGAGGCGCAGCTAATTGACTTTCTGATAGGTCCACTACCCAGTTAGCGACATAACCGGTCTGACCATCATTGTTTTTAATCTTGTACCATTCACCTTCAGTACTTAAATAGGTGAAATTATCGCCTTTGTTGGCCTTAAAAAGAATGGTTTCATTAGTAGAAGGGCCCTTTCGAATATTTGTGCCTTCGAATCGTGCAGTAATGGTTTCAATAGAACTATCTTCATCGTTTTTCGTTGAAGCAATTATTGGAATAATGGATTTTTTTTCAGCTGTTATTTCGATTAAATCGGAACTAACCCAAGCCACTTGTCCATTAAACTGTACTTGAGTCCAATTATTTTGCTGAAAAAGAATAGTTAGCTCAGTACCTTGAGTAGCTTTACCTAAAATAGTAGCGTCTAAATTTCCTTCACTTCTGATATTCGCTATTTTAGTAGAAATAGTACCTACTTTATTTGATGCAACACTGAATTCTGTATTTCCTATCAACCAACTAGCAACCCAGCCAATTTGGTCGTTGCTTAATCGGATTTTATACCATTCATTTTCTTCGGATAGAATATTTATTTTTTCTCCACCGACAACTTGTGTCATAATATCATAAGACAAACCAGGACCAGTACGGATGTTTACAACACTTGCATCAACTTTAATCGTATTTTGGTTAGCAAGGACAAATGTGGAAAAAGTTGTCATACTAATAAATAAAAGAATAGCTAGAAAAAAAACTAAATTTTTTGGTTGCTTTAATTTATTGATTTTTTTCATGTAATCATTCACTACCTTCTTATTGAAAAATAAGTGCAAGCATTTAATCTTGAATTCTTTCTAATTATAGCAATTAACTGTCTTGTTATGCAATGAAAGAATGGCTCATTCACATAAGAAATGAAAGAGTTAGTAGAAAATCCTATTTTAGAGAACTTGACAAGTACAAAGCTTTCTTGTAATGTAACCATATTAGAACATAATTACCCATTGAGAGAAAAAGTAAGTTTAATAATGCGCAAACAGAAAGGACCATCTTGGCTGAAAATGGTTCCCATTATAAATCTGAATGACATTCTGGAGGGCTAATAGTGAAAAGCTATTACGTTACGAGCGTTAATCGTTGAGGAGAGTTTTGCTCTCAAAAAAAGGTGGTACCACGAGAACTAAAATTAAACTCGTCCTTATTCTGTTATGGAATAAGGGCTTTTTTTATTTTTATGATTATTATTAAGTTATTTATTAAACTAAGGAGTGTATATGATGCAAATTCAAAGACCAAAAGGAACAGCTGATTTATTGCCATCTAATTCATTAAAATGGCAATATATAGAAGAAACAGCAAAAATAATCTTAGGAGATTATCAGTTCAATGAAATTAGAACCCCTATTTTTGAAAGCTATGACTTATTTTCGAGAGGCGTAGGGGAGACAAGTGATATTGTATCTAAAGAAATGTATGACTTTTACGATAAAGGCAAGCGTCATATGTCTCTTCGTCCAGAAGGAACAGCTCCAGTTGTTCGTGCTTACGTTGAAAATAAACTGTTCGGACCAGAATACGCAAAACCTTATAAAGTGTATTACATGGGACCGATGTTTCGTTATGAACGACCACAAGGCGGTCGCATGAGACAATTTCATCAATTAGGTGTGGAAGTATTTGGCAGTATGAATCCAGCTATTGACGTTGAAACAATGGCACTGGCAATGGATCTGTTTAATGAGCTTGGTCTGAAACACTTCTCTTTAGTGATTAATTCACTTGGAGATATAGAAAGTAGAAAAGCTTATCGTGAAGCACTAATTGCTTATTTGGAGCCACATTTTGATCAATTAAGTGAAGAGTCACAAGTTAGATTGCATAAAAATCCTCTACGCGTTTTAGACAGTAAAAATAAAAATGATCAAGAAATTGTTAAAGATGCACCATCTATTTTAGATTATTTAAATGAAGAATCCAAAAACCATTTTGAAGCAGTCAAAGAAATGCTTGATGTCTTAGCTATTCCTTACCAAATTGATAGCAATATGGTAAGGGGATTAGATTATTACACTCATACTATTTTTGAAATCATGAGTGATGCACCCGGATTTGGAGCCATTACAACGATTTGTGCTGGTGGGCGATACGACGGTCTTGTAGAAGAAATTGGAGGACCTGCCACTCCAGGATTTGGCTTTGCTTTAGGCTTAGAAAGATTATTATTGACTTTAGAAGCAGAAGAGGTCGAGATACCTAATGAACATGAAGTAGATGTTTACGTTGTTGGCTTAGGTGAGTCAACAAGCATTGAAACATTAAAATTAGTGCAAACGATTCGCCAAGCAGGATTTTCTGCAGATCGAGATTATTTTGATCGAAAAGCAAAAGCCCAATTTAAAACAGCTTCTAAGTTAGGAGCCAAAGTTGTTTTGACGATTGGAGAAGAAGAGTTAAGCAATGGGGAAGTTAACTTTAAAGTCATGAAAAATAATACAGAATCAAGTGTTAAATTAAAAGACATTTATAAAGATTTTGAAAAAGTATTTAATATACAAACAACAGATATGACAGCATTTAACGATTTTTTTAATAAAGAAAAATAGACGATACTAGGAGTTGAGTGAAATGGCGGGACGCACAGAATATTGTGGAAGAATTTCAAAAGATTTATTAGGTCAAACTGTAATCTTAAAAGGTTGGGTTCAAAAGAGACGCGATTTAGGTGATTTAATCTTTATCGATTTACGAGATAGAGAAGGCATTATTCAAGTTGTTTTTAATCCAGTTTTTTCAAAAAAAGCATTAGCTATTGCAGAAACGGTTCGCAATGAATATGTTCTTGAGATAAAGGGAAAAGTGGTTGCTCGTAATGAAAATGTTATCAATAGAAATATTGCTACTGGAGAATTAGAAGTTGAAGTAGAGGAAATAACGGTTTTAAATGAATCAAAAACAACTCCTTTCTATATTGAAGATGGTGTGTCCGTTTCGGATGATAAACGATTAGAATACCGCTATTTAGATTTAAGACGTCCAGAAATGACTGAAAATTTCATGCTACGACACAAAATGACTCAGTCTGTTCGCAATTATTTAGATAATAAAGAATTTATTGATATAGAAACACCTTATTTGACAAAATCGACCCCTGAAGGTGCTCGTGATTATTTAGTCCCTTCTCGTGTGCATCCTGGTCATTTTTACGCCTTGCCTCAATCCCCACAATTATTTAAACAATTATTAATGGGTGCAGGCTTCGATCGTTATTATCAAATTGTTCGTTGTTTTAGAGATGAAGATCTGCGTGGAGATCGTCAACCAGAATTTACTCAAATCGATATCGAAACAAGCTTTCTAGAAGCAGATGAAATCCAACGTTTTACAGAAGAAATGTTAGTTAAAGTGATGAAGGATACAAAAGGAATTGAGATACCAAGGCCTTTTCCACAAATGGGTTATGAAGAAGCGATAAACCGTTTTGGCAGCGATAAACCGGATGTTCGTTTTGGCTTAGAACTTGTTCAAATCAGTGATTTAGTTAAAGATTCTGAGTTTAAAGTCTTTAGTGGAGCGGTATCTAATGGCGGAGAAGTCAAAGCAATAAACGTTAAAGGATCAGCAGACAAATTTTCTCGAAAAGATATTGATGCTCTAGGAGAGTTTGTTTCTATCTATGGTGCAAAGGGTTTAGCTTGGTTAAAAGTAGAAAAAGAGGAATTAAAAGGACCGATTGCTAAATTCTTTAAAGAAAATCCTCAAGACTTAATTAATCGTTTAGAAGCTGAACCTGGTGATTTATTATTATTTGTTGCAGATAAAAAATCAGTCGTATCGGATGCATTAGGAGCCCTTCGTTCTAAGTTAGCAAAAGATTTAGACTTAATTGATAAATCTGTATTTGCTTTTCTTTGGATTGTTGACTGGCCGTTATTAGAATACGATGAAGAAGCTAAGCGTTTTAGCGCCGCTCATCATCCTTTCACTATGCCTAGACAAGAAGATATCCCTTTATTAGAAACAGCACCAGAAAAAGTCCATGCACAAGCTTATGATATTGTTTTGAATGGCTATGAACTGGGTGGTGGGTCATTAAGAATTCATTCTCGTGAAATTCAAGAAAAAATGTTTTCAGCATTAGGTTTTACAAAAGAAGAAGCACAAGCACAATTTGGTTTCTTATTAGAGGCATTAGAATATGGTTTTCCACCTCATGGAGGAATCGCTCTAGGGTTAGATCGATTCGCAATGTTATTAGCAGGAGAAGAAAATATTCGCGAAGTTATTGCTTTTCCTAAAAATGGTCGGGCAGTCGATCCATTAACGAAAGCGCCAAGTCTAGTAAGTGAAGCTCAATTAGAAGATCTTTCGATTAAAACGTTAAAAATAGAAGAGTAAGCCATGAATAACGTACGCTTGTTCTAGCTCATTGTTAAATAGGTATTAAGAAACTTTTTATAAAAAGTTCTTAATGCTTATTTTTCTTAAATCGCTACTTGAAATACATTACAATAGTTGTAAAATTAAAGAAAGAGAATTAAAAGGAGGAAAAAGAATGACAACTAAAAGATGGACGGCTATTTCAATTGCAATTGGACTTTTTGTGCTTTCGTTTATCATCAGTGATTTAACATCAAAAGCTAATCCAACAGGGGAGCCAACTAATACAGTAATGGAAACAGCTAATTTATTTTTAGGACAACAAGCATTAGATGAATCGATCGTTTTCGAAGGAAATCAAGAAGAACGCATTGTATTGCTTGAAGTTAACGGAGCAATTGTAGCCAATCAAACGGCTAGTTTTTTAGACACATCTGGTTACAATCATACTTTTTTTATGGAGCAGTTAGAGGCTATAAAAGCAGATGATTCAATAAAAGGAATAGTATTATCTATTAATTCTCCAGGTGGCGGTACTTATGAAAGTGCTCAAATAAAAGATAAAATAGATGACATTCAAAAAACTACACCTATTCCCCTTTATGTTTCAATGGGCAATGTGGCAGCTAGTGGTGGTTATTATATAGCGGCTTCTGCAGATAAGATTTTTGCGTCAAACGAGACATTAACTGGATCCATTGGTGTAATTATGAGTAGTCTCAATGTAAGTGAGTTATATGAAAAAATTGGTATTGAGGATACAACTGTAAAGAGTGGCCCATTCAAAGATATTGGTTCTACAAGCAAGCAAATGACAAAAGAAGAAGAACAAATTTTACAAAGTCTAGTTGATGATTCTTATAATCGTTTCGTAACAGTTGTAGCAGAAGGTAGAAACAAAAAAATCGATGAAGTGAAAATCCTTGCAGATGGAAGAATTTACGACGGCGCACAAGCAAAGAAAATTGGATTGGTTGATCAAATAGGTTACCAAGAAGATGCTTTAGATGCACTAAAAAAAGAAAATAACATAGAAGATGCAGAAGTTTTTCAGTACTCTTCTGATTCGTTGTCATTTAAATCACTTTTATCTTCTAAAGTGAGTGAGGTAGCTACTCAGAAATCGCTTTCAGAAGAAATGATTACGGAAATAACAAAACAACTTAGTGATAGTCAAACTCCTAGAATGATCTACCTCTATGGAGGTAAATAAGATGGTTACTAAAAAGGAACTAACTGAAAAAGGCGAAACAAAAGAGTTAGATTTAAGTGAATTAAAACGTTTATTAATAGAAGAAGAAACCAATCTACAACATGAAAAGCATTTAATTCAACACGAAAAAGAAATTAACGAAAATAGTGATTATTTGGATAGTGGAGAAAAAGTAGTAGAGCAAGAAAAACACGAAAAAACTAAAACTCCTGAAGAATTGAGAGAGGAACGAAGACTTTATTGGAAAGAACAAAATAGGCAAAAACAAGTAGAGAAAACACCGTTTAATTATTACCCTCCTTTTTTTTATGGTGGCTTTTGGCTTCGTTTTTTTGCCTATCTGATTGATTTAATAATTGTTAGTAGTTTAAATCGTTTAATTATTTATCCATTCTTTGGGTTAACTCAAACATCAATGAGTACGGATTATGTATCATTGTATTCACTTAGTAAATTAACTGTATTTTTACTGTATTTTATTTTGATGACGAAATTAACTAATGGACAAACCATTGGAAAAATGATTTTTGGTTTAAGAGTTGTTTGTTTTAAGGAAGAAAGATTAAGCTGGATGACCGTTATTATTCGTGAAGGCTTTGGCCGTTACATTTTAAAAACAATCAGTTTTTTGTATTTATCCGTTCTCTTTACAAAAAGAAAGCAACACATTGTTGATTTATTTACTGATACATCAGTTGTATTAGAAAATACGCTACATGTAAAAGACTGGTATAAATCTGAAAACTTTATTCATATATAGATGAAAATGACCTGTTTGATTTGTTCTTTTAGCTGAACTACCTTACAATGAATAAGAGTTTAAAGAGAAGATTGGGGAGTAAAGAATATGGATTTATTAGGATCGCATGTTTCAATGAGTGGCAAGAAAATGTTGTTAGGTTCGGCAGAAGATGCTGCGAGCTACCGTTCAACTACCTTTATGATTTATACTGGTGCACCTCAAAATACGAGAAGAAAAGCAATTGAAGAGATGAATATTGAAGTAGGCACTGCTTATATGCAAGAACACGGATTATCAAACATAGTTGTTCATGCTCCTTATATTATTAATTTAGGAAATACGTTGAAACCTGAAAACTTTGCCTTTGGTATCGAATTTTTAAAAGCAGAAATAATACGTGCAGAAGCTCTGGGTGCGAGACAAATTACAATGCACCCAGGCGCTCATGTTGGCGAAGGAGCCCCAGCAGCCATCAAGCAAATTATTAAAGGACTAAATGAAGTCCTTCATAAAGACCAATTGGCACAAATTGCTTTAGAAACAATGGCTGGAAAAGGAACAGAAATAGGCCGTTCTTTTGAAGAATTAGCTGAGATTATTTCTGGAGTTACACTGAATGACAAGCTTTCTGTCACGATGGATACGTGTCATATAAATGATGCAGGATACGATGTTAAAACTAATTTTGATGGTGTCTTACAAGAGTTTGATAGTGTTATAGGCTTAGATAAATTAAAGGTCATTCATGTAAATGACTCAAAAAATCCACAAGGTAGTCATAAAGATCGTCATGCAAATATTGGTTTTGGAACAATAGGTTTTGAGGCTTTAAATGCTGTAGTTCATCATCCCAAGTTAAAATTATTACCCAAAATATTGGAAACTCCTTTTGTTGGAGAAGATAAAAAAAATAAAATAGCACCTTATGGGCACGAGATAAAGATGTTAAGGTCGCAAGAGTTTAACCCTAATTTATTAGAAGATATTTTAAATCAAAAAGACTATTAAACGATTAAACAAAAGTTAATGATTTTTTATAGCAAAAAGTTTAGTATTCAGATATTTTGTGTCTTTTTATTTTTTATACCTAATTTTATTGTGTAATTAGACCAAGTAAGAAAGCACTAAAATTAATTTTTAACCTATTTTCCGACTAAAGTCTCATCTACTTTTTATTTTTTTAACGTATAATGATAGAGTACTCATAGTAATTCGGATTCAAAAATGAATAATAATAGAAAGAGGGAATTTTTTATGAAAAAAGGAATGAAAATAGCTATTGGTGTTATTTTAGCGTTGGTGATATTGGTTGTACCATTTATTGGTTCTTATAACGGTTTAGTACAAGAAGAAAGTAATGTTGATGTTGCATGGTCTCAAGTAGAGTCACAATTACAAAGAAGAAATGATTTGATTCCTAATCTTGTTAACTCAGTAAAAGGTGTTATGACACAAGAACAAACTGTTTTTGGAGATATCGCTGATGCACGAGCTAAGTTAGCAGGCGCTGGCTCAGTAGAAGAAACAATTGATGCAAATAATGACGTGTCTTCAGCTTTATCTCGTTTATTAGTTGTTGTTGAAAATTATCCCGATTTAAAATCAAATCAAAACGTTACAGCATTAATGGACGAATTAGCAGGGACAGAAAATCGAGTAGCAGTTGAAAGAAAACGATACAATGAAGCTGTTCAAGGATACAATAACAAGGTTAAACGTTTCCCTGGATCAATTATTGCAAGTATTACTGGTTTCGAATCTAAGCCCTATTTTGAAGCTGTAGATGGTGCTGAAGTGGCTCCGGAAGTGAATTTCGACTAAATCGTTTTATATTATTCAATCGTATCGTTTATTTAAAGGAGGAAAACATGTGGAAATAGACAAGAAGAGTACTAAATTTCTATACTTTCTAGTCGCATTCAGTTTAACTTTCCTTTACTTTAGTCCGCTAAACGTAAGGGCTGCTACTGAATATCCCGAACCATCAACAAATTTTTATGTTTTTGATGAAGCAAATTTATTATCACCAGAAACAGAGAAATTTATCATTGATACAAATAAACAGTACGAAGATACAACTGAACAACCTCAAATTGTTGTCGCAACTATCGATAGCCTAGATGGCGATATAATAGAAAATTATAGTGAAGAGTTGTTTAAAAAGTGGGGTATTGGTGGCGAAAGGCTAGATAATGGCGTACTAATTCTAATGGCCGCAAAAGAACGTGAAATCCGTTTTGAAGTTGGATATGGTTTAGAAGGTCCTTTGACAGACAGTGGGACAGGTGCTATCTTAGACCGGAATATAGAAGACCTAAAAAACAATAATTTTGATACAGCTTTGAAAAATATTTTCACCGAAACAGCTGTTAAAGTCAATACAGAGTATAATTTTGATAATGAAGAAATCTTTTCTGGGTATCAAGTTGATGAAACAGCTTACGGTGATGAAAATGGTGGGGGTATGTCTACTGTTTTCATTATTCTAATTATTTTTTTCCTTGTAAGTAATTTCTTTTCAGGTGGTAGTGGTGGTTCTGGTGGACGTCGTTCAAGAAGTATCTTACCCTTTTTAATTGGAATGTCTGCAGGTGGTGGCGGTCGAGGCGGCGGTGGTGGTTTTGGCGGCGGCGGCGGTTTCGGCGGTGGAGGAAGCTCTGGCGGCGGTGGATCTAGTCGTGGGTTTTAATTAAAAAAATAAAAGAGGCTGAAACAAAAATATAAAGCTCTTCACTAAGATAAGAATGATAAAAAGGCTTAAAATCAATCTTTATAAAATTGATTTTAAGCCTTTTTTAGTTTTATCTAGTTATGTTTCAACTTCTTTTAATTTAAGTAAGTGGATTAAAACGTTCTTTTTTTAGAATCTAACTGCAAGGTATTAACGATAATAGCAGCAGTCTCTTCAATTGATTTTGTTGCGACATTAATAACTAAACAATCCAGTTTATCGTATAACTTCTTTGCGAAAACCAATTCTTCATCAATGCGATCGATTTTTGAATAACCTGTTTCAGGATTTAATCCATATGCAATCATCCGTTCTCTTCTGATACTATTTAATACATGTCTATCGTTGGTTAACCCGACAATTTTTTTAGGGTTAACTTTCCATAAAGTCTCTGGAATATGAGCTTCAGGAACTAAAGGTAGATTAGCGACTTTGTAGTTTTGATTTGCCAAAAACATACTTAAAGGTGTTTTAGACGTACGTGAAATACCTAACAAAACAATATCAGCTTCCAAAAAGCCTTTCGGATCTCGACCATCATCGTATTTAACGGCAAACTCAATTGCGCTAATACGGTCAAAATAATTGTCATTTAATTGGTGTAGTATCCCTGGTTCTTCTAGAGGTTTAGTATTTGTTCGTTGCTCAATTTCTTTAACAACTGGATTGATGACATCAAAACAGAATAAATCATGGTCTTTACAGTAGGAAACAATTAAATTAGTTAATGTAGGAGATATTAATGTATGGATAACTAAAGCGTTGTCTTTATGTGCCTTTTCAAGAATCGAATAAAGTGTATCTTCTCCTCTAATGAAAGGATAGGCTGATACATTCGCATCTACGCCTGGGAATTGTGACATAGCTGCTTGTCCTAAGTTATTAGCTGTTCCACCAACAGAATCTGAAATAATATATAGGTTAATCTTTTTTTGTTTTTCCAATGAGATAGTCCTCTTTTCTAAAAAAAATACGAATCAATATATTTTGAATTCTTCTTTTCAATTATAACTGATTTTTTATAATAAAAGAAGGATAGTCCTCACAAACAAGTTTTTTAATAAGTAAAGGATAGTCAGTTCCAATAAACAGGCTTCTTGCCTTCTAGAATAGAGATACGTTATAATGAGAAACAGGAACCATTCAAGGGAGATGCTTAAAAACATGAGTGCAGTTGAAAAAGCCATTACTATTTTGAAAGAAAATGGGTACAAATATACAGACAAACGTGAACAAATGGTATCAATTTTTGTTAATGAAGACCGCTATTTGACTGCAAAAGAAGTTCATCTGTTACTAAAAAAATCTTATCCAACGATAAGTTACGATACGATATACCGTAACTTATATACTTTTGTTAAAGTAGATATTCTAGAAGAAACTGAATTAAATGGAGAAAAAATGTTCCGTTTTGGGTGTATGCATCAAGGACATCACCACCATTTTATTTGTACAAGTTGTGGAATGACTAAAAATATCCAAATGTGTCCAATGAATTTTTTCAAAGAGCAACTAAGTGGCTGTGAAATTGAGTCACATCGATTCGAAATTTTTGGGAAATGCAAAGAATGTTCAGATAAAAACAACTCTTAAGTAACTTTAATAGAAAAATAGTGTCAAGATAAGGCTATTTTAATGCTTTTTTTACACTATTTTCAATAAAAAGCAAATACTTTGTTGACGTAAAAAAATACATTCGATATAATAAGGAAGGACTGTTCTTAGTTTCTACAAAAATAATGTTGTCTAACTAACGAATGGTTACTTTTACAAGCACGGAGGGAGGGAATTTACAATGTCAAAAACAGTTATTAAGAAAAATGAATCTCTTGATGATGCTCTTCGTCGCTTCAAACGCTCCGTTTCCAAAACTGGTACTTTACAAGAAGCCCGTAAACGCGAATTCTACGAAAAACCAAGTGTGAAACGTAAGAAGAAATCTGAGGCGGCTAGAAAACGTAAGTTCTAATCAGATAACGCATAGGAATTGAGGGTGAGAAAGTTTTGTCACTTCTAACAATCATAAACGATGATATTAAAACTGCTATGAAAGCTAAAGATAAAAATACTTTGGCTGTTTTGCGCATGCTAAAAGCTGCATTTCAAAACGAAAAAATTAAAACAGGTAATGAATTGAGTGAGGATGAGGAATTAACACTTCTTTCTCGCGAGATGAAGCAAAGACGTGAATCTCTAGTAGAGTTTAAAAAAGCTAATAGAGAAGACTTGGTTGAGCAAACAAATCAAGCAATCAAACTCGTCGGAAAATATTTACCTCAACAACTTTCTGAAGAAGAATTACAAGTGATTATATCAAAAGCTGTTTCTGAAGTTAATGCTACCTCAATGAAAGATTTTGGTAAAGTTATGGGTGTTGTTATGCCAGTAACTAAAGGCAAAGCAGAAGGAAACGTGATTAATCGCCTAGTTAAAGATCAACTGAATTAGAGTATGATAAAAGAGCAAAGGTCTATTCCTTTGTTCTTTTATTTTGTTCTTTTATCACTAAATTCAGATAAATAAAATACAATAGTCAGAATACTACATAATTTTCTTCCAGATAAAGAATCAAAACTATAAATTAGTATCATACTTGTGGTAAAATACTAATGTGTTCAATAATACTGATGAAAATCCTAGCCTATTTAATAGCGGAATAAAAAGAATCAAACAGAATAAAAAGGGGTGTCGAATGTTTGTCTAGTAAAAAAGTAGAATCATATAGCTTTGAATTAAATGAAACAGAAGATATACAAGTATTATTTGGTTCTCAAGATAGAAATGTGCAATTAATTGAAGAAATGATGGAATTAACTATTAATAGTCGTGGCAATAAAATAGAAGTTATTGGCTCAATTGAAATGGGTCAAAAAATCGAAATGATTTTAACTAAATTACAAGAATTAATCAATAAAAATATTTCTATAAGTGAACCAGACGTTGTTACTGCTATTAAAATGGCGCAAGAAGGAACGTTAGATTATTTTGTAAGTATGTATGACAAAGAAATTGGTAAAAATTTTGCAGGAAATCTAATACGTGCGAAAAATTTTGGGCAACGTCGCTACGTTAAATCTATAACGGATCATGCGGTTACTTTTGGTATTGGTCCTGCTGGAACAGGTAAAACTTATCTAGCCGTTGTTATGGCAATCAATGCGCTAAAAAATGGAGAAGTTAAAAAAATTATCTTAACACGACCTGCTGTTGAGGCGGGAGAACATTTAGGGTTTTTACCAGGAGACTTAAAAGAAAAAGTAGACCCTTATTTAAGACCTATTTATGATGCTCTTTATAACCTTTTTGGATTGGAACATACTAATCGCTTAATGGAACGTGGTGTGATAGAAATCGCTCCTTTGGCTTACATGCGTGGTCGCACATTAGAAGATGCATTTGTCATACTAGATGAAGCGCAAAATACAACTGTTTCACAAATGAAGATGTTTTTGACTCGTTTAGGATTTGGGTCACAGATGGTTATTAATGGTGACGTTACTCAAATTGATTTGCCAAAAGGAGCTACTAGCGGATTAACGCATGCTGAAGGAATACTTAATCATGTCAAAAACATCAACTTTGTTTATTTTGACTCAAAAGATGTTGTAAGACACCCAGTCGTTGCAAGTATCATAGAAGCCTATGATGAAAAAAAGAAACTCAGTTAATCACTTAAGTATGATTAACAGTCGTTAGGATGTGAATGAATGCGTAGATACTTGACTATCATACAAAATAAAATGGGGAAATTTTATATTCCTATCTTACTTCTTATTTTTTCGATTGCGATTTTCTTTATTTTGTATAGTAACTTAAAACCAAGAGTGCTAGATATCGAACTTTATCAAGTTTCTGATGAAACTATTCGTGCTCAGTCAACTGTTGAAGATTTAGAAAAAACTATTGAAAATAGGCAAGTAGCAGCTGATAATGTTGCTCCAGTTTACTCTTACAATGCCGACTTAAACAGTATCCAAACAGAAAAAATCCATTTGTTATTTGCTACTGTTAAAGAGACGAATAAATTAGCAGAAGAACAGTATCAAGAAGCAGTTAAAGATGAAAAAAGTAAAGCGGATTTAAATGAAAAAGAAGAAAATAAAACACCAACTGTCGTTGCTAAAAGATTAACACCAAAAGAAAAGTTTTCTCTTTTTAATGCTAAATTAATAAACAACGATGAAGAAACAAAAGAATTTGTCAATTCATTACCGGAGTGGTCGGTTCTTGAATTACTTGGGGCTGCTGAAGGAATAGCGAATCAAATCGAAAAAGCGACAACAAAAACGCTTTCTGATGTTATGTCTACTTCTATTAGAGTTGACGAATTGAGTAAAAAAAAGCAAGAGGCCATCGCTAGTTTAGACTATTGGGAATTTACTGCTGATCAACAACGAGTAGCTAGTTTAATTTTAGATAATTCTCTCATTGAAAACAATGTTTACAACGATCAAGTAACACAAAAACAACGTGAAAGTGCGAAAGCTTCTGTTCAACCGGCATTAATCTTACAAGGTCAAGTAATCGTACAAGAAGGGTATGTTGTTGATAGTAATGTTATAAAGCAAGTCAAATTGCTTGGTTTACTAGACAATAAGTCTTCTTACCACCTTTTTTATAGTTTATTCTTACTTTTATTAGCACAAGCATTGGTTTTATTTTATCTAGGTAAGACAAAAAAAGATTCTTTATTAAAAAAAGGTCAGGAATTAACTTTATATGTATTAGCAATGACAAGTACGTTACTAGTGTTAAAAGGTCTCTCGTTAATGCAAGAATCAGGATTAGCCAACATTAGTTTACTATTTCCGGCTGCATTAGCCCCGATAGTATTAACAACGTTTAGTTCAAGAAGATACGGTATTGTTTCAAATGGATTTTTAGTTGCGTTTTCTCTCTTTCTATTTAGAGAAAATACCGGTTCCAATAGTACTTTTATCTTATCTTTATTTTATTTGTTTAGTGGTATGATGGGAACAATGATTACAAAGAAAAGAATTGTTGATCAATTTTTAAATACATTTATGTGGGTATCCTTTTTTAATGCACTATTTATTGGGTCACTTATTTTCTACTTAAATTTATCGTTTTTCTCTAGTGATGCTCTATTAATCAGTTTGTTTGCATTAGGAAGTGGATTAATTTCATACTTTTTAGCAGTTTTATTTTCACCTTATCTTGAATTATTGTTTACAGACAATGCTGTATTAACGTTAATGAAATTAGAAAATCCAGCAAATCCTTTATTAAAAGAACTTGTTACAAAAACACCAGGTACATACCACCATAGCTTAATGGTTGCCAATTTAAGTGCAAACGCTGTAGGGGCAATAGGTGGTGATGCTTTGTTTGCTAGAGTTGCTTGTTATTACCACGATGTCGGTAAATTAAGACATTCGCTTTTCTTTGTCGAAAATTTATCTTCAGGCATGGAGAATCCGCATAACTTATTGACACCTTATGAGAGCAGAGATATTATCTTTGGACATGTTAGTGAAGGGGTAAAGATACTAAAAGAAGCAAAAATGCCACAATCGATTATTGATATTTGTGCTCAACACCATGGAACAACCTTGATGAAGTTCTTTTATATTAAAGCAAAAGAATTAGATGAGACCGTTCAAGAATCAGACTTTAGGTATCCGGGACCAAAACCACAAACAAAAGAAGCAGCCGTCATCAATATAGCAGACAGTGCAGAAGCAGCTGTTCGTTCAATGACAAAACCAACAAAAGAAACGATAGAACGGTTTATTCACCAATTGATTAATAGTCGAATGACAGATGGACAATTTGATGAATGTACCATCTCTATTAAGGAATTGAAAATAGTAGAAAAATCTATCTGTGAAGGATTAAATGGTACATTTCATTCAAGAATTGAATACCCAAGTTTAGACGATAAAAACTTGAGTAAAAGCAATGTATAATTTTTCTATTGCACTAAGGAGGCACAATACAATATGGAAATAGATTTATTTGATGAAACAAATAAGATTACAGTAGAACAAAAAGAAATGGTTCAAGCTATTTTAGATTTTTCTGGAGACTATCTTCATTTAGAAAAAGAAACTGAATTATCTGTTTTATTTGTTGACAACGAAAAGATTCAAGAGATTAACCGAGAATTTCGATTTAAAGATCAACCAACAGATGTTATTAGTTTTGCTCTCGAGGACGAAGTTGAAAATGATTTAATTTTAAATTTGGCTGATTTCGAAGGGGTACTTCCTAGAAATATCGGGGATATCGTTATTTCAGTTGATAAAGCAATAGAACAAGCTGATGAGTACGGGCATTCGCTTAATCGTGAGTTGGGTTTTCTTGCTCTTCATGGGTTCTTACATTTGAATGGTTACGATCATATGGAGCCAAATGAAGAAAAAGAAATGTTCGGCTTGCAGAAAGAGATATTAGATGCCTATGGACTCCAAAGATAATAAAGATGTATGTAAAAACTCATGCTTTATTGATTCCTTTAAGTATGCTTTCAAAGGGATTCAAACTGTCTTTCAAGAAGAGCGTAATATGCGTACTCACCTTATTTTAGGAATTACGATTCTCATTATTTCATCTTTTCTAGGACTCAAGCAAAACGAATGGCTTTGGATTATACTGAGTGTTTTTTTGGTCTTGGTTATGGAAATTTTAAATACAATTATTGAAAATGTTGTTGATTTAATAACAGAACATCAGTACCATCCACTAGCAAAAAAAGCAAAAGATATGGCGGCAGCAGCTGTTCTAAGTACAGCGTTTTTTTCAATTATTACGGCGACTATTATACTTTTACCGAAACTATTTATACTATTTATTTAAAAAGGAGAATTAAATCATGACAACTACTAAACAAGTAACCCAACAATTAATAAAAGAAGCAACGGAAATGTTAGAAAATGCTTATGTACCTTATTCAAAATTTCCAGTAGGTGCATCACTCATAACAGATGATGGAATAATCTATAGTGGCTGTAATATTGAAAATGCTTCTTACGGATTGAGTAATTGTGCAGAGCGGACAGCTATTTTTAAAGCGGTATCTGAAGGCAAGAAAACATTTAAACAATTAGTTGTAACAGGTAAAACAACCGGACCTATTTCTCCTTGTGGCGCATGCAGACAAGTTATGGTAGAATTCTGTGAGCCGGATATGCCGGTGCTATTAACAAATACAAATGGAGATAAATATGAAACCACGGTAAAAGAACTTTTACCTGGTGCGTTTCAATCGGAGGATATGGTTTAATGGACAATAATAAAGAACACACATCAGGATTTGTTTCTATTGTAGGACGTCCAAATGTAGGCAAGTCAACTTTGCTAAATAGAGTTGTTGGCCAAAAAATCGCTATTATGAGTGATAAAGCTCAAACAACAAGAAATAAAATTCAAGGTATTTATACGACAGACGATTCACAAATAGTCTTCATAGATACTCCAGGAATTCATAAACCCAAACACCGTTTAGGAGATTTCATGGTAGAATCTGCTTTAAGCAGCTTAAGAGGAGTAGATGCTATTCTTTTCATGGTAAGTGCTGTTGAAAAACGTGGCCCTGGTGATAATTTTATTATCGATAAATTAAAAGAGCAAAAGACTCCTGTATTTTTATTAATTAATAAAATTGATGAAATTCATCCGGATAAATTACTAGAAATTATCGATGATTATCGTACAGAAATGGAATTCGAACAAATTATCCCGATTTCAGCTACCGAGGGAAATAATGTTGATACCTTGCTTTCTGAAATCCTTAAGTATTTACCTGAAGGACCTCAGTTCTACCCAGAAGATCAAGTAACAGATCATCCTGAATATTTTATCGTTTCAGAGTTGATACGTGAAAAAGTATTGCAATTGACACGCGAAGAAGTCCCTCATTCAGTTGCAGTAGTTGTTGAAAGTATGCAAAGAAACGAACTTGGTAAAGTTCAAGTTCATGCAGCAGTGATTGTTGAACGCTCAAGTCAAAAAGGAATTATTATTGGTAAAGGCGGCAAGATGTTAAAAGATATAGGCATCCGTGCTCGTCGCGATATTGAAGTTCTTTTAGGGGATAAAATTTATTTAGACCTTTGGGTAAAAGTACAAAAAGATTGGCGTGATCGTCAAACAAACTTACAAGATTTTGGATACCGCAAAGAAGATTATTAATTAGTCGTGAATGGAAAGAAGAAAAATCTCACTTACTCTAGTGGGGTTTTCTTTTCTATTTTATCTATTTGCTAGAGTCTAAAGCTAAGAAAGGAGTAGGTAGCTTGTCAGAATTGCAGGAAACAGAAGGGATTGTAATCTCTATTCGTAATTACAAAGAGAGTGATCGGCTCGTCAAAATTTTTACATCTAAACTAGGTAAAAGAATGTTTTTTATCAAAGGTTCTCGAAAATCTAACAGTAATTTGAAAGCTGCTGTACTTCCTTTCACTATGGCAACATACATTACTGATATTAAAGATACGGGTCTTGGTTTTATTCGAGATGCTAAAGACTTAATTCATCTAAATCAGTTGCATACAGATATTTTTCTAAATGCGTATGCTACTTATATACTCAGTTTAGTTGATGTAGCGATTGAAGATGGTGTGCCTGATCCAACTTTATTTCATAAAGCGAAACAATTGCTCATAGAAATAGATAATGGGACAGATCCTGAAATTTTAGTGAATATTTTTGAAGTTCAAATATTACCTTATTTCGGAGTTGCACCTGAATGGCGAGGCTGTCGTGAATGTGGTGAAACAATAGGCCCATTTGACTATTCAGGAAGTTACGGTGGTTTGCTTTGTCAAAAACATTGGAATTTAGACAAGTATCGTTACCATGCAAGCCAACGAGCCATTTATTTTTTACGTCTATTTTCAGTTGTTTCAATGGACCATCTAGGGACAATTAAAGTAAAAGATGAAACAAAAAAAGAAATTAGAGTAGTTTTAGACATGATTTATGACGAATCTGTTGGGATAAAATTAAAAAGTAAGCGATTCATTGATCAAATGTATCAATGGGGCGATCTATTATTAGATAGAAAGCCACATTCAACTGAATAAATGTGTTGAATTTTAAAAGAAAGGATTGACAAATGTTTCTCTAGAGAGATATGATAGTGCCAATAGAATAAAACAGCGTAGAAAGAAAAAAGTAGATTTTATATTCTTGTTTTCAGCGAATCTGGGATAGTGAAAGCCAGAACAAGAGAAAAATTGAAAGGCATTCTGGAGCTGTCCAATAAAGATGCTAGTAGTTATATACTGGAATTAGGGTGGAACCGCGATGAAAGTCGTCCCTATGTTGATAATTATCAACATAGGGACGACTTTTTTATTTTATACTAAATAATAAAAAGGAGTGTTTTAAATGAAAAAAGAGCCGTTGACATTTCAAGAAATTATTCTAACATTACAAAATTACTGGTCAGATAAGGGTTGTTTATTAATGCAATCTTATGATACTGAAAAAGGAGCTGGAACTATGAGCCCTTATACCTTTTTGAGAGCGATTGGACCAGAACCATGGAATGCAGCTTACGTTGAGCCCTCAAGACGCCCAGGTGACGGTCGTTATGGGGAAAATCCCAACCGTTTATTTCAACATCACCAATTTCAAGTTGTTATGAAACCTTCACCAAAGAATATTCAAGAGCTTTATTTAGATAGTCTAGTTCTTTTAGGTATTGATCCATTAAAACACGATATTCGATTTGTTGAAGACAACTGGGAAAATCCTTCAATGGGTTGTGCAGGCTTGGGCTGGGAAGTTTGGCTGGATGGAATGGAAATCACCCAATTCACCTATTTTCAACAAGTTGGCGGATTAGACTGTTTTCCCGTTACCAGCGAACTAACTTACGGCTTAGAGCGCCTAGCTTCTTATATACAAGAAGTAGATAGTGTTTATGACATTCAATGGACAAAGGGAGTAAAATATGGTGAAATTTTTATTCAGCCTGAATTCGAACACTCCAAATACGCGTTTGAAAATAGCAATCAAGAATTATTGTTGCAATTATTTGAAGACTATGAAAAAGAAGCTACCGTTCAAATTGAATCAGGTTTAGTTCATCCAGCATATGACTATGTTTTAAAATGTAGCCATACCTTTAATTTACTAGATGCACGAGGAGCTGTTTCTGTTACTGAACGAGCTGGTTATTTAGCCCGTATACGTAAAATGGCACGAGCTATTGCGCTTGCTTTTGTTACTGAACGAGAAAAACTTGGTTATCCGTTGCTAAAAAATCAGATAAACTCTACTAAGGAGATAAACTAATATGACTAAAAATTTATTGTTAGAAATTGGCTTAGAAGAAATACCCGCTCATATTGTAGCACCAAGTAGACTGCAATTAGTTGAAAGAATGAAGCAATTTTTAGATGAAAATAGACTGAGCTATGGTGAAATCTTGCCTTTTTCTACACCGAGAAGATTAGCAGTTATTATTAAAGATCTTTCTGAAAAACAAGTAGATATTGAGGAGTCTGCTAAGGGACCAGCTAAAAAAATTGCACTAGACGCACAAGGAAATTGGAGTAAAGCGGCTATGGGATTTGTTCGTGGGCAAAAGTTAATGGTTGAGGATATTTATTTTAAAGAAATAAATGGTATAGAGTATGTCCATGTGGATAAATTTATTGAAGGATTACCAACTAAAACGATTTTAACAGATTTAGATAAGGTTATTACCTCAATGACTTTTCCAGTAAGTATGAATTGGGCTAATCACCATTTTAACTACATTAGGCCTATCCATTGGATTACAGCAATGTTGGATGACGAAATCATTCCATTCACTGTATTAGATATTGAAACATCCAATACTAGTAGAGGCCATCGTTTTCTCGGAAAAGATGTAACTTTTGAAACGGCATTAGACTATGAGCAAGTCTTAGAAAAAGTGTTTGTTATTGCTGATAGCGACAAACGTCAACACATGATCGTCTCTCAAGTTGATGCGATCGCAAAAGAACACGATTGGGCTGTTTCAATTGTTCCTAATCTGTTAGAAGAAATTAATAATTTAGTCGAATACCCTACAGCTTTTTATGGCAAGTATAATCCAGCTTATTTAGAAATACCTGAAGAAATATTGATCACTTCTATGAGGGATCACCAAAGATATGTGGATGTTGCTGATCATACTGGGAACTTATTGCCTTATTTTATTTCTGTTCGAAACGGAAATGCTGAGTTTATTGATAATGTTGTCAGAGGAAACGAAAAAGTCTTAACTGCTCGATTAGAAGATGCATTATTTTTCTATAAAGAAGATAAAAAATTATCGATTGATACATGTGTGGAACAGTTGAAACAAGTAACCTTCCATGAAAAAATTGGATCTGTATACGAAAAAATGCAGCGTGTTCGCTCTTTTGCAAGAACTATTGGAAAAACGGTTGGCTTAACCAACGAGGAACAGGTTAGTTTAGATCGTGCAGCAGAAATATATAAATTTGACTTGGTTACAAATGTTGTTGGAGAGTTTCCAGAATTACAAGGAGTCATGGGAGAAAAATACGCCTTGTTACAAGGTGAAACACCTGCTGTAGCAACAGCCATACGCGAACACTATTTACCTATCTCAAGTGATGGTGATTTACCTAAGAGTTCAATTGGTGCCGTGCTAGCTTTAGCAGATAAACTAGAGAGTATGATGTCTTTCTTCGCGATTGGAAAAGTCCCAACAGGTTCTAACGATCCCTTTGCATTGAGACGCCAAGCGTATGGATTAGTTCGTATTGTGACGAATGAAAATTGGTTCTTCCCGATGAATACACTTAGAAAAGACATTCTTAACACGCTATCCTCTGACTCAAATTCTTTACTATCTGGTTACGAAAAGAGTAGTTCAGAATTAGTTGGTTTTATAAAAGCACGTTTACAACAATTTATGCGCAATGAAAAAATACGCTACGACATTATTGAAGCAACTCTAAATTCAGATCAAGAAAACTTAGTTGATATGCTTAAAGCTGGCCGTGAATTAGAAAAACAGATAGCGGAACAGTCGTTTAAACCAACAATTGAATCATTAACGCGTGTATTAAATTTAACTAAAAAAAATAAAGAGAAAATTGATTTAGTAAATCAAAAAGTAGATAAAACACTATTTGAAACGGATTCTGAAATAAATTTGGCAAACCAGATTGAAAAAATAAATGCTGTTTTCGGTACGTTAGAAACAGAAGAAAAGTTCAAGGAATTAAAAAGTTTGCAACCTCATATTGACGCTTTCTTCGGAGAAAATATGGTTATGACGGATAATGAAGCTGTTAGAAATAATCGTTTATCTCTACTAAGTCAAATCGCTCTGCTTACTTTGTCCTTTGCAAGTATTGATAAATTAGTCGTTAAATAAAAAATACAGGTATTAATTTTTGCTTATCCTTCCACTAAAGATAACCTTTCTTTAGTGGGAGGATATTTAATAGAGTTTGACTTTCATTTAGGCTGCTTGTTGCTTATAATAAGTAAAGTACGCAATAGAGGAGGATTTCATGTTAAAACAGTTTTTTAGTTATTATCGGCCTTATAAAAAGTTATTCTATCTTGATTTTGGTTGTGCTATTTTAGCTGCAACATTAGAATTAGCCTTTCCAGTTGTGGTTAATCGAGTGATTAATCGCCTGTTGCCTTCGGGAAATTGGTCATTAATTGTTACCGTATCGCTTTTGCTGTTACTATTATATATAGTTAATACTGTGCTACAATACATAGTTGTTTATTTCGGCCATACATTAGGCGTTAACATCGAAACAGATATGCGTAGAGAACTTTATTCTCATCTCCAAAAACAACCGTTTAGCTACTATGATAATAAAAAAACAGGTAAGTTGATGGCGCGATTAACAACAGATTTATTTGAAATATCAGAAGTCGCTCATCATGGACCAGAAGATATTTTTATTACATTGATTACTTTAATAGGGGCTTTTGGTATTATGTTAACCATTCATGTCAAATTAGCTTTGGCAACATTTATTATGATTCCATTTATTATGATAGCCTTGATTATTTTCAATAAAAAAATGACTCACGTTAATATCGACATCTTTCGAAATTTAGGAAATTTTAATGCTGGAATTGAAGCTTCTGTAAGTGGCATTCGTGAAGTGCAAGCTTTCGCTAATGAAAAATATGAAGCCGGGCGTTTTGAAGTATTAAATCAGACCTATCGAAAATCAAAAATGTTATTTTACAAGATGATGGGAATTAGTTCTTCTTACAATTATTTCTTAATTCGCTTAATTAATTTATTTGCATTATTTTTCGGAGCGTTTTACACAATCAGAGGAGAAATTAATTATGGAGAATTTGTTGCATTTATTTTATTAGCGAATATATTTGTTCGTCCAATTGAAAAAGTGAATACAATGATTGAAAGTTACCCTAAAGGCATAGCAGGTTTTAAACGCTTCCGAGAAGAGTTAGGTAAAAAACCTAGTATCCAAGATAAGATTGATGCAAAAGTCTTGCCCTCAGTAGAGGGGACAATTCAATATAAAAATGTCTCGTTTTGGTATGATTCGACAAATAAAGTGCTAGAGCATATTCATTTATCTATTACTCAAGGAGAAACAATTGCTTTTGTTGGACCAAGTGGCGCAGGTAAAACAACTATTTGTAACTTATTGCCTCGTTTTTATGAAATAAATGAAGGGGAAATTTTAATTGATGGCATAAATATTCAAGATGTGACCATGCAGTCATTAAGAAAGCAAATAGGCATCGTTCAACAGGACGTCTTTTTATTTCCTGGAAGTCTTCGAGAAAATATTCGATACGGTAAATTGGATGCGAGTGAAGAGGAGATAACAGAGGTAGTTCGCTTGGCGCATTTAGAACAAGTTGTTTTAGACATGCCTGAAGGATTGGATACGATTATTGGAGAACGTGGGGTTAAACTATCTGGAGGACAAAAACAGCGAGTATCAATCGCTCGAATGTTTTTAAAAAATCCTGCTATTTTGATACTAGATGAAGCTACTTCAGCATTAGATACTGAAACAGAACAGGCTATTCAAGATTCGTTAAATTCATTGTCAGCTGGCAGAACGACTCTCGTTATTGCACATCGTCTAGCGACAATTAAGCATGCGACAAGGATTGTTGTCGTGAATGAGACAGGAATAGCTGAAGAAGGTAGCCACAGGGAATTAATGGCGTTAAATGGAACGTATCGACGTCTTTATGAAGCTCAATTCTTAGACTAATTTAGTTTTTATACCTATAGAGAGAAAAAATGCTTTTTAAAATTGAAAGGAATAGAACTATGGAACCTATCAAAAGGAGAAATAAAATCGTTGCTGCGCTACAAAAGACAAAAACACCAATAAGCGCTTCGGTGTTAGCAAAAAAATTAGCAGTTAGTCGTCAAATTATTGTTGGCGACGTCGCTTTAATTAGAGCAACAGGAATTGATATTACAGCAACACCTAAAGGGTACGTCTTAACCAGTGAAGAAAGTCCTGATAATCGCTATATCCGGAAAATTGCTTGTGCACATCAACTAGATGAAACTCAAAAAGAATTGTATGCAATAGTTGATAATGGGGGAGAAATAATCGATGTCATCGTGGAACACCCGGTTTATGGTGAGATAAAAGGGCAATTAAATATCAGCTCACGACACGATGTAGATCAATTTCTTCAAAAAATGATACGTTCAAAAGCAAATTTATTATCAGACTTAACAAAAGGCATTCATTTGCATACGATTGCCTGTAAAGATGAATTTATTTTTAATAGAATCATTCAGCAGTTATCTGATGAAAACGTATTGTATCAAGATTAAAAGAGTGTCTTGACATCTTTTTATATTCGGTTATACTAAATTAGTGGAGGTGTCTTGACACCTAAGCAATTATAACCAATTGGAGATGTTTATATGCAAATAAAAAGTGTTCATAGATTAACGGTATCAGCTTTATTAATAGCGATCGGGATTATGATTCCCATTGTTTCACCTGTTAAAATTATTTTAGAACCTGCTTCTTTTACATTAGGTAGCCATGTAGCTATTTTTATTGCTTTATTTATCTCACCAGCTATTGCAGTTTTTGTGGCACTAGGTACAGCTGTTGGCTTTATGATTAGCGGATTCCCTTTAATTGTTGCGTTAAGAGCGTTAACTCATGTAGTATTTGCTATAGTAGGAGCCTTTTGGGTGCAGAGACATCCAGAAATAATAGAAAATCCATTAAAAGCTCAATTTTTCTCTTTTGCTATCGGTGTCGTTCATGCGTTAGCAGAAGTAGCGGTCGTTTCGCTCTTTTATTTTGGTGGGAATGTAACAGATACGTACTACAATCAAGGATTCTTACAGTCTGTTTTTTTAATGGTGGGAATCGGAACAGTGATACACAGTATGGTTGATTTTGGGATTGCCTCTATTATTTGGAAGTCACTGAATAGCAGGAAAAGTTTTAGCTCGTCTATGACAAAAGTTAAAAACTAAAAAAAGCGAAAACTCATAAAAAAAGGGGCTGACTAGTTGTCTGCTCCTTTTTTTTATGGTATAATTAAATTTGAATATTTCTGTCTACAGATAACGGAAAAACTGAGTCGCGCTGATTTATTTGGTGCGGCTCTTACCGCCTTGTAGAGGGGATCAGAAAGTACGTTTTAATTGGCTAAAGAGGTGAATGGTTTGGCAACGAGGATTCCTGAAGAAACGGTTAATAAAATCAGGCAAGAAACCAATATTACAGATATTGTCAGTCAGTACGTACAACTTAAAAAAAAGGGAAAGAATTTTTTTGGTTTCTGTCCATTTCATGATGAGCGAACACCATCATTTTCTGTGACAGAAGAAAAACAAATTTTCCATTGTTTTAGTTGTGGTCGAGGAGGAAATGTTTATTCGTTTTTGATGGAAGTCGACGGATTAAGTTTTCCTGAAGCGGTATTGAAGACAGCAGAACTTAGCCAGATTGAAGTTGATCAAGCTTTACTCAATGGAGGACAATCAAACTCACAAAATAAAGATTCCAAAAAAGACTTTCTTCTCAAAATACATGAAGAGAGTCTTGAATTATTCCATCACATCTTGTTGCAAACAACTGCTGGTGAAGAGGCGTTAGCTTATTTGTTGAAAAGGGGATTAACACAAGAAACCATTGAAACATTTGGTATTGGGTTTGCCCCACATGAGCGTACCCTGTTACAACAATATTTGACTGGCAAAGATTATTCAAAAGAGTTGTTGAGCGAAACGGGCTTATTTGTTGAAAAAGAAAATGGTGATTTATTAGATCGTTTTTCTAATCGAATTGTTTTTCCTATTCGCAATCAACAAGGAAAAGTTGTTGGTTTTTCTGGGAGGTTGTTTGAGACTTCAGACTTTGAAACAGGACCTAAATACTTAAACAGTCCCGAGACCTACCTTTTTAATAAGCGAAGTGTTTTATTTAATTTTGATAAGGCACGCCCTGCTGTCAGACGAGAAAAAGAGGTCATTTTATTTGAAGGCTTTATGGATGTTATTGCTGCATGGCAAGCAGGAATACAAAATGGTGTTGCTTCGATGGGAACCAGTCTGACAAATGAGCAAATCCATATGCTTGGGCGAATAACAGATCAAGTCTTAGTTGCTTATGATGGTGATGATGCAGGTATTGAAGCTGCTAAACGTGCAGCTGATTTATTAATAGATCAAACAGATTTTGATTTGGCTATTTTATCGTTTCCTGAAGGTATGGATCCGGATGATTTTATTAAAGAAAAAGGAGTGCCAGCCTTTAAGGAACTTATTTCTCATGGTAGAGATACCTTGTTTAGTTTCAAAATGAACTACTACCGTCGTGATATGAATTTGAAAAATGAGAGTGAGCGGCTTGGATACATTGAAAAGATAGTAACTGAAATGTTGACGATTACCTCTGCGGTTGAACGAGAAATGTATATGAAGCAACTAGCAGCCGAATTTGATATCTCTATTGATTCTTTAAATGAACAGTTTCAACAACGCTTTTATGAGCGACAAAAAAAACGTTCCAAAGAACCCAAAAAGACGGTAGCAATCCCAGAAATTCGCTCTACAACATTTACTCAAGTTCACAATCAGAGAGGGAAATTGGATTCTATCGAACGAGCAGAACAATTATTGCTCAATCGTTTATTTCATTTTGAAGAAGTTAGAATTCAACTCAAAAATTTACCAGAAGAATTTCATTTCGTACATGATGATTATCAATTATTGTATCTGTACTATGAAAACTTTCAAGAACATGCACAGCATGCTCTGTCAGATACGTCTATTGAGGCTTTTATTGATTTTGTAAAAGAAACACCGTTAAAAAATAAAATCGTTGAAATTGAGTTTCAATCTCTTAGTATGGAGATTGTTCCACAAGAGATTAAAGACTATATCGATGTTATCTCAAGAAAGTCAGTGTTAGAAACACAATTGAAACAAACAAAAGACGAAATGACCGAGGCTGCTAAAAAAGGCGACCAAGCTCAATTAAGAGTTCTAATGATTGAGATTGTCAATCTATCCCGCTTGTTAAAAAATGGGTAGTAAAAAAAGTGAGATTGAAAAAGGGGAGGCATTTTTTTATGGCTGAAGAAAAAAAAGTACCGACATTATCTTATAAGGATGCAGTAAAGGCATTTATTAAAGAATTTAAACCTAGTGGAACGGTTCATTATGATGAATTAACGAATACATTAGCGACACCTTATACATTGGATGCAGATAAAATGGATGCACTTATTCAACAAATTGAAGACAGTGGAATTGGTGTTGTAGGCGATGATGGTGGTCCAACTGTCCGCCAAATGTTAGCTAAAGAGCGTAAAGAAGAAGCTGAAAAGCCAGAAGACTTAACTGCTCCTCCAGGTGTAAAAATCAATGACCCTGTTCGTATGTATTTAAAAGAAATTGGTCGAGTGAATTTATTAACCGCTGCAGAAGAAGTTATGTTAGCTAAAAAAATCGAAGTCGGTGATCAAGAGGCTAAGCAGCGCTTAGCAGAAGCTAACTTGAGATTAGTAGTAAGTATTGCCAAACGTTACGTTGGGCGTGGTATGCAATTTTTAGATTTGATTCAAGAAGGAAACATGGGTTTAATGAAAGCTGTAGAAAAATTTGACTATACTAAAGGGTTCAAATTCTCGACTTATGCTACATGGTGGATTCGTCAAGCCATTACCCGTGCTATTGCTGATCAAGCACGTACGATTCGTATTCCAGTTCATATGGTTGAAACGATTAACAAATTGATTCGTATTCAACGTCAATTGTTACAAGATTTAGGAAGAGAGCCGACACCTGAAGAAATTGGTGCCGAAATGGATCTTCCAACAGAAAAAGTTCGTGAGATTTTAAAAATTGCTCAAGAACCTGTTTCATTAGAAACACCAATTGGTGAAGAAGATGATTCTCACTTAGGTGACTTCATTGAAGATCATGATGCAACTAGCCCAGCAGAAAATGCGG
The DNA here is from genome assembly GCF_047553015.1 of Carnobacterium sp. TMP28. Lineage (GTDB taxonomy): Bacteria > Bacillota > Bacilli > Lactobacillales > Carnobacteriaceae > Carnobacterium_A. The sequence goes on from NZ_CP180212.1 coordinate 1,077,663, forward strand.
CTTATGAACTGTTAAAAGAACAACTTGAAGATGTCTTAGATACCTTAACGGATCGTGAAGAAAATGTTTTGCGTTTGCGTTTTGGTCTTGATGATGGGCGTACAAGAACATTGGAGGAAGTTGGTAAAGTGTTTGGTGTAACGCGCGAGCGTATTCGTCAAATAGAAGCCAAAGCGTTACGTAAATTGCGTCACCCAAGTCGTTCAAAACAACTGAAAGATTTCTTAGAATAAACTTATTTTAAAAAACCAAGCCGATAGTATTTTCTATTCGCTTGGCTTTTTTTGTTTCAACATATTAAAGCATGGTTTCAAAAAAACTGTTATAATACTTAAGTAGGATAGTTTGAGAGGATGAGAATATATGTTATCGTTTGAGGAAAAAAAAGCTCTATTTGACGAGTACAAAGAATTAACGGCTGTACCTGTTTCACTAAATAGAACCAATTATCATTTTGAGAGTAGTGCAGTTGATAAAACAACGGTTGTTCGTTACCTTCATCGGAATGGAAATGCACTTATTTATGCAGGTTACTTACCTAAAGAAGAAACCATTAAAGGCTATATTTCAGTCCTAGATGCTGATGAAAAAAATATTAGACGTTTGCTAGATAAAGCTATCATATTTTTGAAAAAAACAGAAGATGGTTACGAAGAAGGATACTCCGAATTATGGTTTGATCAAAATGGTGATGTCTTACGTTTAGTATATGACAATCCGATGTGGTCTGTTAATTTACCAGATGGTAAAATGGAGGCTATTTTTAAAACAAAAGAAGCTGCAGAAGGGTATTTATTAGATGAAGCTTTCTTTAAAAATTAATTTTATAACGAAAGAAGTGACAGAGAGTTAATGAAGCTAAAACAACTATCATTGCGCTTAGAAAGAGCAGCTAGCTACGTCCCTGAAGGTTCACGCTTAGCCGATATTGGATCAGATCATGCCTATCTTCCCTGCGTTCTAGCAGTAGAGGGTAAGATTGAATTTGCTATTGCTGGAGAGATTATTGAAGGGCCATTTAGAATTGCCGAGAATCAAGTCGAACGCCTGAAATTACAAAACAAAGTAGTTGTTCGATTGGGAGACGGGTTGAATGTTCTTAATCCTGAATTAGACCAGATTTCTGCCATTACCATTTGTGGTATGGGTGGTGCACTCATTGCTACTATCTTAGACGAAGGATATCGAATGGGGAAATTAACTGGTAAAGAGAGATTGATTTTACAGGCCAATAAAGATGAATCTGATTTGAGAACCTGGCTGATTGACCACCGCTATCAGATTATTTCAGAAGAATTAATTGAAGAAAATAGCAAAATATATGAAATTATAGTAGCTGAAAAATCTGCTGAATCCTCCGTTACTTTTTTAGCAGAAGATATTGCTTTTGGTTTTCATTTGAGAAAAGAACGGTCTTTACTATTTATAAAAAAATGGACAAATGAATTAGCTAAAAACAAGCAGATACTTGTTGATTTACCTAAATCTTCTACAGATCAATCTGAAAAAATACAAGCATTTACGATTAAAATTGCTGCGATTGAGGAGTTATTAAAATGAAAAGTATCTTAGGACATGATTTGATTAAAAAGTTTGAAGAGTTCGCACCAACTTACTTGGCTGAAGAAGGCGATCCTGTTGGTTTAGCTATTGGAACATTAAATAAATCAGTAAAAAAAGTTTTAGTAACACTAGATGTGCGTCCTGAAGTTGTACAAGAAGCGATTTCAAAAAATATTGACTTAATTTTTGCTCATCATCCACCACTCTTTAGACCTGCAAAAAACCTAGTAACGGATGACCCGCAAATCAACATGTATGCTGATTTATTGAAAAATGATATTGCTGTTTATGCTGCCCATACAAACCTTGATGTAGCAACAAATGGGATGAATGCATGGTTAGCAAAAGCGATTGGCATCACGGAAACTGAAATTATGTCAGTGACAAAGCGAGAGAAATATAAAAAGTTAGTTGTTTTTGTTCCACTAGCAAATAAAAGTGAGATGATTCAAGCATTAACTCAAGCAGGAGCAGGAGAAATCGGCCCTAACTATAAGGATTGTACTTATACCGTTGAAGGAACCGGAAGTTTTACACCAATGAATCAAGCACAACCGCATATTGGGCAACCAAATGAAGTAGAAGAAGTGAACGAAGCACGGATTGAAGTGATGTTCCCAGAACGATTAACTGCTGAAATTGAAAAGGCGTTGTTTTCTGAGCATCCTTATGAAGAACCGGTTTATGACGTTTACACAATAGAAAACTACGTGGATCAATATGGATTAGGACGAGTCGGAAATTTGAAAGAGCCAATAACTATTGAAGAATTTGCTAAAAAAATAAAAGATACATTTGGCGTTATTGGATTGCGTTACCTTGCAAAAGATCCTACTCAAAAAATCCAGCGTGTTGCTATATGTGGTGGAGATGCAGGCAAATTTTATCCAGATGCTATCCGTAAAGGTGCTGAAGTTTACATCACTGGAGACGTTTATTACCATGTTGGACATGATATGTTAGCATCCAACCTTAGTGTCATCGATCCAGGACACCATATTGAAAGTATTTGTAAAAAAGAATTGGCTACTCTCTTTACAAATTGGAGTAAAGAGATGGATTGGGATTTAGAAGTGATACAATCATCTTTAAATACCGATCCCTATCGTTTTATCTAATGTTAAACATTAATTGACTATAAAATATATTGAGTAAAAGGAGTTTTTTTATGTATAAAAATTTAGTTCCACGTTTTGTTCGCTATATTCAAACAGAGACTCGTTCTGATGAGACGAGCACAACTATTCCTTCTACGCAAACTCAAGTTGTTTTTGCTAAAACATTAATGTCTGAATTAACGACCTTGGGGATGAGTGATGTTTCTTACAATGAAAAAAATGGGTATGTTACTGCAACTTTGCCATCTAATAGTGATGAGGATGTTTCAACAATTGGTTTTATTGCTCACATGGATACAGCTGATTTTAATGCTGAAAATGTTCAGCCACAGTTTCATGAAAACTATGACGGCAATACCATTGTGTTGAATCAAGAAAAAAATATTAGTCTATCGCCTAAAGATTTTCCTAATTTGAAAAATTATATTGGCAAAACATTAATCACTACAGATGGCAATACTCTATTAGGCGCTGACGATAAAGCTGGTATTGCTGAAATTATGACAGCAATGGAAATTTTATTAGCTGACTCAACGATTAAACATGGTACTGTTCGTGTAGCTTTTGGTCCTGATGAGGAAATTGGAATAGGCGCAAATCTTTTTGATGTACCTGGTTTTAATGCAGATTTTGCTTATACAATGGACGGTGGGCCTGTTGGAGAACTAGAATACGAAAGCTTTAATGCTGCTTCAGCTATCGTGAAGATTCAAGGGAAAAACGTTCACCCAGGAACAGCAAAAGACACAATGGTAAATGCTTTAAAACTTGGTTTAGCTTTTGACGCTGCTTTACCTCAAGGTGAAGTTCCCGAAAAAACAAGTGGTCGAGAAGGATTTTTCCATTTGTTAGGAATGACCGGTGAAGTAGAAGAAGCTAAAATGGAGTACATTATTCGAGATCATGATCGGGCTAAATTCGAAGAGCGTAAAACTTTTATACAAAATGTTGCAAAAGAATTAAACGAAAAAAATGGTGTTGAACGAATTACTGTTGAGTTAAAAGATTCTTATTACAATATGGGTGAAATTATCGAAAAAGACATGACGGTTATTGAGCTTGCTGAGCAAGCGATGAAAAACTTGAACATTAAGCCGATTATTGAACCAATTAGAGGTGGGACTGACGGCTCTAAAATTTCATTTATGGGCTTGCCAACCCCTAATATATTCGCAGGTGGTGAGAATTTCCATGGTCGCTATGAATTCGTCGCAGTAGAAAGTATGCAAAAAGCAACAGATGTCATTGTTGAAATTGTTTCTTTGAATGCAAGAAATAAAGGGTAATGTTAACTTATGCTATAGCGTATAGTCTTGCTTTAAACGGTTGGCTATTTATTTTAATGGGACTTGATAAAAAAAAGGCACAGCAACGTAAATGGCGTATTCCCGAAAAAAGAATGCTGACACTTGGACTTGTTGGCGGAGGATTAGGTGGCTTATTGGGTATGTACCTGTTTAGACACAAGACGAAAGAGCTTAAATTTAAGGTAATCTATTCTTTAGGAGTAGTCGTACTAGTTAGCGTCATGTTTTACTTTTTAGTTTTAAACTAATGTAGCAGACTACTTTTTTTATCATTCGCATAAGCACTTCAAAATTAGATTTAAAAACCTAACTTTTGGAGTGCTTTTGTTCTCATTCATTATGAAGTCTATAGATGCAATAAAGTCGGAAAGTAAATGGTAGATTTGAAAGAAACAAAAATAGTAGATGAGGTGGACGTACGATGGGGTTGCAGTTTGTTTTAGGTCGAGCTAATCGCGATAAAAGAGGACATATGTTAGATGAGATTGCCACTACACTGAGTGCAAATAAACAAGCTAAAGTATTTTATTTGGTTCCAGATCATATTAAATTTGAAGCTGAGATGACGGTACTTGAAAAAATTGGAGAACGTCCTCCTTTTAATGAAAATAATATAATGGGCATGATGAATCTTCAAGTCTTTAGTTTTAATCGTTTAGCATGGTATTGGCTTCAAGATACGGATGTATTTATTAAACCGCAATTAACAAGTTCTGGTTTATCTATGCTTGTGCGCAAGTTGTTAATTGATTATGAGGAACAATTGATCATTTATCGTGGAGAAGTTCGAAAAACAGGATTTGTTCAACAATTAACAGATTTATTTTTAGAATTAAGAACAGGCCGAATTAGTCAAGATGACTTATCAGGATTGATTCATCAGTTAGGATCAAGTCCACAAGAAGTAGATTTTCAATTAAAGCTAAAAGATATCTCTTTATTGTATCAGGCCTTTGATACTTCTTTGATGGGTAAGTATGTTGAAACAGAGGATATCATAACAGCACTGATTGAAAAATTACAAGAAATAGATTTTTCAGAGACAACTATTTATATTGAAAGTTACTTTCGGTTTACTGCGCAAGAACAAGCACTAATTTTAGCTTTAATGCATTCTGCTAAAAAAGTGACGATTTCTTTAACCTTGGATAAAGGGTATCCAAATGAAAAACCCGGAATGCACGAACTTTTCCAGGCAGCTGGCGAAACGTACTACAAATTATACCAATTAGCTCGCACTGAGCACATTCCGATTGCACCAGATCGATTGATTCAAAAAATAGACGCTTCTTATTGTGAAGAATTAAATCAACTAGAAGATTTTTGGGTAGAGTCAACTAAATTAAGTCCTGTTAATTCCAATCTAAAAAAACAGCAGCTTCCTATGAATGAGTGCGTTGAAATCTGGGCAGCTGAAGATAAACAAGCAGAAGTCTCTCATGTTGCAAAAGAGATTAGAAAAATGATAAAAAGTGAAAAGTATCGGTATAAAGATATCTTAATTCTAACTCGAAATACTCAAGATTACTTAACGATTCTAGGGCCCATTTTTGCGGAAAATGGCATTGAAACATTTATTGATAGTGCTGATTTGATGACTCAACATCCACTAGTTGAGCTAATCGATGCACTACTGACAATTAAGCGGAAAAATTGGCGTTATGCAGATGTCATGCGTTTATTGCGCACAGAGTTGTTTGTTCCAGAACAATCGACTAAATTGCCTGTTGACAGAAAAACTCGCATTCAATCTATTCAAAATCAAGTAAATCAGTTTCGTGATAAAATTGATCTAATGGAGAACGTTGTATTAGCTTATGGGTATGAAGGATACCAGTGGACTATGAAAGAACCCTGGCATTACACTAAGTTTTACTATGACGATACTGACTTCCAATCTGACTCAGACCAACGTATTGAAAACACCGCTAATCAGGTGAGATTTTTATTAAAAAATACACTACTTCCTTTTTTTACTCAGCTTGAAAAAGCTAAAACAGGAGCTGAAGCTGCAAAAATACTTTACCTTTTTTTAGAAAAAATAGGAGTAGATACCCAATTAACTTTTTGGCGAGACCAAGCGATTGAAGCCAACGATTTGGAAACAGCTAAAAAACACGAACAGATTTGGTCCGTCCTTTTGCAGTTATTAGATGAGTATGTCGAAGTATTGGGTGAAGAAATTTTTGAGATGGAGAGTTTCCAAGCTATTTTGTCAGCAGGTTTTGAGAATGCGTCTTACAGTATTGTCCCACCTAATATTGATCAAGTTATTTTTTCAGGTCTTGAAGGAACACGAATTGGTACGGCAAAAGTCACTTTCTTACTAGGAATGACAGATATCCATTTACCGGCTAAATCAGAGAATAAAAGCATGTTAACAAATGAGGACCGCTCCTTTTTCTCTGAATTTTTAGCTTCTGGGAAATATCTAAAACCGTCTTCAGAAGATTTAATGGCTTCTGAGCCTTTTATTGCTTACAACGCCTTTCTAGATTCTTCTGAGCAATTGATTTTTTCTTATCCGCTTAACAGTGATTCTAAAGAAATCGCTAAATTATCTCCTTACGTAGAGCGGATAGGGAAACAATTTTCTCTTCCAGTTCAGTTCAAAGGATCAGAAATTAGCTCCTTAGAAAATCCAACACCTAAAGAAACACTAAGTTTCATTGGAACTAAAAAAAGTACAATGAGCCAATTAGTAGTAGTCCTTCGCAAAGAGCAAGATAAAAAAGGCGTGTTATCCCCATTCTGGATAGGAATTTATCGCTATTTCAAACGAGATGAACATCTAGCGGGATCTTTTCATCAATTGTTAACAAGCTTAGTAAAGAAAAATATTCCGCATCCGTTAAAAAATGAGATTGCTACTAGCTTGTACGGAAAAGATCTTTATTTATCGGTTTCTCGCTTAGAAACCTTTTATGCAGATCCTTACAACCATTTTTTACAATATGGGCTTAAATTAAATGAACGAGATCGATTCGGTTTATCACCAGCAGGAACAGGTGAATTCTTCCACGATGCGTTGGATCAATTATTCAAGTCTTTATTAACAAGAGAGTTGACGTTAGCTACTTTAGATACTGAAGCGATTGAGCTCATTACAGATGAGGTCTTAGCTGTTTTATTCAAAAAACCAAAATTCTCTATTTTGTCGGCTTCTAATCGAATGAAATTCATTCGCAGCCAACTAAGCCAAACGATTAAAAGGATGGTGTGGGCACTAGGTAATCAAAGCAGAAGGACAAGTATGAAGACTGTTCAAACAGAAGTCTTATTCGGACAGTTAGCGAATCAAAAAGGAATAGAAGGACTATCTTTTCCCTTAAATAATGGAGGGACTCTTTTTATCCGCGGTAAAATTGATCGAGTTGATACAGTAGAAGTAGAGAATCAACATTATTTGAGTGTGGTCGATTATAAATCAAGTGCACATAAGTTTAATTATTTTGAAGCGTATTATGGCTTAGCTATGCAAATGATTACCTATTTGGATACGGCTTTAAGTAACGCAACAGAACTAATTGGGCATTCAGCTAAACCTGCTGGGGCATTTTATGTGCATGTAAAAAATCCTTTTATTAAAGAAACCGAGATAACAGATGAAGAGTCGATAGCTACAGAATTTTTAAAAAAATTTAAATTAGATGGACTTCTTTTAGAGGAAGAAGATTTATTATTAGCTTTAGATCATACAATTGAGCCAACCACAGCTTCATCTGTTTATCCATTCAATCAACTGAAAGATAAATCATTGAAATCAACTGGATTTGTTACACTTGAAGAAATGGCAGCTCTGAGAATGCACAATCAGAAATTAATCGTGGATGCTGGTAATGCCATTATAGAAGGTGTCACAACACTTCAGCCATTCTTTGAAAAAAGACAACATATCTCTACTGTTAGCGGTGAATTTAAAGCCGTTTCTCAGTTTGATTATATGTTACCTGAAAATAACTACCGAAAAGAAGAAAAATTAAAACGTGAGGATGTTCTCAAGTTAATTTTAGCAGAAAAGGAGGAAAATGAATGAGCCAATTGCCGATAAAACCATTAAATAGCCGATTTACAGATGGCCAATGGCAGTCTATTTACGAATCTGGCCATAATATTTTGGTTTCTGCCTCAGCTGGATCGGGTAAAACAACCGTATTGGTTCAGCGCGTGATTGAAAAAATAAAAGCAGGTATCAATGTCGATGAATTGTTAATCGTTACCTACACAGAAGCCGCTGCAAGAGAAATGAAAGAACGAATTAAAACGGCCATTCAACAAGCCATTACTGGTGAAGGTCACCCAGAACAAAAGCAGCATTTAATCAAGCAAATGACGTTACTGCCACAAGCTTCTATTAGCACACTTCATGCCTTTTGTTTACAAGTTATCCGACGTTACTACTATTTAATTGATTTAGATCCTGTTTTTAGACTATTAACAGACGAAACAGAAATTGTTTTATTAAAAGAATCTGTTTGGGAAGAAGTTAGAGAAAAACTATATGGAGATGAATCAGGTTCATTTCTCGATTTAGCCCGCGCTTATTCTAACGATCGCAGTGATGCTGGATTAACCGAACTTGTTTTTTCATTATACGAATTCTCTAGAGCCAATCCTGATCCAGATTATTGGTTAGAAAATCTTTCTGGCTTATATACTGATACGTTAGATTCTTTTTTAAAAGGAGTTTTATTTCAACAACTCGTAAAACCTCAACTGGTAGATAGTTTGGTGAATATGATTGAATTAGATTTAACAGCTGCTAAAATTGGCGAAGGCGAGCAAGAACTAGTCAATCAAACTAAAATCGTTACTAGTGAAGCCGTTCATTTTAAAGAAGTGCTTGCGCTTATTCAAGCGGATCACTATCAAAACGTTTATCCTTTAGTTCAATCGTTTAAGTTCGTTAATTGGAGGCCAGTCAAAAGATCAGCAGATGATAGTGTAAAAGATGCCGGTATCGAAATGGCTGTCTTGCGAAAACAAGCAAAGGCTCGTTATGAAAAAATGAAAGAAGAGTATTTTAATGCGCCTTTAGAAAATCAACTTGACGTTATGGTTAAAACAGTGCTATTAGTCGAAGAGATGGCTCGGGTTGCAAAGGTCTACTCGCTGGCTTATCGCGAGAGAAAAAACGAGCGGAATTTACTAGATTTCAATGACCTAGAGCACTTAACATTAAACATTTTAGCTAAAAATGAAGCGCAAAAGTGGACACCCACAGAAGCGTCTAATCACTATCGAGAAAAATTTAAAGAAGTGATGATTGATGAGTACCAAGATATTAACAAGTTACAGGAAAATATTCTGCACTGGTTAACAAAAAATGAAACAAATACAGGAAATCTTTTTATGGTAGGAGATGTTAAGCAGTCTATTTACTCTTTTAGACTAGCAGATCCTGGTTTATTTTTAGAAAAATACGAAAAATACGGTGAAAATAATGGTGGCGAACGGATTATTTTAGCTGAAAATTTCCGATCAAGAGGAGAAATTTTACAATTCACTAATTTAATCTTTGAACAACTAATGGATAAATCTGTTGGCCAAATGGATTACGATGAGCCTGCTAAATTAATCCAAGGGTTTACTGATTTTCCAGAAACAACTGAGCATGCTACAGAGATTTTGATTTATGAAAAAGGAAAAGAGACAAAAAAAGAGGAGTCCAACGAAGAGTCTTTAGATTACGATATGCAAATAGAGGGGAAGACACAAGGCGAACTACTGATGGTTGGTCAAAAAATTCAACAACTAATTAAAGAAGGATTTCCTATTTATGATAAAAAATTAAAAAGTAACCGTCCAATTAGATACAAGGATATCGTCTTATTAACACCTACTAAAAAAAATAATTTAATTTTACTGGAGATATTCAACCGACTATCGATTCCGTTGTCTGTCACTAATACACAAAATTATTTTCAAACGACTGAGATTACGATTATGATGTCTTTATTAAAAATAATTGATAATCCCTATCAAGATATTCCTTTAGCTGCAGTCTTGCGTTCGCCTATTGTGGGGTTGAATGAAAATGAGTTAGCGTCTATTCGAATCAGTCAAAAAACAGGTGAGTATTATGAAGCACTTAATCAATTTTATTCTTCTTATCCAGGAGAAGATAGGGCTAGTGGGTTTACAACGACCTTATTTAATAAAATTGATGTATTCTTAGTCCGTTTAAAAAAATGGCGAGAAGAAGCGAGAAGAAATCATTTAGTCGAATTGATTTGGTCTATCTATACAGATACTCAATTCCTTGATTACGTAGGCGGGATGAGCTCAGGACGTCAGCGTAAGGCAAATCTACATGCTTTATACGAAAGAGCAGCTAGCTATGAGAAAACGAGTTTTAAAGGACTCTTTCAATTTGTCCGTTTTATTGAAAAAATGCAAGAAAAGGATAAAGATTTAGCTGAACCTAAAGCTATTGCTGTAGACGAAGACGCGGTACGCGTAATGACTATTCATGCTAGCAAGGGGTTAGAGTTTCCAGTTGTCTTTGTGTTAGACTTAACTAAAAAATTTAATTTACAAGATATTACAAACAGTTATTTATTTAATGAAGATTTTGGAATCGGAACGGAATATAGAGATCAAGAGAGCCACATCCGTTATGCTTCCTTACCCAACAGTGCATTAAAAGTGGAAAGAAAAGTCAAATTGCTATCAGAGGAGATGCGAAAACTGTATGTTGCTCTGACTCGCGCTGAAGAAAAGCTTTTTTTAGTTGGTTCTTATACAGATGAAGAAGCTGCTTACAAAGAGTGGGGAATCATAAGCGGCCATGAAGCAACTGTTTTACCTAATGCCGACCGTCTGGCAGCAACTAATTTGATGAAATGGATTGGACTTTCGTTGATGAGACATTCAGATGCAACAAATGATTTTCTTTCAATTACAGCTAATAATGTGCACATTAAAAATCATCCAGCTAAGTTTTCTATTCATTTTTATAAAGAAAGTATGATTCAAGAAGAATTGATTCAAGAAAATCTTGAAACGGACGAGAAATGGATCGAAAAACTTGATGAATCTGTTTCAAAAAATAGGTTAGTTGTAGAGGAACAAGGGCTCTTAGAAGAAGCCTTATCACTCATGAATTATACTTACCGTTATGAAAAAGCAACTCATACGACTAGCTATCAATCTGTCTCAGAGATTAAGCGGTTATTTGAAGAACCAGAAGATGAGTTCATGGTTAAAATAGATATCAACCAGCCACGCAATCAAAATAGATTTGTAGAGGACAAATTAACACGTCCCAAGTTTATGGCAGAGATGACTGCTCCTACAAATGCAGAAATAGGGACGGCAACACACTTAGTGATGCAATCTATTACTCTCTTTGAACCGGTAACTGTCCTTTCAGTTAACAAATTAATCCTAAATCTAGTTGAACGTGGCATGTTGCAGTCAGAGATAGCTGAAAAAATAGAAAAAGACAAAATTGTTCGCTTTTTTGAAAATAAATTAGGACAGTTATTATTAGCTCATCCTGAACAAGTTAAACGAGAAGCTCCTTTTTCATTGCTAATAAAAGCGGATAGAATCTTTACTGATTTAGACCCTACTGCTAAAGACACCGTTTTGATTCACGGAATTGTAGATGGATACTTGGAATTTGAAAAAGAGATTATTTTATTTGATTATAAAACAGACCAAATTACTCGCTACGGTTTGAAAGCTGGTGAGAAGATGCTTGAAAAATACAGAGGACAAATGAATTTATATCGGAAAGCACTTGAAATTAGTTTGAATAAACCTGTTGTACAAGCGTATCTCTGTTTATTGGCTAACAATGAATTGGTTCTAGTAAACGACTAATGAAAAGGCCCCTTTCTCGTCTTGTATAACAGACGAAGAAAGGGGCCTTTTCATTAGGTTGAACGATTTATTTTAAATTATACTCTACACCTGGTGTATAACTGTTATTAGCATCCCATAAAAGAAACTCTTCAACTCCGGCTTCGTGTAACGCCTTGATCTGATCAGATACTTGAGGTGCTCCATAATTAAGGTAGTTGCCAGCACCAAGATAAGAAGCTGTAAAATCTTGTAGCCAGGGTCTTGATTTAGGTGGTGTTTCTAATGAGCCTAACAACTCATTTTCAACTTTCATGTATTCTTGGACTAATTTATAAGGCTCTAGGTCGGGTTTTGCAATTCCGAAATAAGAACCCCAGTGACTAGGATAAATCATAGAAGAAATAACATCAACGTTTTCAGAAATTTTACCAAAGTTTTGCCCAATTCCTGGAGCTTCTGGAACAGTAGCAGCGTAACCAAAGATATCTACAGAGACTTCAACACCATATGGACGCAACTCTTCACGTGCATATTTAACAAAATCGGTTACAGCAGCAACACGCTGTTGTACTTCGTCTAATTCGCTATCTTGATAATCACCGCGAGTGTAACTTAAACTATCGCTTTGCGTTTCAAAACCTTCTGGGAAACGAACATAATCAAATTGTATTTCTTTAAAACCCATTTTAGCAGCTTGTTTAGCTACTTCAACATTGTATTCCCAGACATCTTTTGAGAAGGGATTTACAAAGGCATCTCCGTTGCTATTTTTCCAAACACTCCCATCAGGACGCTTGAAAGATAATTCTGGTTTTGCTTCTGCAAGTAAAGTATCTTTGAAAACAACGACTCGAGCAATCGGATAAATTTGATTTTTTTCTAAATTAGTCATCATTGAGTCTGGATCAGCAATGTAATTTTGAGTGCTTTTTTGAATCAATTCATTATCAGATTTTACATCTGTAGTCAGATGACCAACATCATCTTTTATATCGATAACCATCGCATTTAAACCACTTGAAGTAACGAATTCAGATAATTCAGCCATTCTTTTTGGTGCACCAGCAGAATAGGCTGTTAAATAGACTCCTTTGACGCCGTTTTCAGGATAAGCAATAGTAATTCCACTATCATAAGCAAATTGTGCAGGAAATTTTTTAGGGATACTTAAAAGAGGTTGATCATTGACTTCGATAGGTTGGTCTTTAGCAGGCTCTGCTGCTTGTGTAGCTAATGGAAAAGCAGCAAAAAGCAAGAAGCTTAGCAACACGCTGTTCGTTAGTTTTTTAGTCGTTATCATTGGGTAGATTCCTCTCTTTCTGGTGATGCAATTAGTGCTGGATCTATTAATGTGTAGCCTTTTTCTTTTAATCCTTCTGCAATAGCAATGGTCGCTTCGTTTGTCCAAGATCGATCATGCATCAATAAGTTTGCACCATCGTTCAAGTACTCTGTGTTTAACATGATATCCGTCAAGGCTTCAGAATTTTGGTAATCTGCTTCCCAATCGTATCCGTATGTCCAATTCATGAACACCATTTTTTCTTCTTCAATAATTTGAGCAGATACATCTGTATTCACACCGTATGGAGCTCTGAAGAAACGAGGTTTTACTCCTGTTATTTCATAAACTAACTCATTTGTTTTGATAATTTCTTGTCGTTGTTCTTCTGGTGTTATTTCACTTAAGTTAGCATGCGTTTGTGAGTGGTTGCCGATTTCAAAGCCCATATCGTAAATGTCTTTTAGTTTTTGCTTGCCTTCGTCTGATTCAATGTACATACCGTTAACAAAGAATACTGCAGGTGCGTCAATAGATTTTAGTTTTTTAGCAATCTCAACGGCGTGTGTATCAGGAGCATCATCGAAAGTTAATAAAGCTACTTTTGTATTGTCCTCTTTATTCAAGGGTTCAATAGTGAAGATTGCTGGATTAACGTTGTATGTATACTCTGCTGGTTTTATTTCTTCCTCTTCTAGTATCTTTTCAGATGCAGCTAGAGCACTGTCACTTGATGCGTCTGTTGCATTCGAATTGCTTTGAGTAAGAGAAGAAGTCATTGAATTTGTTTCAGAAATCGTTGGATCAGTTGTTTGGCAAGCACTTAATAGCAAGGCGCTAATTAAGGTTACTCCACAAAGGGATAGTGCCTGTTTCATTTTTTCATCACTCCAATTATTAGTTTTTTGATTCTGATAAAGAACTTAATTGTTCTTGTGCCTCTTTACGCTGAATTCTTAATTGTTCAAATTGCTCGTTCAATTTTTTTAATTGCTCTTTATTAGTAGCATCTTGCTCATTAATAGCAGTCATTCCATCCGTCAAAGTCTGATAAGTAGCTTCTTCTGATGCGAGAGATTGGAAGTATTTTTCCTCTTCTGCTAAGTTTTTTTCGTAATGTTTAGTATAATCGTTAAGAGAGGTGCTGATTCTTTTCATGCTAGTCGTTAAGGAATCTATTTCTTTTTCAGGTAATGCTGTTCCATCATTTTCAACTAAACTTTTTCGTTTTAAATCTAACTCATTAATAGAAGCTTCAATCGCTTCAAGAGAACTTTTGCGCTCATCAATATTTTTAAAAATAGTTGACTCTTTGTCAGAAAAAGGTTTCTCTGCTTTATCTTTGGATAAAGTAGCTTCAAATGCTTCTTGCAATCCTTTTTCTTGTTTAGTAACCCTATTCAATTGTGTTACGATTGCTTCTTCAATAGGTTCAGTTTCTTTAATGTTCTTTGTAGCCTCTGCAATCCCGTCAGTTGTACAACCGGATAAAAACAAAGCGGTAGTCATAATAGCTGCTGTAGTACGTTTCTTCATTAGTTTCTCTCCTTATTCTTTCAATTTGAATGAGTAAAAATTAAGCGCATAAATAAAGGCGTTAGTTCTTTAAGAACAACTCAAATAAGTATACCAAAAGTTGAGAATATTCCCAAATCATATCTTTATTTTTCATCATACTGTCATAATAGTAAAAAAAGGACAAAAAAATAATCCTCATCCATCATTTAATGGAGGGGATTTAAAAAAAGGTAGACAGCAATTCTTATGGACGAATGACTAAGTCTACCTATGCAATAGAATACAAATCTTTTTTGGCATCTTCTTTATTACTAAAGATAAAGAAGTCTTCTTGGTGATAACCAATTTCTAGTTCGTTGTGATACGAAACAGAAGTGGTATCGATGATAATGTATCTCATAGTTACTCGGTTTTCGCTATCTTCTAAATCAAGCGCTAGTTGGTAATCTTCATTTTTGAATAACATCTTTTTAATCAACCAAACTTTTTCAATCATTGGTTTTTTCATTTTTAAATCATTTCCTTTCTTTGTCCATAGACAATTATACACCTTATACTAGATAAATACCAACTATTATTGCTTAAAAGCTAGAAAGATAAGAAAAAACTATCCCTAATGGATGATATCATGTAAAATGAAAAGAAAGTTCCTATCTACCTATTCTATTGTGAAAAAGTGAGGTTTATGAATGTTTTTATATTATATTTTGGCTCTTTTGATTATTGGAATTGATCAATTTACTAAATACTTGACCGTTGCAACTATAGATTTATACGAAGTGGTAGAAGTTTTCCCTTCTCTTTTATCATGGATGTATCTACAAAACACTGGTGCAGCATGGAGTATTTTAGAAGGACAAATGTGGTTTTTTTATATTGTTACAGCCATCGTGGTAGTTATTGTGGTTTATTATTTACAGAAATATGGTCGTCAAAGCCGTTTGTTGTCCTTATCCTTAACGTTTGTTTTGGCAGGCTCGATAGGAAATGTCATCGACCGTATTCGACTAGGTTATGTAGTAGATATGATTCGTTTAGAGTTTATCGATTTCCCTATTTTCAATGTCGCTGATATGGCGTTGTCTGTTGGAGTTGGATTAATGATTTTGTATGTATTTTTAGATGAACAAGATAAAAAAAGGAAATTACATTAGTAGTTTATAATGAAAAAGGAGTTTTTACATGTCTCAAACGTATCAATTTAAAATAGAAAATGAAAATGGTCGCTTAGATAAAGTGGTTGTTGAACTGCTTCCTACATTTACCCGCTCTCATGTTCAACAATGGATCAAAGAAGGCGACGTGACTGTCAACAAAAATAGCGCAAAGCCAAACTATAAAGTTCAAGTAGGCGATATCATTGATATTACTGAGCCAGAATTAATTCCTCTTAATGTTGAAGCAGAGGATATTCCTATCGAAATCGTCTTTGAAGATGAAGATATGCTCGTTATCAATAAACCACAAGGAATGGTTGTTCATCCTTCAGCAGGACACCAGTCAGGAACGCTAGTAAATGCCCTAATGTTCCATGTAAAAGATTTATCAGGAATAAACGGAACCATTAGACCGGGTATTGTCCATCGTATTGACAAAGATACAAGTGGGCTATTAATGGTAGCTAAAAATGACTTAGCGCATGAAAATCTTGCTGCGCAGTTAAAAGACCATTCTTCTTTAAGAGAATATTATGCATTAGTTCATGGCGTTATTCCTCACGATAAAGGGACGATTGACGCACCTGTTGGACGTTCTAAAAATGATCGTAAAAAACAAGACATCATTGATGATGGACGTGCAGCAATTACACATTTCCAAGTTCTTGAACGATTTAAAGACTTCACGCTCGTTTCTCTTAAATTAGAAACAGGCAGAACACATCAAATCAGAGTTCATATGAAATATATTGGCTATCCTTTAGCTGGCGATCCTATTTATGGACCAAGAAAAACACTGCCTGGTAAAGGACAATACCTTCATGCACGTGTTTTAGGATTTAACCATCCCAAAACAAATGAATTCTTAACTTTTGAAGCACCACTGCCTAAATTATTTGAAGATACCCTTACTGAATTGAGAGAAACCCGTTGACATTTTTTAATCAACAAGGTAAAGTCTTGAATAGAAGCAAGTGAAAGAAATCCTTTAACTCCAGTCCTGTGAGACTAAGAAGGAGCATACACGTAGGCATCACTTGTTGACGTTATCTGTTTAGATAGCATCAACGAGTGATGTTAGATGCCCTCTTACCTAATAGCATAGGTGAGAGGGCATCTTTTCAAATAATGTTGGTTCAGTAAATAGGCAATCATTATAGAGTATTTAAAGGAGCGGATAAGATGACAATTAAATCTGAAGTAGAAGTAGTCGATGCAGCAGCAATGAAACGTGCACTAACACGTATTACGTATGAAATTATTGAACAAAATAAAGGACTAGAAGACTTGGTTCTTGTTGGAATAAAGACAAGAGGCATTTATCTTGCCCAGCGTATTGCTAATCGAATGAAAGAACTTGAAGGAGTAACTATCCCAGTAGGAGAATTGGATATCTCTTTATACCGTGACGATGTTCATACAAGTACGGATACAGAGCCTGAAATAAAAGGATCCAGTATTCCCGTTAGTATTGAAGGCAAGCAAGTCATTTTAATTGATGATGTCTTGTTTACTGGACGGACTATTCGTGCGGCATTAGATGCTTTAATGGATATTGGAAGACCTATAAAAATCTCTTTAGCAGTCCTAGTAGATAGAGGCCACAGAGAATTGCCAATTCGTGCTGATTTTGTTGGGAAAAATATTCCTACTTCAATAGAAGAGCAAATAAAAGTTGCTGTTCAAGAAATTGACGAAGAAGACCATGTTTTAATTCAAAAATTAAAAAAATAAATGTGAAACTTTAATTGAGTCCAGAGAGACGCAAAAGGTCACTATCTCATTTTACTACGCTAATTTGACCAATCGTTAGTAGTAAAGGATAGAACCCAGCAGTCTTTCTTAGACTGCTGGGTTTTTGTTTACCTAAAAATGAACGAGAAAAATAAAAGGAAATGAGTAAGAAATAATCTATTAATGCAACCAATAATAAAAAATAAAAAAGAGATGAGTGTGGATGATTATGACAATCTGGATAAAAAATGCTGTTACATTAAATCAAAAAGGACAATTTGTACCAACTGAAATGATAGTAGATAAAGGGGTTATTCAATCTATTGTGTATGAACAAGCGTTGTTCTCAAAAGAAGAAGGGCTATCTATTGATACAATCGATGCAAAAGGCGCTTTAATGACTCCTGGACTAATTGATGTTCACGTTCATTTGAGAGAACCTGGCTATACTAATAAAGAAACAATTAAAACAGGCACAATGGCTGCAGCAAGAGGGGGATTTACGACGATTTGTGCGATGCCTAATGTGAATCCAGAACCGGATACGGTCGAAAAAATGACTGCCATTCAAGAGAAAATTAGAACAGATGCACAAATCAACGTTTTACACTATGCCCCGATAACAATGGGGCTAAAAAGTGATCACTTAACCGATCAACAAGCCTTACTAGCTGCCGGAGCATTTGCTTTCACGAATGATGGAGTAGGCGTACAAACAGCCGGAACGATGTATCAAGCAATGGTAGAAGCTGCAAAAAATAAAACAACTATTGTTGCTCATACAGAAGATGATTCGTTGTTATTTGGTGGAGTGATGCACGAAGGAACCCGTAATAAAGAGTTAGGCTTACCTGGTATCTTAAGTATTACAGAAGCTAGCCAGATCGCTAGAGATGTCCTAATTAGTGAAGCAACCGGTGCTCATTACCACGTTTGTCATGTTTCAACAAAAGAAAGTGTGCGAGTCATAAGAGAGGCTAAGCGCGCTGGGATAAAGGTAACAGCTGAAGTTACTCCTCATCATTTGTTGCTGACAGAAGAAGATATTCCCTCAGATACAAGTATCTATAAAATGAATCCACCTTTGAGAAGTAAAAAAGATCGAGAAGCTCTGATTTTAGGGTTATTAGATGGTACAATTGATTTAATAGCGACTGACCATGCACCACATACAGAGGAAGAAAAAAAAGGCGGAATGAAAAACTCTCCGTTTGGTATCACAGGAAGTGAAACAGCTTTTTCTTTGCTTTATACTTATTTAGTAGAGCCTGGTACAGTAACGTTAGAACAATTGGTCAGTTGGTTAACGGTTAAACCGGCAACCGTTTTTGGATTACATACTGGCGTTCTTAAAGTCGGTTATCCAGCAGATATTTCTTTATTTGATTTAAAAACAGAAAACAGTCTTTTAGCAAAAGATTTTTTATCTAAGGCTACCAATACGCCATTTATCGGATGGAAAGTGAAAGGTACAACAGTGATGACCATTGTTGGTGGAAAAGTTGTTTATAAAAGGGAGAGCTAAGTATGGATCGAATACTACTGTTAGAAGATGGGTCATTATTTAAAGGAAAAGGATTTGGTTCTTTAATTGATACTATTGGAGAAGTGGTGTTTACAACCGGAGTTACAGGATACCAAGAAATTATTACAGATCAATCTTATAATGGACAAATGATTGTTTTTAATTACCCTTCTATTGGAAATACAGGAATCAATCGAAACGACTATGAATCGATTGAACCAACGTGTAAAGCTGTCATTGTTAAGGAATTTGCACGTGTCCCTTCTAATTGGCATAATCAGATGAATTTAGATGAGTTTTTAAAAAATAAAAAAATCCCAGGAATTACAGGAGTGGATACTCGTAAATTGATGCATCTTCTTCAAAATAAAGGCGTTATGCGTGGCACAATTGTTGATGCACATGATGATTTCAAGCATGCTTTTGATCAATTAAAAGCAACTGTTTTACCCATTCAACAAGTCGAACAAGTATCGACATCAAGAGCATATGTTAGCCCAGGGAATGAGCGCACAATCATTGTAATTGATTTTGGCTTAAAGCACAGTTTATTAAAGGAATTAAATAAACGCAATTGCCAAGTCACTGTCTTACCGTATGGTACAACAGCTGAGTCTATTTTAAACTTAGAACCTGATGGAGTTTTATTAACTAATGGACCTGGTAACCCTAATGATTTACCCACGGTCTTGACAATGATCCAAGCTATTCAAAGTGAAGTACCTTTGTTTGCGACAGGCTTAGGACACCAGTTAATGGCGTTAGCTAATGGGTGTACAGTTGTAAAAATGAAAGTAGGACATAGGGGTCTAAATCATCCAGTAAAAGATTTAGCTACAGGGACTTTTTATCTAACAGCGCAAAACCACGGCTTTTTAGTTGATTCGGATTCTATTGACCAAACAGTACTAGCAGTTACTCATATTGAATTAAACGATGGATCAATTGAAGGGATAAAACACCGCTATTTGCCTTCATTTAGTGTTCAATTTAATCCAGATGCTGCACCTGGACCACATGATGCCACGCATCTATTTGATCAATTCATGGCATCAGTTGATGATTGGAAGGAGAAAAAGGGTGTATGACAAAACGACTAGACTTAAAAAAAATAGTTATTATAGGTTCTGGTCCAACGATTATTGGGCAATCTGCAGAGTTTGACTATGCTGGAACTCAAGCTTGTTTATCGCTTAAAGAAGAAGGATACGAAGTGATTTTAATAAATTCAAATCCTGCTTCGATTATGACCGATAAAGGAATGGCTGATCGCGTGTATATCGAGCCCTTAACAGTAGAGTTTATTTCTAAAATTTTGCGAAAAGAACGACCAGATGCCTTGATTCCAACTTTAGGTGGTCGGACATCTTTAAATGCAACAATGGAACTAGCAGATTCAGGACTACTAGATGAGCTGGGCATTGAGTTATTAGGAGTGACCCTGGAAGCTATAAAAACGACAGAGTATCCAGATTTATTTAAAGAATTAATGAAAGAACTAAAGGAGCCTACACTTGAAAGTAGAGTGGTTCAGACCATTGAAGAAGCGGTACTTTTCTCTGAACAGGTATCTTTTCCTTTGATCGTAATGTCAATGAGCAATAAAGTGGGGTCTGTTAAAGTAAATTGCACTAATTTAACAGAATTAGAAAACGCACTAACTAAAAGTTTAGTACGTTCACCTATTAATAAATGTTTGGTCGAAAGACAAGTCTCTGGTTATAAAGAAGTAGAGTACGAAGTGATTCGTGATCAGAAAAATCAAGCAATGGTTATTTGTCAATTAGAACATTTTGACCCTGTGGGTATACATACAGGAGATTCCATTGTATTTTCTCCTACTCAAACATTAACAGACAAGCAACATCAACTGCTTCGTGATGCTTCTTTAACTATTATTCGTGCTTTAAGTATTAAAGGAAGCTGCACTATTCGCTTTGCTCTTGAACCATTTTCTTCAAATTACGTCATTTTAGGAGTGAATTTGTGTGTCAATCGTTCAACAGCATTAGCGAGTAAAGCGACTGGCTATCCAATTGCAAGAACAGCAGCAAAGTTAGCTGCTGGATTTTCAATGGATGAAATCAAAAATTCGGAAACGGGTGAGTTCATTTTTGAATTTGAACCAGCAATGGATTACATCGTTTCGAAAATTCCACGTTGGCCATTTGACACATTTGAAAAAGGCGACCGAAAACTAGGACTACAAATGAAATCAACTGGAGAAGCAATGGCATTTGGACGAACCGTAGAAGAATCCTTATTAAAAGCTGTTCGTTCTTTAGAAATAGGAGTTTCTCATCTATATTTAGCAGACTTATCTGCCGCTTCAGATGAAGAAGTGCTTCAAAAAGTCAGTCATGCACAAGATAATCGGTTGTTTTATTTAGTGGAAATTATCCGTAGGGAATACCCAATCGTAACATTAGCTGAAAAAACAGGCATTGATTTATTTTTCTTAGATAAGTTAGCTCATATTGTTGAAATTGAAAAAAAACTGAGCAACCATTTATTTGATCAAGAGACGTTACTTTATGCTAAATCTTTCGGGTTTTCAGATGCATTTATTGCATTACTTTGGCAAACAACTGAATCAATAGTCAGAGACTTTCGTTACACTAATAAGATTATACCCGTTTATAAGCAACTAGGTCCGTATTCTCTGGAGCGAAAAACAAAGAGTGCTGGTTTTTATAGTACGTATGAAGAAGAAAACGAAAGCA
Source organism: Carnobacterium sp. TMP28 (assembly GCF_047553015.1). GTDB lineage: Bacteria > Bacillota > Bacilli > Lactobacillales > Carnobacteriaceae > Carnobacterium_A. The sequence goes on from NZ_CP180212.1 coordinate 1,099,402, forward strand.
TGCCAACCGCTAAGAAATCTATTTTAGTTTTAGGTTCTGGACCAGCACGAATTGGTCAAGGAATGGAATTTGACCATGCCCTTTTTCATGCGATTAAAGCCATTCAAAAAGCGGATTATGAGGCAATTATTTTAAACAATAATCCTGAAACGGTTTCAACTGACTTTTTATTATCAGATAAATTGTATTTTGAACCCTTAACATTAGAAGACATTTTGAATGTGATTTATTTAGAAAACCCTGTTGGAGTGATTTTTCAGTTTGGTGGACAAACAGCTGCTGCCTTAGCAAAATTGTTAAAGCTATTAGGTGTTTCAATATTAGGGAATGTTTTTTTAGATAGTCTCAATAGCAACAATCCAATAGCGTTTGAAGAAACACTCATCCATTCAGGAATTCCAATAGCCATAAGCGCTAGTGTAGCAACTAAAAAAGAAGCTCTTATTAGTGCCAAGCAAATAGGGTATCCGATACTGATTCAACCAGTTGTTCGACTTAATGAAAACAAGATTGATCTGATTGATAATCAACTAGAGTTGGAAAAATTTATGAAACGCTCGCTTACTCATTCGACTTTCTTTATCACCCAATATCTTAATGGAATAGAAGTAGAAGTCAGTTCAATAAGTGATGGTGAGGCTATTTTAATTCCAGGTATTGTTGAATACATCGAACGCTCTGGTATCCATTCGGGAGATTCAATGGCTGTCTATCCAACTCAATCATTGAAGCCAGAAATAAAACAACTGATTATTCAATACACAAAACAACTATCCAACCACTTAGGGTGTATTGGGTTAATGACGAGCCAATTTGTTGTCTTCGAAGATCAAGTCTATCTCAATAGCGTGCATTTTCATGCTAGTCGAACGGCACCATTTCTAAGTAAAATAACCAACATACCTATAGCAGAGGTAGCGACCAATAGTATTTTAGGCCAGTCACTAAAGAATCAAGGTTACCAAGACGAGCTAGTGCCAGAGTCTAGTAAGGTTCATGTGAAAACACCTGTCTTTTCTTTTGCTCAGTTACAAAAGGTGGATGCTCTATTGGGTCCGATAATGAAATCAACTGGTGAAGTGATGGGAAGTGATCGGACACTCGAGAAAGCTCTTTACAAAGCTTTTGAAGCGAGCTCATTACATTTAGCCGATTATGGAACAGTTTTATTGACGCTCACAGATAAAGATAAAGAAGAGTGTTACGCTATTGCAGAGCGATTTCATCAAATAGGTTATCAGATTATTGCAACAAGTGGAACAGAGAAATTTTTGAAAAACAAAAATATACCTGTCCAATCGATAGCAAAACTAGATGAAAGAAAAGAAGAAAATATTTTAGATGTCATTGCTAGAGGGAAAGTTCAACTCGTTATTAATACAATCGGTCGGACTAAAAAAGGGGCAAAAGATGGTGAGTTGATTCGAAAAAGTACTATCGAACACGGAATCCCCTTATTGACTTCATTAGATACAGCTGCCGCTATCTTAAGTGTGCTAGAGGCTAGAACATTTATGACTCAGCCATTATAAAAACTAGAAAATTTCAAAAAATAAACGACTAATTAGGAGGAAAATAAATGACTCAATTAAGTGTTCATTTACCAGGACTTCATCTTAAAAATCCAATCATGCCTTCTAGTGGAACATTTGGCTTTGGTGAAAGACATATGGGCAAGTTTGACTACAATATTCTAGGAGCTATTATCATTAAATCGACTACAAGTCAGGCTCGAGTAGGTAATCCAGAGCCTACTTATTATCAGTTAGATACAGGTATTTTAAATGCAATAGGACTAAAAAATCCAGGCGTCGATGTGATTATAAATGAAAAATTGCCAGCTCTAAAAGAGTTTGATACACCGATTATTGCTAGTGTAGCAGGGAATACAACCGCTGAATTTGTTGAGGTGACAAAAAAATTATGTCAGTCTCCTTATGTAAAAGCTCTTGAATTAAACGTATCTTGCCCGAATGTTGCAGAAGGTGGACTAACGTTTGGTTCAAATCCTGAAGCTGTCCGTTCAATGACAGAAGCGGTTAAAAAAGTAGCAACTTTGCCAGTTTATGTAAAATTAACTCCTAATGTGACAGATATTGTCGCTATTGCTCGAGCAGCTGAACAAGGTGGTGCTGATGGCATTAGTATGATCAATACGTTTTCTAGTATGGTCATTGATTTAAAGACACGAAAACCAATTCTTTCTAATAAAACAGGTGGATTATCTGGATCAGGTATTAAGCCGATAGCAATAAGAATGGTTTACCAAGTTTCCAGAGCTGTTTCCATTCCGATAATCGGAATGGGTGGTGTATCAACTGTTGATGATGTATTAGAGATGATTATGGCGGGAGCTAGTGCCGTTGCTATTGGGACAGCCCAATACAATAATCCCCTAGTATGCAAAGAACTAATTGAAGCATTGCCTGTTAGAATGAAAGAATTAGGAATAGAAAGTATTGAAGGATTAATAAAAGAAGTGAAAGAAGGCAGATTAAATGAAAACTAAACCAATTGTTGCATTAGATTTTTCTACAAGCTCAGAAATCAAACAATTTTTAAATGAATTTAAAGAAGAATCATTAGTTGTAAAAGTTGGGATGGAATTATACTATCAAAATGGTCCAGAAATCGTTCGATACATTAAAAGTCTAGGACATGAAATTTTTTTAGACTTAAAATTGCATGATATTCCTAATACTGTTAAACGTTCTATGCAAGGTTTAGCAGCTTTAGATATTGATATGATAAATGTCCATGCTGCAGGCGGAAAAGAAATGATGCAAGCTGCGATGGAAGGGATCATTGCTGGCACACCGGCTGGAAAAGAACGTCCTAAACTAATAGCAGTAACACAGTTGACGTCGACTACTCAAGAAGCGATGCAAACAGAGCAATTAATCACTGTTCCTTTATTGGAGAGTGTTGTTCATTATGCAAAATTGACGCAGTCTGCTGGTTTAGATGGTGTAGTTTGCTCTGCATTAGAAGCTCGTTTAATTAAAGAACAAACCTCTACTAATTTTTTGTGTGTTACACCAGGAATACGATTAAAGACTGACGAACAAGGGGATCAAAAAAGAATTGCTACACCAGATTTTGCTAGAAAAAATGGAGCAAGCTTTATTGTTGTTGGACGCCCAATTACATTAGCAAAAGATCCAGTAGCAGCGTATCATTCAATTAAAAACCAATGGAACGGAGTCGAAAATTAAATGACAACCAAACAAATTATTGCCAAACACTTACTAGATATTGAGGCAGTTAGTTTAAGTCCAGCTAATCCTTTTACTTGGGCAAGTGGTCTAAAAAGTCCTATTTATTGTGATAACAGAATTACAATGAGCTACCCAACTGTACGAAAAGAAATTGCGAAAAGTATGGCTGAGTTAATAAAAAAGGACTATCCTGATGCAGAAGTTATAGCAGGAACTGCTACAGCTGGCATACCTCATGCGGCATGGGTTGCTGATTTATTAGATTTACCGATGATTTATATTCGAGGAAAAGCTAAAGAACACGGTAAAGGGAATCAAATTGAAGGCAGACTTTTGCCAGGACAAAAAGTAGTTGTTATAGAAGACTTAATTTCAACAGGAGGAAGCGTCTTAGAGGCAGCAAGTGCACTCAAGAGTAATGGAGCTATTGTTCTCGGGGTAGCAGCTATTTTTACTTATGAATTACCAAAAGGAGTCGACAATTTTAAAAAGAATCAGCTGTCTATGAAGACATTAACGGATTATACAACATTGACCGAAGTTGCCTTAGAAACTAGCGCTATTTCAAATGAGGAAATGACGCTTTTGAAAAAATGGAAAAAAGATCCTATTCATTGGAATGATTAATTAAATTGAAAAAACTTGCCAAAGCTTATTTAATAGGCTTTAGCAAGTTTTTTAAGTTGATTTAAAGGCGTTAAATAAGAAAAAACGACTTGCGAGATAGAAAGAGCGTATAGCAGATAATGTTTATTCCTTTAATTTTTTGACTAAGTCTTTATCTGGTGTCACAAAAACTGTTTGTTGCCCTTCATAAATAACAAATCCTGGTTTTGCACCATTAGGTTTTTTAATTTTTTTGACTTCTACAACATCAACGGGAACAGAAGCTGAAAGTTGAGATTTAGAAAAATAAGCTGCAATATTTGCTGCTTCACTAATTGTTTGTTCGGAAGGATTATTGTTTTGAATAATAACATGAGAACCTGGAATATTTTTCGTGTGAAGCCAAATATCTGACTTTTTAGCGGTTTTCATTGTCAATAAGTCATTTTGTAAATTATTTTTTCCTACTAGGATAGTATCGCCATCACTAGAAATATATTTATCAGGACTACTAGCTTTTTGTTTCTTTTGCTTTTTCTGATTTTTTTTGTATTTTTTTCTCAAATAACCCTGTTGAACTAATTCTTCCTTAATTTCAGCAACGTCTTTTGGTGTAGCTAATTCTAATTGTGTAGAAACAGAATCTAAATAATCAATCTCTTCTTTTGTTAATCGAATTTGTTCCGTTACAAAAATAATAGCATTTTTTAACTTTTGGTATTTTGAAAAATACTTTTGAGCATTTTGAGAAGGAGTACTTCTTGGATTCAAGTTAATCTTTAAAGGTTGATCATCATCATAAAAATTCGGTAAAGTGACTTCTTTTTGACCTTTGTATAGTTCATGTAAATAAGCGGTTAGTATTTCTCCGCGAAGTCGATAATCATCAGCTAATTCTGTTTCTCGCATTGTTTTTTCAAGTTTTTTCATTTTTTTAACGTTACGTTGTAATTCTACTTGAACGATATGGATCAAATCAGAGGCTTGTTGTTGTACACGATCTTTTTCAGCTTTGACTTGATAATACTGATCTAATAAAATACTTAAAGTAGGATATATTTCGGTTTCACCATCTAAACTAAGATAGGGAACAGGTGTGAAAAACAACTTCTTATTAAAAGTTGTTAAAGTAGGCTCAAGTTTTCTTTGTCTTATAACGTTAACGAATGATTCGAGTGTCGGTTTTAAGTTATTTAATTGATCTTCACAACGATAAGCTAATTCTTTAGCTGTTTCAGAACCAATCCCTTGGTATTGTGTTTGAATACGTTGTTGCAAAGAGAAGTCTTCCTGATTTTCACTAGTATACATAGCTTTTATCGGACCAACCTCAAAAGGATTTAACTTTTCTTGGTAAGGTGGATTAACATACGTTGAACCAGGCATCATTGTTCGGAAAGTATTTTGACTTACCGGAACATGTTTAATGGTATCAATGATACGGTTAGTATCTTGCTCGACTAAAAAGAGATTACTGTGTCTGCCCATTAATTCCACAATTAACATCACATTTTGGATATCACCTAACTCATCACGACTTTTAAACGTAAAATGAATCATTCGATCATTGCCAACTTGTTGGATATCTTCTAAAACAGCTCCTTCTAAATGCTTACGCATAACCATACAAAAATTAGGAGGAGAACTAGGGTTTTCATAAGGAATTTCTGTTAGTTGAATTCTTGCGTAACTTGGATGAGCAGATAATAACAATTTATGATTTTTACCATTTGCTCGCATGACAAGAATAATTTCATTTTTGTAAGGTTGTTGTACTTTTGATACACGGCCATTTTTAAGGCCCATTCTTAATTCATCCACCATTGCATGAGTGAATATTCCATCAAATGACATATTAGTTGCCCTTCTTTCCATACTTAAGCGAAAAACTAGCTTATTCCATTTTTAATCATAAAACACTAGAGAGTTAGTTACTTATTTTCTTTATTTTTCTCTTTATGATTATACCATTATTTAGACAGAAGATAAATTAGTTGGAAAAATCTACTGAAAAAGGTATGATTTAGTTGTGTTACTGTATAAATGGATGATAAGTAAAGGAGAAAAAAATGGATTGGTATTATGAAGGAGAACGAAAGCCAGAAAACTGGAAAAATATTTGTAAAGCATTTGAAAAAGCAGAAAATACAAGTTTGCAATCTCCTATACAACTGTGTGAAAAAACTACTGAAGAATTTACTTATGATAAACCTTTTGCTACGAGATATCAATTCACTCAATTTGAAACATCGTTCTTTAATCATACCGTTCACTTGACACCGCTAGCTAGTGAAGAATTAAATGTTCTGTTTTTTGATCATAAAAAATATGTTTTAGATGATATTCATTTTCATTTACCTAGTGAACATCAAATTAATCATGAGTCTTTTCCTTTAGAAATGCATTTAGTACATAGATCTAAAGATAATGAACTCTTGGTGTTAGGAATTACTGTATTGCCAAATAAAGAACCAGCTAATTTTGAAAAATCTCGTTTAGATAGTTTAGCTTTAAATCCAAGGGTATCCGGAAGGGGCCTAATAGTACCTGTTGATGTAGCAAAATTATTACCTTCGAAGAAGCAGTTTTTTCATTATACCGGTTCGTTGACGACTCCTCCAACAATAGGTCCAGTTAATTGGATTGTTTTTAAAAATCAAACGTACATGCGTAAGGGTTTATTGCAAGCATTCAAAGAAAATATAGGTAAAACAAATCGACCCCTTCAACCATTGGGAAATCGGGTTGTTTACCTATCGAATTAATTTTTTTTATTATTTTCTACTTTCTGCTTGACTCTTAAGAAAACACCTAGTACACTAGGTCAAATAGCTTTTAAAAAAACCAACAGAAGGAGTGTCTATCATGATTCAATTTGTATTTGTTAGCAATAAATTAAATAGCCGTTGGCAAAACCAAGATAGACAGGTTGATTTATGAGATAGTCTCATAGATACAACCTTCAGGAAGTATTCTGAATGAGTATCTATGTTGGTTTATTTAAGCAAACCGGAAATAACTCCACACATAGAGTAGACTTTTATTTATTCTGTGTGGGGTTGTCGTATGTAGACAGTTACCACAAGTGCTTCTTGTGGTAACTGTTTATTTTTTTATCCTTTTTCAATAAAAAATTAAACAAAAAAATAAGTCTGGTGATTTTTAAAACAAATAAAAAACTAAGTGGAGGCATAAAAATGAAAAAAATGATTGGATTTATTGGGTTACTAAGTATTGTATTGGCTTTTGCTTTTTATAAAGAGAAAGAAGAGTCAAATGCAAAAGAGAAAGAAAATTTACCAGTGGTAGGCATCTTGCAATTAACTAGCCATCCAGCATTAGATATCATTTATGAAGGAATTATTGATGCATTAGAAAAAGAAGGTTTTACAGATGGAGAAACGGTGACAATTGATTTTCAAAATGCACAAGGAGATCAAAGTAATTTGAATTCGATGAGCACCCGTTTTGTTAGTCGCAATGCCGCATTAATGATTGGAATTGCAACACCTTCTGCTCAAGCTTTGGCTAATAGTTCAAAGGATATTCCAATCATTCTTGGTGCAGTAACTGATCCAGAAGGTGCTGGCCTAGTAAAAGATAATGAGAATCCAGGAGAAAATATAACTGGCGTAAGCGATCTAACACCGATTAAAGAACAATTTGAATTGATTAAAGAAATCCTTCCAGAGGCGAAAAAAATAGGGATTATTTATTCTTCAAGTGAGGACAATTCGATTGTTCAAGCAAAGCAAGCTAGTGAAATAGCTGAGTCAATGGGGTACGAAACAATTACATCTACAGTATCATCTACAAATGATGTTTCACAAGTTAGTTCCTCTTTAGTTAGCCAAGTAGATGCCGTTTGGGTTCCAACAGATAATACGATTGCAAGCTCAATGAGTACACTGGTTGCTGCAGCGGATAATAGTCAAATACCTATTTTTCCAGCTGTCGATACGATGGTAAATGAAGGTGGCTTAGCTACTGTAGGATTAAATCAGTACGAACTAGGAAGATTAACTGGTCAAATGGCTGCTACAGTCCTTAAGGGTGATAATAAGCCAGGAACGATGCCTATCCAGTATTTAAAAGAAGGAGACGTCATTATTAATCTTGAAAAAGCAGAAAAGTTAGGAATCACTATTCCTAAAAGTGTTTCAGATCGAGTGAAAAATTACTAACTTATAGAAGGCAGGAAGAAAAATGAATTTAATCACAACAGCTACTGCACAAGGATTACTATTTGGCATAATGGCTCTAGGAATCTTTATCACTTATCGTATTTTAGACTTACCAGATATGACAGCTGAAGGCTCCTTTCCTTTGGGAGCAGCTGTTTGTGCTCGTTTAATAGTGACGGGTGTACACCCGATAATCGCTACATTGATTGCTTTTTTTGTTGGTGCTTTAGCGGGTTCCATTACAGGTTTCTTAATTACAAAAGCTAAAATACCTGGTCTACTTGCAGGTATTCTAACAATGACAGCTTTGTATTCGATTAATTTGAGAATTATGAATCGAGCGAATTTGAGTCTATTAGGAAAAGAAAAAATAACCGATTTGTTTGAATCTTTTTCATTGCCGAACCAATTTGATACTATCTTTATGGCTTTAATTCTAGTTGCTTTTATGATAGTTAGCCTGTTTCTTTTTTTCAAAACTGAATTTGGCCAAGCCATTATTGCTACAGGAGACAATGAGAAAATGGCTCGTTCATTAGGGATATCTACTGACCAGACTAAAATATTAGGATTAATGCTTTCAAATGGAATCATAGCAGGGGCAGGAGCTTTAATCGCACAGGATAATGGATATGCTGATATTAGTATGGGAATTGGCACAATTGTTATTGGCTTAGCTTCAGTTATTATTGGGGAGGTCATCTTTGGTAATTTGACATTTGTTAATCGTTTAATCTGTGTTGTTTTAGGTGCAATTATTTACCGACTAATTATCATGTTCGTTTTACTAGTCGGACTCCAACCAAATGATTTGAAATTAATCTCTGCTTTTATCTTAGCTGTTTTCTTAGCACTACCAAGTTTAAGACAAAGATTTAATTTAAATTTCTTTACTAAAGAGAGGGTTTAACGATGACACAAAAAAATGTTCTCATTTTAAAAGATATTTCAAAAACATTCTATCCTGGAACGTTCAATCAAAATAACGTTTTAAACGAATTAAATTTAACGGTAAAAAAAGGTGACTTTATCACAATCATTGGTGGAAACGGATCTGGCAAATCTACCTTACTAAATAGTATTGCTGGAACTTTTTTAGTGGATAAAGGATCTATTAAAATTAATGAGAAAGAAATCAAAAAGTTAAAAGAAGAACAACGTGCAACCTTAATTGGCAGAGTATTTCAAGACCCCTTAGTGGGTACGGCACCAAGAATGACAGTCAGTGAAAATCTATCGATTGCTTATCGACGTGGACAAAAAAGAACACTAAAAAAAGGAAGCTCATCAGAAGAACGTCAGTATTTTGAAACTCTTTTAAAGAAATTAGACTTAGGTTTAGAAAAAAGACTAATGAGTGAAATGGGGTTGCTTTCTGGTGGACAAAGACAAGCAATTGCTTTGTTGATGGCAACAATGAAAAAACCCGAATTGCTTTTGTTAGATGAACATACTGCAGCATTAGATCCTAAAACAGCAAGTGTTGTCTTAGAGCTAACTCGAAAGAGGATAGAAGAAGAAGAATTAACAGCGTTAATGATTACACACAATATGCAAGATGCACTAAATTACGGAAATCGTTTAATTATGTTGGATAAAGGAAAAGTTGTTCTTGATCTTTCAGGCAAAGATAAACAAGATTTAACTGTTTCAGAAGTATTAAATCTTTTCCAAAAAAGTACGATGAATCAATTAGTGAATGATGAGTTGCTGTTTGACTGAAACTAATTTTATTTGTTAATTAGAAAGATAATAAAAAATTTAAAAGACGTCTTTCGCTGATTTAAAGGCTTTTTCATGAATGAAGAGATTTCTGCCCGTGAACTAGTTGATCAATTAGATGAATTCCAAAAACTTTATTCAACAATAGAAAAAACTATTTTAAAAAAGAATCGATTGAACACGTCTTCTTTTTCTATCATGAGTCAGCTTACTGAACAACCCTTAACCTTAAAACAACTAACCAGTCTTTTTTCCTTGGACAAATCAACCTTAAGTAGACAAGTGAATCAACTTGTTTACTTAAGATTGATTTTAAAAGAAGCTGGAACGGACAAGCGAGTCTTTTATTTAAGTACTTCAAAAGAGGCAAAGCAGTTAATGAATGCTATCCAATATGAGATAGAATTCTATATTTATGACTTATTTGCATTATGGCCCAACGATGAAAAAAATTATTACTGGTTCTTTTAGGCCGCATGAATCGGCGAATACGTTTAGCGAATGAATCAAAAATTAACCAATAAGTATCGATGTTGTGTTCTATCTTGAAAGTAGAAATGGTTTCATTTCATAAGGTTACTTGTTACACTGAGTTAACAACGAATGAATTGGAGTGAGTAAGATGAGCTTAGTAAATAAGAAAATTATTGCATTGGTAAGTGCTGATTTTGAGGATTTAGAATTGTGGTATCCTATTTATCGCCTACGTGAAGCTGGTGCAATAGTTGATTTAGTTGGTGAAGAAACTAATAAAGAGTACATTGGTAAGTATGGTGTTCCTGCGGTTTCTACTTTTAGTTTTAGTGAGATAAAAAAAGAGGAGTACGATGGTATTTTAGTACCAGGAGGCTGGTCACCGGATAAGTTAAGACGTTTTCCTGAAGTCATTGATCTTATAACTTATTTTAATGAACAGAAGAAACCAATTGGTCAGATTTGTCATGCAGGTTGGGTTTTAATTTCTGCTGGTATACTAAAAGGGGTAAATGTGACAAGCACACCTGGCATCAAAGATGATATGACTAATGCAGGAGCAATATGGCACGATGTTCCAGCGATTACAGATGGCCATATCATATCGAGTCGTAGACCACCAGATTTACCTGAATACATGAAACACTATATTGCTGCTTTTGAAGGATAAACTTAATGGTAAGAAAACCGACTGTCATTTCTGATTGTCGGTTTTTTTATTTCATTTTAAAAAGATAAGGAGGTAGAATATTATATGTTACATGCAGGAGATAAAATTGGATTGATTTGTTGTTCTGATGGAAAGAAATTAGAAGAAAGACCTCAAATAGAAAAGCTCATTCAACTTTTGAAAAATGAGTATGATTTAGAAACAGTCTTAGCTCCAACTATCTATCAAGAAAACGAAACAATTTTTAGTGGAACACCAAAAAAAAGAGCTGAGGCTTTAATGTCTCTTTATAAAGATCAATCTGTAAAAATGATTTTTGACTTATCTGGTGGTGATTCAGCTAATGGTATTTTAACGTTCCTTGATTACGAGCAAATTAAGTTGTCTAATAAAGCTTTCGTAGGATATAGTGATCTTACCGTCGTGTTAAATGCTATTTTTACAAAGACACATTCTATCGGCTATAATTATCAACTACTACATTTATTAAAGAATGACGTACAAAAAAACTTTTTTAAGCGCTTTTTTATGAGTTATCCACTATCTGATGCATTAACTTATAAATGGATAACCGAGCCTAAAAGTATTGAAACGGTTGTCATAGGAGGAAATATTCGTTGCTTATTGAAACTAGCGGGAACCTCTTATTGGCCTATAGTATCTGACATAACGTTATTGTTAGAAGCTAGAGGGGGGGAAATAGAACAGATAAGTTGTTATTTAGATCAGTTAGAACAAACGGGTCTATTACAGTCCTGTACGGCCGTTTTATTAGGTCAGTTCACAATGATTGAAAAAAATAATCAAGAAACAGCCTTAATCACATTAGTTCAGTCTTTTGCGAAAAAACACGGCTTTTCTATTATTAAAACAGAACAAATAGGTCATTCAACCGAATCTATTCCTTTTCCTATCGGACAACTAATTAAATTTTATTGAAATTTTCGAATTATCCATTTTTTTGATGTTATTCCTTTTCAAATATTGTAAACTTACTAAGTATTTAGTGATTTAACCATTTAAACAGAAAGAAGGGATTTAAATGTATCAAAGAGATAGAAAATCTTATCGCATCTCTATTTTAGGCATCTTATCCGCTATTATTTTAGTTCAAAACTTTGTTCCACTTTTAGGATATATTCCTATTCCTCCTTTAAACCCTACAATTATTCACATTACTGTGATTATTGCAGCGTTAACCTTAGGAACAAAAGACGGTATGATTATTGGTGGCGTATGGGGATTTAGTCGTTTAATTAAAGCGTTTGTTGCACCAGCTTCACCGTTAGATTTATTGTTATTTACCAATCCGATTATTTCTATTGTTCCGCGTATTCTTGTTGGTTTTGTTGCAGGATATGTTTTTCATCTTCTTAAGAAAAGAAAGGGAAAAGAATCCATCGCTATGATTATTTCTTCGATTTTAGCTTCTTTAACGAACACTATTTTAGTTTTATTTTTTATTTATATTTTTTATAAAGATGATTATGCTACGGCTTTAAACGTTGATGTTTCAAGTCTGGCAAAAGCTTTAGGAGCCATTGTGTTGACTAATGGTGTTGCTGAAGCGATTGCTGCAGGAATTATCGCTCCAATAGTAGCTAGACCATTAAAACGATTTAAAACAAATTAAAAAGATGACCCACTTTTTTTAGTAGAAAAGTGGGCCATCTTTTTAATTATTTGATACAAAATAGTGGTTTTCTGATAAATAGTATTTAATTTTAAAGCAATTCTTTTCTAAGTTGTTCAGAAGTTTTAGCAGATAGATAAGCAGGAGGTACATCTAAGACGCTAAAAGCACCAGCTTTCCCATCTTCTTTAAATTTAACTGCAGCACGTGCGTAGGCGACTAGGATAGAAGAGGTAAATTCGGCATTGCTTTCTAATTCAAGTTGAAACTCTGCTTTTTGTTTGTTTTCGTTACCTGAAGTAGCTGTTCTGATAACAAATCCACCGTGTGGCATTTTTTTGTGATCTTTTTTAAATGTTTCTTCATTAACGAAATGAACCGTTGTCTTATATGGTTCAAAGTAATCTGGCATCGTTTTAATTGTGTTTTCAATTAATTTTTTATCTGCTTGTTCTTCGATTACAACATAACAGACTCGTTCATGTTTTTCTCGAGTTGAAAGCTCTGGGTTTTCACCACTTCTAACTTGTTCTAATGATTTTTCTATTGGGATAGTATACTGCACACCAGCTTTTACGCCATCAATGCGACGAATAGCATCTGAATGACCTTGACTTAGGCCTTTGCCCCAGAATGTGTAGGTTTCTCCACCAGGTAGAACAGACTCTAGAATAGCACGGTTAATAGAAAATAAACCAGGATCCCATCCAACAGAAATAATGCTAACTTGGTTAGCTTTTTTAGCTGATGCATCCATCTCCTTAAAATAATGCGGAATATTATTATGATTATCATAACTATCAATTGTTGAAAAATGTTTTGCTAAGGCTGGGCCTTGTTCAGGCAAATCTGTTGCTGAACCTCCACATAAAATTAAAACATCGATTTGATCTTTGTAATCTAGAATGTGGTCTAAACTAACAGCTTTAAATTTAGAATCTAGCTCTTCAGGATTACGTCTGGTAAATACGGCAATCCCTTCCATATCAGGAAATTTATCCAACGCTAATTCTACGCCTTTTCCTATATTCCCATAGCCTACTAAACCGATACGAATATTTTTTGTCATTTTACCACTCCATTCATAGAATTCTTAGTTGTGTTGCATAATTAGTATAACGCATTGAGCAAAAAAAGTATTGAATTTTTATTTGTTGTTAAAACAAATACGATAGAAACATGGAGCCTTATTATGGGAAATCATTTCACTAGGAACGGAGTTACACTAATACAAAATTACTATAAAGAGGAGACACTCATGTGAAAGATACTAATAAAGTAACACGTTCAGATAAAAATAAAAGAAAGTAGCTGTTTTCTAAATCAATGGCTTTAATTTTCTCTATTTTAACTCTCTTTTCAGTCATTATTTTTGGTGTTTGGTTAGTAGGAAGCAAAGAAAGCGTTTCAAAAAAAGCTGCGGAAGCTTTCTCAAATGATTTAGGACGGACTTATTCATCAGCAGAAACGGTGGTGAGGAGTGAATCATTATCTGGAAAATTAAAAAAAATCTCAAAAAAGAGTTAACTATTGAAGAAGAAACTCCTACAGACGAAAATAGTCTATCTACAACTACAAGAAACTGGGAAACAGTGGAAACAAAACAAAAAGGGAAACACATAATAAACTATAAAGAAAATTCACAAGATAGAAAAGGGATAAGGCAAGCTAATGCAACGGTTACCGGATTATCTATCGAAGACATGATTGAGTGGCGCATAGAAAATAATGGAGAGCAAAAAGTCGTCGCAACGATATCTGATGTTCAGTAGTCTAAAACCTATCGTATCTTTTTATCATGGATTGATAAAAAGGGATGGCAACCTAATAGAATAGAGCAATTAAAAATAAACGATCAGCGATAAGACAAGTGCTTGAAAAACTCAACGATACTAGTGAGTTTTTTTATTTTGCATTTAAATTTTAAATAAAAAGGAATTAAAATTATCATATCGTTTATTGTCTTGTAAAAAAAATGATATGATAGTTTTAAATCAATAGCTAAAATTTTATTTTGGGAGTGAAAACTAATGCGTTGGAAAGATAGAAAAAAAAGTAGCAATGTAGAAGATCGTAGAGGAAGTAGTGTAGGAGGGAAGACCTTAGTAGGCGGTGGGGTAGGAGGTATTATCATCTTACTCATTTTCACATTTTTGGGTGGGGGAGATTTCGGAGATTTTTTGAACTCAGCTGTTTCACAACAGACTGGGACTGAAACAACTGCTCCTTATCAAGAAACTGAAACAGAAAAAGAACGAGCAGATTTTGTTTCAGTTGTGCTCAAAGATACAGAAGAGGTTTGGATAGATATTTTTGAAGATTACGGTTACCAATACGAAGAACCGACATTAGTGCTGTTTACTAATTCTGTTCAATCTGCTTGTGGGACTGCAGGTGCCTCAACAGGACCTTTTTATTGTCCAGGAGATGCAAATTTATATATTGACTTAAGTTTTTATGATGAATTGAGCCAACAATATAAGGCACCTGGTGATTTTGCAATGGCTTATGTCGTTGCGCACGAAGTTGGACACCATGTACAAACTCAACTTGGATTAACAAAAGAACTAAATACATTACGCAATCAACTAAGTGAAACGGAGTTTAATAAGTATCAGGTTAAATTTGAATTGCAAGCAGATTACTTAGCTGGCGTTTGGGCCAATCATGCTCAAGGTCTGGGTTATCTAGAAGAAGGGGACTACCAAGAAGCGATAAACGCAGCTGCAGCAGTGGGAGACGATCGTCTTCAACAACAAGCACAAGGATATGTTGTTCCTGATAGTTTTACTCACGGAACGTCTGATCAAAGAATGTATTGGTTTGATAGAGGATTTAAGTCTGGCGATTTAGAAAATGGAGATACTTTTAAAGGACAGCGAGAATTTAAATTACCAGAGTTAAATTAATTTTATGAAATCTCAATTGGCTATTGTGTCGATCATTTTTAGGAGGATTTTATGAAAAATATGGTTGGGAATTTTAATATTATTGATGATATTATGCATAAAACAGAAAATGAAATAAAAAATATTAAACCGATTAGTATAATATTAATTGGCAAAACAGGAGTAGGGAAAAGTACATTAATCAATCGTATTTTTCGTGAAAACTTAGCTGAAACAGGGATTGGAAGTCCGGTAACAAAGCATTTAAGACGAATAACAAAAGATGGTGTACCGATTGTTTTATATGATACAAAAGGATTAGAATTAAATAATGAGGCTCAAAAAGAGGTACTAAAGGAAATTTTTGAAACAATATCAGAAGGTAAAAAAAATCAGTCTAATAAAGAAATCCACCTTATTTACTATTGTATAAATGCAAATTCTTCAAGAATAGAACCGTTAGAACTAGAGTTAATCGAAAAATTAAGCACTAAAATACCGGTAGTAGTCATATTAACTCAATCTATTGGAAATCAGTCAAAAGAATTTGGGCAATACATCAAAAATTTGAACCTACCTATTTATGGTGTTGTTAATGTAATGGCACAAGAATTTATTATTTCAAATGATCTAACTATCCAACCATTTGGTCTGAAAGAACTTATTGAAATGAGCTTTCAAATTATTCCAGATGAGCAAAAAAGAGCTTTTAATAACGCCCAACAAGTGGATATTGAGCGTAAAGCAAAATCTGCACGAAGTTGGGCATTTAAGTATATAGCGAGTTCATTTGGAGTAGGATTTATGCCAATTCCTTTTTCTGATGCCTCTATATTAGTTCCAATGCAGCTAACTTTACTGGCGCATATTACAGCAATATTCGGCATCTCGATGGACAAAGCAACGATTACAAGTATGCTGGCTGCCATAGGAGGAACTGGCGGAGCTACTTATGCTGGTAGATATATTGTTTCAACTATTATCAAACTAGTACCAGGTGTAGGCACAATTATTGGAGGAGTTATTAGTGGAGCAACAGCTTCTATAATGACAACAGCTTTAGCATTAAGTTATATAGAAGTTCTGACGGTTATTGCAAAAGGTGAGAAAGATGGAAAATATCCTGATTTAAAAAATATTGAAAAACTCATGAAAGAAAAATTTGAAAATCGTCTAAAAAACTCAAAAAAAACATCTAATGATGCAGAAGAACTACCTGAAGAGAAAAAAAGTAAATGGCAATTTTGGAAATAAAAGATTATTTTGAGTCATATTTCAATTTATTCGTTAAAAAAGATGAAAATAGATACAACAAAGCCTATTATTAGTGTGTTTTACCCCCGATTATCAATCATTTCAAGGATAAAACAAACTATGTTAAGCTTTAATATAGATAAATTTTATTATGATTTGTTATAAATTGACTAAATAGATTATTTTAAGTTATTTATGATAAAAAAATTATTTGTTCAATTAATTGTATCACTATAAAATTTACTTTACAGTTTAAGCAACATAAAAAATAATCCATTCAAATGAGTTAAGCAATTTGAATGGATTATTTTTTATGTTCAAGTTTTTAGTAACAAACCAATTAATAAGTATAAAAAAAATAAGTTAGCACGAATAAAAAATAAAGTGATATAAAAGGATATTTTTTATAAAACAACTCATAAAAGAGATAAGAGACAAAATTGATCTAGTAAAGAGCTTTTAGACATTTATAAATTTTATCTAGTTTACATAATATATATTATACGGAGTAGTTGATTATACTAAAATATGAAATAATTAAATTTATCGCTATTTTTAGGTGTATTCTAAGCTCGTTTCAGTTTTTTTCGTTGGTCTATCTCTCTAGTTGTTATTATAATTCACTTTAACGTAAAATACTAGAGCATAACAGTTATTGTTTGCTCTAGTATAGATGCAATGACTATTTGGTCAGTACTTTTGTTAACTGTGGTACAATTTGTTTCTTTCTTGAAACGACACCTTTTAAAGTTGCTTTGTTATTCTCGAGTTTAATCTTAAATGCTTCCTCTACTGCTTCGATTGGATTCCCTGTTGCTAGAATAACTGAATCACTATCTAATATATTAGTGACAACTAAAATAAATAAATCGTAATGATTTACTACACTCAATTCTACCATAGTTGCTTCTAATTCTTCTTGTTTAGAAAATACGTCGTTTACGTCAACAACATTGACTTGCGCAACGCGTACATTCTTTTCTCCCATTGGAAAACTTTTTGCATCCATATCTAATAACTCAACTGCAGATTTATTGCTGAGATTTGTACCAGCTTTAAGTAGATTTAATCCGTAAGTGTTTAGATCTATCGCTGCAAGTTCGGCTAATTCATTAGCTGCTGCTACATCTTCGTTGGTACAAGTTGGGGATTTAAATAATAAGGTATCTGAAACAATAGCAGATAGCATTAATCCTGCTAATTCTTTTGGAATAACAATGTTATTTTCTTTAAATAATTTTAAAATGATTGTATTTGTGCAGCCTACAGGCGCGGCGCGGTAATACAACGGATTAGTTGTTTCAAAATTTGCGATTCTATGGTGGTCCACTACAGCTAGCACCTCTACCTCGCTGATGTCTTCTACACTTTGTTGCGTTTCATTATGATCCACTAACATAACTTTCGTTACTTCATTTGCTGCTGTTTCTATCACACGTGGTGCTTTAAAATTAAATTGATTTAAAGCGTATTGTGTTTCTTCAGTAACGTCACCTAATGAAACCGCTTCAGAATCTACACCCAACTGATTTTGTAAATAGGCAAACGAAATCGCAGATGCGATTGCATCTGTATCTGGATTTTTATGACCAAAAATTAACACTTTACTCATTAATAAACGCTCCTTTATTAGTTATATTCTCTCTCTATTATTCACTAAAATTCTTTTTTAGTCTACTATAATAATTCTCTTCTTCTAAATAAATAGTAAAAAAATCTAAAAAATTAATAATACGTGGGACTTGTTCTTTATCAAATCGATAAACATAAGATAATTGGAAAACTATTTTCGGATCAAAACTTAGTACTTTAGATCCTATATCTACTATTTTTGTTTCAATAAATGAACGCGGCAATGCAGTATAACTGTTAGTTGTTTTACTAAAGCGATAAAGCTGTTCTGGAGTCGTTAAATAAGCTGAAATAGATGGTAAATTAGTTAATTGGTTTTTAAATTCTTCTCTTAGTAATTCATTAACATAGTATGTATCGGGGTATAAAGTCCATTTTTCATCATTTGTTTCACTAAGTTTTATAGAGTTTTGATTAAGTTTATCCACTTTATGATGTAAGAACATTAATTCTTCATCTATTATTTTTTTGCTTACATAGGACTGCCAATTCTCTATTTTATGATCTGGCAAATACATGATAGCTAAATCTAATAGATTGTTTTCTAACTTATTCCAGATATCGTCACGATTTAACTTGTATAATGTTACTTTTATATCCGGATTTTTTTTATAATAGGTACTAATAAAATCGGTAAATACCTTATCTTCTATCGATGATAATAAACCTATTTTTATTTCACCATTATTCGAATTAATCGTCTTTTGAATTTTGTAGGCTGTATTATCAAAAATAGTATTTACAGAATGAGTCATTTGTAGGAACAAATAGCCAACATCTGTTAAATATAATTTTTTCCCACTTGAGTAAAATAAAGGAGCACCTATCTTTTTTTCAATTTTTTTTATTTGTTGTGTTAGAGCAGGTTGAGAAATACCTAAAATTTGAGCTGCTTTAGTATAGTTCATTGTTTCTGCAATTTGCAAAAAATAATCTAGTGCTTTTGAAGAAAACATATTACTTTTCTCTTGATTCATCCTTCACCTCATAGTTTCAAAGATTAGCTTCTAGTAGTGTAATAAACAAAAAAAAGAGCAAC
Organism: Carnobacterium sp. TMP28; assembly: GCF_047553015.1. Lineage (GTDB taxonomy): Bacteria > Bacillota > Bacilli > Lactobacillales > Carnobacteriaceae > Carnobacterium_A. Next base: position 1,118,722 of record NZ_CP180212.1, read on the forward strand.
TATAAGTTACTCTTTCGTTAAGTTTTTAAAGTAAGGTTACATCGTTTTGAAGGCTGTATATCGATCTGTATTTAGTAATCGTTTAGCGTTTTCAACTCGTTCTGTGGTTGGTGTTTCAATTCCCTCTAACTTATAAGGTATGTTTAAAGCTTCATACTTATAAACACCTAACTTATGGTAAGGTAAAATTTCAACTTTCACAACATTAGTTAAAGATTCGATAAATTCATTCAATCTTATTAAATCTTCATCAAAGTCAGAACGTTCTGGAACTAACACATGTCTAATCCAAACTGGTTTACCAATATCTGATAAATAACGAGCCATGTCTAATATATTCTTATTTGACATCATTGTCAATTTTTTATGCTTTTCATCGTCAATGTGTTTCACATCAAATAGTAATAAATCTGTGTAACTCATTAATTCTTCGAAACGATTGAAGAAAGGTTCATCATAAGTGAATGGTTGGCCACAAGTATCTACTGTTGTGTGTACACCTTTCGCTTTTGCTTTTTTGAATAATTCTATTAAAAAATCAATATGCAAAAGCGGTTCACCACCACTAACGGTGATACCTCCTTTTTCTCCCCAGTATTCTTGGTAAGCTAATGCTTCTTCCAATAATTCGTCTGCAGTATAGGGTGTTCCTCCTCCCATATTCCAAGTATCTGGATTATGGCAAAATTCACACCTCATACGACAACCTTGCATAAATGCGATAAAACGAATTCCTGGACCATCAACTGAGCCAAAACTTTCAGTTGAGTGTACATAGCCGATAGCTGAATCAGACATGGTATTTAGCTCCTTTATTAGTTAGTCTCAGTTAGTAATTTCTTAGTTACATGCTTTCATGCATTGTACGATTAATAACATCCATTTGTTGCTCGCGTGTCAATTTAATGAAGTTAACAGCGTAACCAGATACGCGAATAGTCAGTTGTGGATAATCTTCTGGGTGATCCATAGCGTCTAACAATGTTTCACGATTAAAGACGTTTACGTTTAAATGATGTCCACCTTTTTTCACATAGCCATCAAGCATGCTAGCTAAGTTAGATTGCTGTACGTCATCTTCTTTACCTAAAGCTTTTGGAATAATAGAGAATGTATTTGAAATACCATCTAATGAATATTTATAAGGTATTTTTGCAACAGAGTTCAGACTTGCTAATGCTCCATGTGTATCTCTGCCATGCATTGGATTTGCTCCAGGAGCGAAAGGTTCACCTGCACGACGACCATCAGGAGTATTACCTGTTTTCTTACCATAAACAACGTTTGATGTAATTGTAAGAATAGACGTTGTGTGTTTTGCTCCACGGTAAGTTGGATGCTTTTTAACTTTTGCCATAAATGTTTTTAGTAACCAGATACCGATTTCATCTGCACGATCATCGTTGTTACCAAATTTAGGGTAGTCTCCTTCAATTTTGTAATCTACAACTAAGCCATTTTCATCTCTGATTGTTTTAACTTTAGCGTATTTGATAGCTGAAAGAGAATCAATAACAACTGAGAAGCCAGCGATTCCTGTAGCCATAGTACGCATGACATCAGTGTCATGTAGAGACATTTCTAGTTTTTCATAAGAATATTTATCATGCATAAAGTGAATAATATTTAATGTGTTTAAATACAATCCAGAAATCCATTCCATCATTGTGTCATATTTATCCATAACTTCATCGTAGTCTAAATATTCTGAAGTAATTGGTTGGTATTTAGGTCCAACTTGTACTTTAGATTTCTCGTCTACTCCACCATTGATTGCATATAATAATGTTTTTGCTAAGTTAGCACGAGCACCAAAGAATTGCATTTGTTTACCAATACGCATTGCAGAAACACAACATGCGATTCCGTAATCATCGCCCCACTCAAGACGCATAACGTCATCGTTTTCATATTGAATTGCGCTAGATTCGATAGAAACTTTTGCACAAAACTTTTTGAAGTTTTCAGGTAAGCGTGTTGACCATAATACAGTTAAGTTTGGCTCTGGAGCAGGTCCTAAATTCGTTAACGTGTGTAGGAAGCGGTAACTACTTTTCGTTACTAAATGACGTCCATCTTCACTAATTCCGCCAATTGCTTCTGTTACCCATGTTGGGTCACCAGAGAACAAGTCATTGTATTCAGGTGTGCGAGAGAATTTAACTAAGCGAAGTTTCATAACAAAGTGATCAACAATTTCTTGAGCTTGCTCTTCTGTTAACGTTCCAGCTGCTAAATCTCTTTCAATATAAATATCTAAGAACGTTGATGTACGTCCTAAAGACATAGCTGCTCCATTTTGCTCTTTAACAGCTGCTAAATAACCAAGATACAACCATTGGAAAGCTTCTGTTGCATTATTCGCTGGACGTGCGATATCAAAGCCATAAATATTTCCTAATTCTTTCAATTCTGCTAATGCACGAATTTGCTCATTAATTTCTTCACGGTCTCTAATAATTGTTTCGCTCATTGTACCATAACCAGTAATAGATAAATCATGTTTCTTTTCTGTGATTAAACGATCGATTCCGTATAAAGCTACACGACGGTAATCACCTATAATACGGCCACGGCCATATGCGTCTGGTAAACCAGTGATAATACCACTGCGACGAGCAGCACGAATTTCAGGAGTATAAGCATCAAAAACACCTTGGTTATGTGTTTTACGGTAATCACGGAAAACGTGTGAAACTTCTGGGTCTATTTCGAAACCATAAGCTTCAGCAGATAGCTCACTCATGCGGATTCCGCCAAATGGTTGCAATCCACGTTTGAATGGTTTTTCAGTCTGGAATCCTACAATTTGTTCCAATTCTTTATTTAAATAGCCAGCTGCATGAGAAGTAATGGTTGATACAACTTTCGTATCCATGTCTAACACTCCGCCTGCTTCACGTTCTTGTTTATTTAAATCCATTACCTGCTCCCAAAGTGCTGAAGTTGCCTCAGTGGGACCGGATAAGAATTCATCTGTACCGTTATATTGACTAAAGTTTTGTTGAATAAAATCACGAACATCAATTTCCTGTTGCCATACTTTACCTTTAAATTTTGCCCATTGTTCCATTTTTAATGAACCTCCTTGTTAGTTGACTATCAGTTGACTGTAACAGCTTCTTCTTGCTCAGTATAACACATGAATAAATTAAAACAAACTAATTATCGCTATAAAAAGAACTTTTTTTTATTTTTTTGTCACAAATTATCTAAAAACACCTTTAAATAAAGGTTTCTCAGATAATTTCATTTTCTAACTGAGAATGATTATCAATTCACATGTTTTATAGTTTAAAATGCTTAAACCTATTTTCGTTAATCTGTACTAATACATACTACCTATTAAACAGTTTATCTAGTACACAAAAAGGGCAAACAGATTAGTTTGTTTGCCCTTTTTGTTACTCTTTATTCAATTCAGAAAAAATATTTGTTTGGCTTTCTATTGGATTGCCGTCCATTCCTTGATCTAAAATAAATGAACCATTAGAATAACGATCGCTTACTTGATAGGAAGAACTTGTTAAATGAATTTCTTTTCCTTTTTCTGTTCGTATAGTGTATTCTCTTCCTTTACTTCCATCTAATAAAAAAGTGACTCTGTGTGGATTACTTTTTAATTCTCTTAATACTAATAAACCACGTTTAGCTCTTCCTAAAGTATCAAAATCATTAATAGTCATTTTTTTAACAGATCCTCTTTGAGTAACGATTAAAACATCTGTTTTCGTAGACGTCGCATCAAAAACAATACCGTTAACCACGTAATCGTCTTTTTTTAAATTAATGGACTTAACTCCACCTGCTTTGGCACCTACTAGTGGTACTTCACTTAGTGGATACCTTAACCCAAATCCTTTTCGAGTAATAAGGAAAACATCTTTGTCTTGCTGATTTTCTATATATACAATATTTTCGACTCGATCTGTTTCTGTCTTCAACTTCATTACTGTAAATGATTTTGTCAAATAACTACGGCCAAAAAGATTATCAATAGCCGATTGCTTGATAAAGCCTTCTTTACTAATAAGAGTGACCGTTGCCGAAGGATCGATTGTTTTTAACCCTAATACCTTTAAAATAGTTTCATCTTGTCCAAAAGCAATATGTTGAGAAAGGTGTTCACCACTATCTTTCCATTTGATATCCGCTATTTCATGAACTTGGCGATAGATAATATTACCTTTAGTTGTAAATAAAAATAAATGATGCAACGTATTTAGCTGTTCGATAAATATAGGGTAATCCCCTTCTCTAACACCAATTTCTTCGGGCTTCGAAGCGCCATAAGAACGCAAGCTAGTTCGTTTAAGGTAGCCTTCTTTAGTAACAGAAACCATCACTTCTTCTTGAGTTACAAGCACTTGTGTATCTACTTTTAATTCCTCTATTTCATTTTCAATCACTGTTCGACGAGGACTGCCATATTTTTTCTTGATTTCAGAAAGTTCTTTTTTCATAACACGTTTCATTTCAGTAGGACTAGTCAAAATTTTATTAAAAGATGCAATAGCTTTTAATAACGTATCCGCTTCACTTTCTAGAGCCGTAATATCAGTATTGGTTAAACGATACAACTGCAAAGAAACAATTGCTTCTGCTTGTTCTTCAGTAAAACTAAATTGCTCTATGATAGTGTCCTTTGCATTTTTTTTATCTTTACTGCCACGAATAGCGGCAATGACTTCGTCTAGTATTGAAAGAGCTTTGATTAAACCAATAACGATATGTGCTCTCGTTTCTGCTTTTCTCAGATTAAATTGCGTCCGTCTCACGATAACCTCGTTTTGGTGCTCGAGATAAGCTTCTAGCATACGCACAATACCTACTTGTTGCGGCCTTTTCTTATCGATAGCAACCATATTAAAGTTGTATGAAACTTGTAAGTCCGTACTTTTTAATAAATAAGTTAAAATACCTTGGGCATTGACATCTTTTTTTAACTCCACCACAATTTGCAAACCGGTTCGATCTGATTCATCACGAACTTCAGCAATACCGTCTATTTTTTTATTTAAACGAATTTCATCCATTTTACGAACAAGAACAGCTTTATTCACATCATAAGGAATTTCATTAATAACAATCTGTTGTTTACCGCCTCTTAACTCTTCTATGTGAGTCTTAGAGCGAACAATTACTTTTCCTTTACCTGTCTCATACGCTTTTCTGATTCCGTCAATCCCTTGTAAAATTCCGCCTGTTGGAAAATCAGGTCCTTTTAGATAAGCCATTAAGTCAACTGCTGTTGCTTTTGGATGGTCAATTAGATAAACTGTTGCATCAATTACTTCACTTAAATTATGAGAAGGAATATCCGTCGCATACCCTGCAGAGATACCTGTTGCACCGTTAACCAATAAATTAGGATAACGAACAGGTAAAACAGTTGGTTCCTCATCTGTATCATCAAAATTTAAGACAAAATCAACCGTTTCTTTGTCGATGTCTTTTAATAGTTCTTGTGCAATCTTAGATAAACGAGCTTCAGTATATCGCATTGCTGCAGGAGGATCGCCGTCCATACTCCCGTTATTTCCATGCATTTCGACCAATTCTTCTCGTTGCTTCCAGTTTTGACTTAACCGAACCATCGCTTCGTAGACACTGCTATCGCCATGCGGATGATAATTACCAATAACGTTTCCGACTGTTTTAGCAGATTTACGAAACCCTTTATCAGAAGTATTTCCTTCTACGTCCATCGCATATAAAATCCGACGTTGAACAGGTTTTAGCCCATCACGAATATCTGGCAATGCCCGTTCTTGGATGATGTATTTTGAATAGCGACCAAATCGATCACCCATCACTTCCTCAAGCGATAATTCTTGAACATCCGATTTACTCTCCATCTTTAGCACTTCCTTCATCTTCTAATTGCGATGTTTCCATAAGTTGATCATTATCTAAGAGACTACTTCCTTCTTCAAGAGAGAATTCGACGTGAGATTCAATCCATTTACGACGAGGTTCAACCTTATCACCCATCAATACAGAGACACGACGTTCTGCTTGAGCAGCATCGTCAATTCTGACACGTATAAGCGTTCTTGTGTCTGGATCCATAGTTGTCTCCCATAATTGGTCAGCATTCATCTCACCTAGTCCTTTATACCGTTGTAAGATATAGTTTTTCCCAAACGCTTCTGTTACACCTACTAGTTCATCATCAGTCCAAGCATAGGCAATTTTTTCCTTTTTACCCGTTCCTTTAGAAAGTTTGTATAAAGGTGGCATAGCTAGGTAAATTTTACCGGCTTCGAACAAGGGTTTCATGTAACGATAGAAAAAGGTTAATAGGAGCACTTGGATGTGGGCTCCATCTGTATCAGCATCGGTCATGATAATAATTTTATCGTAGTTACAAGCTTCAATATCAAATTCAGCACCCACTCCTGCGCCAATCGTATAAATCATTGTATTAATTTCTTCATTTTTCATAATATCTTGTAATTTTGCTTTTTCGGTATTAATAACTTTTCCACGTAAAGGTAAAATAGCTTGGAATTTACGGTCACGACCTTGTTTGGCAGAACCACCAGCTGAATCTCCTTCGACTAAGAATAATTCATTGCGTTTAGCATTTTTACTTTGTGCAGGTGTTAGTTTACCAGATAATAATGCATCATTTTTCTTCCGTTTTTTTCCATTGCGACTTTCCTCACGCGCTTTTCTAGCAGCGGTCCGGGCTTCTCGTGCCGAAAGAGCTTTACGGATTAATTGTTGGCTAGTTTCACCATTTTCTACTAAGTAAAAACTCAATTGTTCACCGATAACCGCTTCGACGGCTCCACGAGCTTGTGCCGTTCCAAGTTTACTCTTTGTTTGTCCTTCAAATTGCAATAAGTCCTCAGGAATACGCACAGAAATAATGGCCGATAGACCTTCTCTAAAATCACTGCCTTCAAGATTTTTTTCTTTTTCTTTTAGTAAGTTAACTTTTCTTGCGTAGTCATTAAAGGTTTTTGTGAAAGCTGTTTTCATGCTAGATTCATGTGTTCCACCATCTTTGGTTCGAACATTGTTAACGAAAGATAAGATGTTTTCTGAGTAGCCATCATTGTATTGAAATGAAAATTCCACTTCAATTTGATTGCTTTCTCCTGAAAAATAAGCAATGGGTGTTAATGTGTCTTTGTCTTCATTTAAGTAAGCAACAAATTCTTTGATGCCTTCTTCATAATGAAAAACATCCGAACGGTCGTTTCTTTCGTCAATTAACTCGATACGTAGATTTTTTAATAAAAAAGCAGACTCTCTCAATCGTTCTGATAATACGTCATACGAGTATTTGATCGTTGAAAAAATAGTTGTATCAGGTTTAAAATGAACGGTTGTACCATTTTTTTGACGAGTAGTCTTTTTATTGGTTAAGGTCCCAGAGGGTTTTCCTCCATTAATAAATGTTTGTTGGTACTCCATACCATCGCGAACAATAGTAACCGTTAACCATTCAGAAAGAGCGTTAACGACACTAGCCCCAACTCCGTGAAGGCCTCCTGATGTTTTATAGCCACCTTCTTGACCAAATTTTCCACCTGCATGTAAGATAGTGAAAATAACTTGAACAGTCGGTATCCCTGATGCATGCATTCCTGTTGGCATCCCACGGCCATTGTCTTTTACACTAATGCTATTGTCTTTATGCAAAGTAACTTTAATTTCATCGCCATAGCCTGACAAAGCTTCATCAACTGAATTGTCTACAATTTCATAAACCAGATGATGCAAGCCTCTTGTATCTGTCGAACCAATATACATACCCGGTCTTTTACGGACAGCTTCTAGTCCTTCTAAAACTTGAATGGATGTGTCATCATATGCTGTTTTTATCTTTTTCGGCATTTAAAAAACTCCTTATTACGTGATACTTAGTGTTAAACTCCATAAACCTTTAACGAATTTTTCTTTGTTTTTTAGGTATTGAATTAAATTTTTCACTTCGTATACATCCGTTTGATCCTTTAAGTATCTGTTTAATCATACTCTAACTCTATGTGATTGAAAAGTAAAAATTCCCTATTTAGTTAAAAAAACGAAAGTGTGTTCGGTTTTTTAACGATTAAACTCCGCCTTCTTATTAAACTAGTTCCATTCTTGAAAAGCAAGTAAAAAGTCAATAACGCCTTTCATAAAGATCTATTTAAACTCAAATCTAATGTGTTTTTAATCATCATTCTGCTCTACTTTCACTAGCCTTAGAATAAAAAAAATGGTAAAATACAGCGTACTGGCAATTAATTTGCTAAGTTAGGAGTGAATAAAGTGATAAAAATTATCTTTATGTTTAGTGTAGCCTATTTACTTGGTTCCATTCCATCTGGTGTATGGATTGGTAAAAAGATGTATGGAAAAGATATTCGAGAGTTTGGCAGTGGAAATTCAGGAACAACAAACACTTTTCGTATTTTAGGTTTTAAAGCTGGTGTCATGGTTCTATTAGCAGATGTTTTAAAAGGAACATTGGCGGCTAGTCTTCCTTATTTTCTAAATTCTGATTTGAATCCCATGATTGTTGGGCTTGGTGCAATAGTTGGGCATACTTTTCCTATTTTCGCCCAATTTAAAGGTGGGAAAGCCGTTGCAACTAGTGCTGGCGTCTTATTAGCGTATAATCCCCCATTTTTTATTTTCTGTGTAGTTTTATTTTTGGTCATTCTTTATTTTTCAAGAATGGTAAGTTTTTCAAGTATTCTCGGCTTGTTCATTATCCTTCCTTCTAGTCTAGTCACGAATGATGTAGTATTAACAACAATAGCCGGAATTTTAGCTGTTTTTATTATCTATCGGCACAAAGACAATATCAAACGCATTCGACTTGGAACAGAAAGCAAAGTTCCGTTTGGATATGGATACAAGAAAACCAAAAAAGAGTCATAGCTAGATTGGAAACAACGAACAAATTAAAAGTCTGACAGGATAATCTGTCAGACTTTTTTTAAATTAAAAAATAGTAATCGTGTACTCGCAGTTAAATTGTTCGCTAGGTTTTAAGAATTGAATTCCTAACTTATCTTCTAGACGTCCAGTAGAGTCACTTGTGTCTGCAATGCCATACCAAGGCTCAATACAAACTAAAGGAGCTTTCAGTTTTGCAGGAGACCAGATTCCGACATATGGAAAATCTGTAAAGCTAACAGAAATACCGTGTGTTGTCTTGTCTGAAAGAATAGAAAAAACATTTTTATTCTTTGTTTCATAGATAAGTGCATCTTCATCAAAAAGACGCCATCTTAATGCAATATCTGTATTGGTTTGCCCTAAAGTTCGGTTATCGTAATCAATATAAGCTCCATTTAATGGGATAAGTGTTCGTGAACGCTTTGGCGAAAAACTTAAATAATAATCTTCAAAACTCGTCTCATCGGTTAAAGGGACATTAAAACCAGGATGTCCTCCAATAGAGAAATACATGGGTTCATCGGTATTTCTATTGTCCACTTGATAGCTAACGCTCACTGAAGAGTCTTCTAGTTGATACGTAATGTTCAAACAAAAATCAAAAGGATAGACTTTTTTTGATTCCTCATCGGATAAAAGAGACAACGTTACGGCTGTTTCACTCTGATTGGTTACCTCAAAAATACGATCTCTAGCAAAACCATGTTGATTCATACTATAGGTTTTATTGTTGTATTGGTATTGGTTATCTTTCAGACGTCCAACAAAAGGAAATAAAACAGGAGCCTGTCTATTCCAGTAAGTTGGATCTCCTTGCCAAAGATAGTCCGTGCTGTTCTGCTTGTTTTTCAAACTAACTTGTTCTGCACCCTTTTCTGAAATTTCAACCGTTATAAAGTGGTTTTCTAGTTTAATCAAAGCTCCCAGCTCCCTTATCATCTTAAGTGTTTTTAATAAAAGGTTTCTTTATCTAAAGCACTTTTAAATTTTTTGTTGTGGATACGAATGTAAGTCCCTTTCATACCAAGAGACTTAGACTCGATAATACCACCTGACTCTAATTTTCTCAATGCATTGACAATAACAGAGCGTGTAATGCCAATTTTATCTGCAATAATAGAAGTCGTTAACCGTCCCTCTGTTCCATTAAGTTCCTCAAAAATAGCTTTAACGGCTTTCATTTCACTATAAGACAATGTCTTGAGAGCAATTTGAACCATTGCGCTATTTCTTATTTCCTCTTCTATTTGAGTTGATTTTTTAAATAAAATTTCAATCCCAACGACCGTAGAAGCGTGTTCTCCTAAAATCAAATCATTGTCATCAAATTCTGGCGCAAGACGGGCTAGGATTAATGTTCCTAGCCGCTCACCCGCTGCGTAAATAGGGATAATAGTTGTCAAACCATTGATAAACAAATCCCTTGTTTCAATTGGAAAAATAGTATAATCACTCTCTATACCAATATTTGAACGAGTCTCACTAATTTCGAGCATACTCAAAGAATAGTCAAAAGGAAATTTTTCTGCCTTTAACATTTCTTTTACACGCTGATTGTTGATTTCATGTTTTTCATTAAAACCTAATAGATTTCCGGCTTCATCAATTAAATAGGCATTTACATTTAAAACGTCAGCTAAAATACTCGCCATATCGTTAAAGGGAAGTTGCCCTTCTTTAACTAACTCCGTATTTACCACTCCGCCTTTTTTTTGGAGCATTTGATTAATCATACGCATTTTTTGAAGCAATCCACTCATAGCTTATTCCTCCACGTCATTCGCGTTATTATAAGATATACCTACTCAAATCTTTGTCTTCAACAATGTGCGCAATTTTTTCGTCAACGTAGCTTCTCGTAATCGTAATGTCTCCCATTTGCATATCAGGTGCTTCAAATAAAAGGTCTTCTAATAACTTTTCTAAAATAGTATGCAAACGTCTTGCGCCGATATTATCCGTTTCTTGATTTACACGATAAGCAATATCAGCTAATCGCTCAATTGCTTCATACGTAAAGGTAACATCAATATTGTCGGTCGCAATCATGGCAATGTATTGTTTAACTAAGGCATTATTCGGTTCAGTTAAAATTTTAACAAAATCTTCTTTTGTTAAATCATTTAGTTCAACGCGAATAGGAAAACGTCCTTGTAATTCAGGAATTAAGTCACTTGGTTTAGAGACATGAAAAGCACCTGAAGCGATAAATAAGATGTAGTCCGTTTGAATAGTACCATACTTAGTCGATACTTGTGAGCCTTCAACAATTGGTAGGATATCCCTTTGTACACCCTCTCTAGATACTTCACCTGACTGGTTACTTTTAGAAGTAATCTTATCAAACTCATCAATAAAAATGATGCCTGAGTTTTGCGCTAAATGAATAGCTTTTGAGTAGATATCTTCTTGATTAACTAATTTTTCTGACTCCTCTTGAATTAAAATATCTAATGCTTCTTTAACTGTAACTGCTCGTTTAACTTTATTTTTTGGACGCAATGCACCCAATGTTTCATTTAAATCAATACCCATTTGTTCTAGGCCTGCATTCATCGGCGAGTTCATATTTTTTTTATGTTCTTTTATTTCAATGGTTACTTCTCTGTTATCCAATTGACCATTTCGAACTTGTTGTTTGATCGATTCACGATTAAGTGTAATGGTTTCGTTGACTTCTTCTTCCTCTTCGACAGGTTTTTCCTGATTAAAATTCATTCCTTGAAACATAGATTCAAATGGGTTTGATGCAGTTGATTGTTTCTTTTCTTTTTTTATACCAGGTACTAAAATTTTAACTAAACGATTCACAGCATTCTTTTCCGCTTGAAAATAAACGCTCGAGTGTTCTTGCTTTTCAACAATCACAATTGCAGCCTCTACTAAGTCGCGAACCATTGATTCGACATCTCGTCCAATATAACCCACTTCTGTAAACTTGGTTGCTTCAACTTTGATGAAGGGCGCTTTGACAATTGTAGCCAAGCGTCTAGCAATTTCAGTTTTCCCTACTCCGGTAGGCCCAATCATTAATAGATTCTTAGGTGTGATTTCTTTTCGCATTTCTTCGTCTAATTGCAAACGTCGATACCTATTGCGTAGAGCGACTGCAACTGATTTCTTAGCCTCTTTTTGACCAATAATATACTTATCTAATTCACTAACAATTTCTCTAGGTGTCCTATTTTCTGCTGTGTTCATCCTGTCATCACGTCCTTATAATTCTTCCACAATAATATTGTGGTTGGTATAAACACAAATATCAGCCGCTACGAGTAGACTCTCTTTTGCAATTTCTGCAGCGGTGAGATCTTTGCCGTATTTTTTTAAGGCTCTTCCTGCTGCTAGAGCGAAATTCCCACCAGACCCAATAGCTAAAATACCATCATCTGGTTGGATTACTTCACCTGAACCTGAGACCATAAGCATCTCGTCTTTGTTCATCACAATCAATAAAGCTTCTAATTTTTGAAGTGCACGGTCTGATCGCCATTCTTTAGCTAGTTCAACGGCTGCACGAGTTAAATTTCCTTTGTACTCACTTAGTTTCCCTTCAAATCGTTCTTCTAAGGTAAAGGCATCTGCAACACTTCCAGCAAAACCAACGAGTACTTCATCGTTATAGATCCGACGAACTTTACGAGCTGTTCCTTTCATAATAACACTTTCGCCCATTGTGACTTGACCGTCTCCAGACATGGCACAAGCGCCATTGTGTTGAATAGCAAATATAGTTGTTGCATGAAATGTTGTCATCTTTTTTCCTCCATTAACCTACCGTTGCTTTTTTTAAGCTCTTGGGTGGAATTTACGGTAATTTTTTTGTAAATGTTCTTTCGTAACATGGGCATAAATTTGCGTTGATGATAAACTAGCGTGTCCTAATAATTCTTGAACCGTTCTCATATCCGCTCCATTATTTAGTAAATGGGTTGCAAAAGTATGGCGCAGCATATGAGGATGGATTTTAGAGGTTAAACTACTTTTTTTAATGATTTGATTTAAAACGTATTCAATACCCGATGAAGATATGGGTGTCCCGTGTTGATTAACGAATAAGTAATGGTGTTGTTTTTCATACTTAATCATTAGAATATCTCGACCTTTTTCAAGGTATTCTTGTATCGCTGCTGCTGCATAGTGACCAAATGGAACGTAGCGTTCTTTATTACCTTTGCCACGGATGAGTAGAATGCCTAGATCAAAATCAATATCTTTCATGACAATATTCTTGCATTCGCTAAGTCGGATTCCAGTTCCGTATAATACTTCTAAAAGAGCTTCATTTCTAAAATCGAGCGGTTCTTTACCTTTAACAGCTTCAAATAGTACTGCTATTTCTTTTTCGTAAAAAAAGCGAGGCAAACGGAGCGCTTTCTTTTTTAGGTGAATATAAGAAAATGGATTCTCTGTTATGATTTGATTTTTTAAAAGGAATTGGTAAAAAGCCCTAAGACTTGAGATTTTTCTAGAAATCGTATTGCGACTCAATTGACGCTCACTCAGTTCACCTAAAAAAATACGAACATCTTGTAAGCCGACAGACTCATAACCTGATTTACCAGTGGCCGCTAAAAAATCTGTGAATTCATTGATATCTTCTTCGTAAGCTTTTTTAGTGAGTTCAGAATAATGTCGTTCAGTAATTAAATACAGCAGAAATATCTTTTTTAATTCAAGATTCGTCAAAAAAAATCCCTCCACTTCTATGACAAAATTACTTTATCATAGAAGTAAAAGGATTACAATTGATTAACTTGATTGTCGTTTAGATTAGTTTATGTTTTATTGTTTTTCTACTACCTAACTAGTTCTATTCGATAAGTTTGTTACGTAAAGCTTATTGCTGTGTTTCTTCTTTGTAATCACAGTGGCTACAAATGACTTGCGTTTTACCTTTTGTTTTCTTTTCAGTTAGGTAATGTTCGCACTTAGGGCAATTTCTACCAATAGGTTTATCCCATGAAACGAATTCACATGTTGGGTAACGATCACATCCATAAAACAAACGGTTTTTCTTAGATTTCCGCTCAATAACTTGTCCTTCTTTACATAATGGACAAGTAACGCCAATTTCTTTAACAATCGCTTTTGTGTTTCGGCATTCTGGAAAATTGCTACAAGCATAAAATTTCCCGTATCGCCCTAATTTGATGACCATTGGATGTCCGCATAATTCACAGTCAAAACCAGCAGGCTCATCTTTTATTTGAATTTTTTCAATATTTTCTTCTGCGTTTTCCACTTCTTTGATGAATGGCTTATAAAAACGGTCAATAACGTTGGTCCATTCTTCTTTTCCTTCTTCAACAGCATCTAAGTCTTCTTCCATTTCAGCGGTGAAGTGAATATCAACGATTTGTGGGAAATTTTCTACTACTAAGTTATTCACAATTAAGCCTAATTCAGTCGGCTCAAAGCGTTTACTTTGTATCTTAACATAATACCTCTTAAGAATCGTATTAAGTGTAGGAGCATACGTTGAAGGGCGTCCAACGCCATTTTCTTCTAGTGTCTTAATGAGTGTTGCTTCAGAATAGCGAGCAGGTGGCTGAGTGAAGTGTTGATTGGGTTCAATATCAACAGCAGTCACTGTATCGCCTTTTTCAAGTTCGGGCAAGCTATTCACTTTTTCTTCTTTACCATCATCTGTTCCTTCAACATAAACTTTTTGATATCCAGGGAATTTTAAAGTTGAGCCATTTGCTCTAAATAAAACCGTATCTTGAGTAATATCCACTTTTACCGTATCAAAAATTGCTGGCGTCATTTGGCTTGCAACTAATCGTGACCAAATTAAATTATATAACTTGTATTGGTCTTTTGTTAGGTATTTTTCAATATCTTTTGGTGTCCGCATGGTACTTGATGGTCGAATGGCTTCGTGGGCATCTTGTGCACTGACAGCCTTTTTCCCTAAACGCGGTTTTGAAGCAGAATATTCTGAACCAAATTCTTTAGTGATGTAGTCAACGACTTCATTCTTAGCAGAATCAGCTATCCGTGTGGAATCCGTTCTCATATAAGTAATCAAACCAACAGCCCCACCACGACCTAAAGAAATGCCTTCATAAAGTTGTTGAGCAATCATCATTGTTTTTTGTGTTCTAAAATTTAATTTTCTAGCTGCTTCTTGTTGCATACTACTTGTTTTGAATGGCAAAGCTGGATTACGTTTGCGTTCTTTTTTCGTTACGTTAGTTACATCATAATCTTCGCTCTTAATCGCTTGAATAACTTTTTTTACATCCGCTGCGTTCTTAAGATTTAGTTTTTTGCCATTTAGACCATGGAAATGAGCTTTGAATTTTTTAGTCCCTTTTTTAAAATTCCCTTCGATACTCCAATACTCTTCGGGTTCAAATTCAGCAATTTGTTGTTCTCTTTCACAAATCAATTTAAGTGTAATAGATTGCACACGTCCAGCACTTAACCCTTTTTTGACTTTTTTCCAAAGAATAGGACTGATAGTATACCCTACAAGGCGATCAAGTATTCGACGAGCTTGTTGGGAATCTACTAATTGCATATCGATTGAGCGAGGTTCTTTGAACGCTCCCTTAACCGCTTCTTTAGTAATTTCATTAAACGCAACTCTGTTTTTATCGTTGATATCTAATCCTAATAGGTGGCTAAGATGCCAGGCTATTGCTTCCCCTTCTCTATCCGGGTCAGCTGCAAGATAAACTTTTTCAGCTTTTTTTGCGAATTTTTTCAATTCTTTGATTAGTGGACCTTTGCCTCGAATTGAAATGTACTCAGGTTGATAATTATTTTCTACATCAATAGCCATACGACTTTTCGGTAAATCACGTATATGACCTAAACTAGCGACGACTTTATAGTTCTTACCTAAATATTTTTCAATTGTTTTTGCTTTAGCTGGTGATTCAACAATTACCAGGTATTTATAGGCCAATGAAATGCTCCTTTCAAGTGAGCTCATATTTTCTGTTTTCGGCTAGTTTTAACCAAAACATAAATCGTTAATCATCTTATGCCATCTCATACCTGTTTGTCAACTGTAGAAAGTTATAAATTAAAAACTATTTGCTTTTTATAGTCTGTTTCTTGACTATACTATAGAAGGAAAAATGTTGGTTTTCAATAAATAAATAACGTCATTTTATATCAAAAATAAATTCTTCTAGAATATCAGAAGCTGTCAAAACACATTTTGCTCCTTGCATAATTAATTGGTTAGTTCCTTGCGAATACGGGCTTGTAATGGGGCCTGGAACAGCAAAGACTTCTCGTCCTTCTTGTAGAGCAAGATTAGCGGTAATTAAACTCCCACTGTGATTTTGTGCTTCTACAACTAATGTGCCTAAAGATAAGCCAGCAATCAGCCTATTTCGCATTGGGAAATGGTAAGGCAATGGTTTTACACCTATTGGGTATTCCGATAATACAAGATGGTAATCTCCGATTTCTTTTTGTAATTTCTTGTGTTCGTAAGGGTAAGAATAGTCTAAACCTGAGCCAATTACAGCGATTGTTTTGCCACCTAATAAGATGGTTTTTTTATGGACTGCACAATCAATTCCTTTTGCCAATCCACTCACGGTTACAATCTTATTTTTGATTAATTCAGGCAACAATTGGTCTAAAGCTAAAGAACCATAAGGGGTATTATTTCTTGGGCCTACAATAGCTAATAAATTATCTTTTAGTAACCGTATATCTCCTCGATAAAATAAAAGTGCTGGTGGATTATAAATTTGTTTTAAATACTCTGGATAATGACAATCTAAAATAGTTATCCATTGAATATTTTGGTAAGCATATTTTTTCTTCAAACGTTCTGGTTCTATTCGATCATAACTTTCTAAAAAAGCTTGTTTGTTTTTAGTCGATAAATGAGCCGATTGAGCTAACTGATAGGCTGTTAAGGTTTGATCGTCTACTAGTGCAGCAACCATTCTAACCTGACTAATAGGCCCTATTCCTCGACAATGGGCTAGATGAAATATGTGCTGCTCTATCCGCTTTTTCTCCATGGATTTTCCCTCTACTCTTTTCTATTTATGATTGAATTCATTAATAGAGTATCCGCATTGTTAGACCTTATTCATTATTTAAAAAAAGACACCATCCCCATATAGTAAGGGACAGTGCCTATTTTTAGTTAAAAGGAGTTGTTCAGTGCTTGTCTAACAGGTGAAAAAGACTGACGATGGATCGGACAAACTCCTATTTTTTCTAACCCAGCTAAATGGCGCTTAGTCCCATAGCCAGAATTTTGAGCAAAACCGTAGCCAGGGTATAAAAGATCGTATTCAGCCATCATGCGATCACGAGTCACTTTTGCTACAATACTAGCTGCAGCAATAGATAAACTTTTACTGTCCCCTTTAATTAAACTTTCTTGTGGAATAGATGTTGGCAGTCTCATGGCATCAATTAGCAAATAATCAGGAACCTGTGGCAATTGTTGAATAGCTTCCAACATGGCCAATTTAGTTGCTTGATAAATGTTCACATCGTCAATAACCGTTTGATCTTTTATCCCGATCCCAATTCCTAAAGCGTGTTTTTGTATCTCTATAAAAAGTTGTTCTCTTTTTTCACTAGATAATTGTTTTGAGTCATTTATTCCTAAGATTTGGATGTCTGTTGGTAACATAACAGCAGCAGCTACTACAGGCCCAGCAAGAGGTCCACGGCCAACTTCATCAATTCCAGCGATCAAAGATAGCCCACTACCCCAAATCAGTTGTTCGTGTTCAAGCATGATTTTTAATTTTCGTTCTTTTTCTCGTTCTTTTTCTAAACGCTTTTCCCATGATGTTAAAGCTGTACTAACTCCTTTTCTTTGATCTAGTCGAAAGACAGCGATACGTTCATCTAAAGGGTGATTAATGTCGTTTAGTAAGGCTTTAATAGCAGCAATAGATAATGGTTTTTCCATTTATTTTTTTCTCGTTTCAGTCGTTGAATTTTTAGGAACTTCATCTAGTGTATAACGACCGACTTTACCATTACGTATTTCATAAATAATCATTTCAGCTGCTCGGCTATAGTCATCGATAAATCCTCTTCTTTCAGTAATCAACATCAATAAATCGGCAGGTACTAGAGTCATTTCCGCTTCAGTTAAACCATAACGAGCAGCAAGATTTGCGGGGTATCTTTCTTTCATAATTTCTAGACCATATAGTGCAATGTCATCTAATTGTAAAATAGTGTCTTTGATTGCCCCTGTCAAAGCTAGTTTCTTACCTACTTCAGGATCTTCAAATTTTGGCCATAAAATACCTGGTGTATCTAGTAAGTCTAGTTCTTTGTTCAATTTGAGCCATTGTTGAGCTTTTGTTACACCAGGTCGATTCCCTGTTTGAGCAACATTTTTTTTGATAAATCGGTTAATAAGCGTTGATTTGCCTACATTAGGAATACCAATACTCATCGCTCTTATTGGACGAGGTTTACGTCCTTGAGCAGCCATTCGATCAAATTTAGGTTTTAATAGCCTTTTTGCTTCACTCATAACTTTTTTCATTCCGATTCCCTCTTGAGCAACAATAGGAACGGCTGAAATACCTTGATCATTAAAATAAGCAACCCATTTTTGAACTAAAATAGCGTCAGCTAAATCACTTTTATTTAAAATAACAATCCGGGGTTTTTCTCCAATTAATTCATCCAGGATAGGATTGCGACTGGATAACGGAATTCTTGCATCCACTAGCTCGAATACAACATCTACTAGTGTAAGCTTTTCTGTAACTTGTCTTCTGGCTTTAGCCATATGTCCTGGAAACCATTGAATTGTCGGCATACTTTTTTCTCCTTTGACCATCCAAAAAAAAGAAAGGGGCGAAAAGGCCTCTTCCTTTTTTGGGGGTATCTTTTTATTTTTTATTCGTTTAGTTTACCAAAATTCTTTAACGGCCAAATCCGGATATCTATTGTCCCAGAAACAGTCGCTTCATCAATGAATCCGAATACGCGACCATCTAAAGAATTTGTCCGATTATCACCCATTACAAAATAAGTATCTTCTGGGACTTCTTCGACGCCAGCTACTGATGCTAGAGTAAAATCATCGGTTAATATTTCTCCAGGAATTAAGTTTTCTTTGACAGACTCTAAGTAATCTTCTTTAACTTCTGTTCCGTTTACATACAACGTTTCATCAACCACCCTTATCTCATCTCCAGGTAATCCAATCACTCTTTTAATGTATTGTTTACTTGAGGGTGTAGACTCTTGTGAGCTACTTGGTGCTGGGAAAACAATAATATCAAATCGATCAGGTTTCTCAATTTTATTCAAAATTAAACGATCGTTATCATGAAGTGTAGGCTCCATTGATTCTCCATCAACACTAACCGGTACGAATAAGAAATGACGAATAAGTAAAAAAACAGCTAAAGCAATTGCTACATACACTAATGTATTTCCCGCTTCAGAAATAAAATCTTTTTTCTTATTCTTTTTTTTAAATTCTTTATCTTTTGCACAGCGAGCTTTTCTAGGTTCAAAATTTTCTGTTTGCGAATCTCTTCCATCTGAATAAGTTGTTTTTCTCACTTATTACCACTACTTTCTATTAAATTATTGAACAATGGACAGACGTTTGAATGGATAATAAATCATCCTCGTTTCACCGATAATATCTGTTGCAGGAATAAATCCAAAATAACGACTATCATTACTAGATCTACGATTATCGCCAAGAACAAAATATTCATCCTCAGGAATGGTTATCTGACCTGTTATTTCTTCTAATGTAAAATCAGATGTCCATGTTCCACTAGCTTTATCAACAAATGAATTCGCTAAGAATGGTTCTTTTGTTAATATGTCATCTACATACAATTGATCGTTTTGGTAAGACAATTTCTCATTAGGCAAACCAATCACTCTTTTGACAAATATTCGATCTGAGTCATCTTTAAAAACGATTAAATCAAATCGATTGATGTGGTAAATCGTTCTTACGATGATTTCATCATCTTGTTGGAATGTTGGTATCATTGACGCACCTTCAATAGTCATTGGCAAAAAAATAAGATTCCGAAAGAAAATTGTTAGTACCATTGCAAATAAAAAGGGCTTAAACCAGTCCCATAAATGGCTCTTCCAAGTTTTTTTCTCCATAACTTTCGCTCCAAACTTATCTAATTGTTTCTATCATACAAGAAAAGGATTAAAATAACTATTTATTTCAAATAAAAGCAAGATTAAAAAAAGGAAAATACACCTTACCTTTCCTTTTTTAATCTTATCTAATTGCTTAATTTTTTTGTAAATAGTCGATTCCTTTTTCGTATTGTGTATCGTTGCCTTTTATTAATTCACGCAACTCTTCAATGACCGCTGTCGCTGTGTCACCAGAGACTACGCCACTTGTCTCTAACTGTTGCTCTGTTTGAAATTTTTTAACAGCTGAAACAGTCATTTCGTCAAAATACCCATCAATTGGACCTGTTTCGTAATCTAATGCAGCAACTATTTTTTCTAGATTCTCAACTTCAGCTGAAACATCACCTAATTTGTATTCTTTTGTACTATCAATAAGCAATAGCTTTGTGTAAGCTGGCAATTCAACTGAAATAGTTGGTTCTATGCCTTTTTTATGAATCCATTTACCAGATGGTGTTAACCATTTGGCAATCGTTAATTTTAACTCGCTATTATCTGAGAAACTAGCAACGGTTTGAACTGTGCCTTTACCAAATGTTTTGGTCCCAATAATAGGAATATCAGCAGATTCTTTCATTGCTCCTGCAAGAATTTCAGATGCACTGGCGCTTCCTTCATCAACTAAGAGAACAACTGGCTCTGTGACCTTAAATTCACCCATCGTTTCTTTATCAGCTAACAATTTAACTGGGTCTTGATCTTTTTCTTGTGTTTGCATGATAACAGAACCATCTTTGACAAACAGATTAGAAATAGTCAAAGCACCATCTAGTAGGCCACCTGGATTTTGTCTGACATCAAAAATAAAGGATTTCGCTCCCTGGGTGCGCAATTCTTTTATTGCTGTAACTAGTTCATCATATGTTGGATTTGAAAAGCTATTAATGGAAATATACCCAATCGTTTTGTCTTTCTCGTCCAAATTATAAACAACTGTTTCTACAGGAATTGTATCTCTAGTCACAGAAACTTCAAATTGAGTTTCGCCACGTTGGATGGTTAACAAGACTTCAGAACCTTTTTCACCACGAATAAACGAAACAGCTTCATTTAAAGATAAACCAGTTAACACTTTCTCGTCAGCTTTCAATAAGACATCATTAGGCTTTAACCCTACTTTTTCTGCTGGAGATCCAGCTATGGGAGAGACAATCATAATTGTATCTCCTTGTTTCATTACTTCAGCACCAATGCCTTCAAAAGACGCTGAAATCGTATCGTTTAAGGAGGTAGCTTCTGTTACGTTTAAATATTGTGTATAAGGGTCGCCAACAGCATCTACCATGCCAGATAATGCACCTTCAACAAGTTTACTTTCATCTATATCTTCAAAATATTGACTAAGAAGTTGGTCATATACGGCTTCAATTTTAGAAAGCTCTCCTGATTTGATACTTAGCTGTTCTTTATCTGGAACAGCTTGATTTACTTGTGTTGTAAACAGGTATGTTCCACCAATTGAGATAGCAGCAACAACAAACAAAGAAATAAGAAAGGTTTTCACCTTAACATGACGTTGTTTTTTCTTTTCTGGTTCTTCTTGCATAAGGTTAACTCCTTTCAAATCCGTTAGAATTCTTTTTTCGATTTATAATGAAGATTTAGTCAGTTTAACAGCTGTTTCTAGAGCCAAAATCATCATGTCATTAAATGTTGTCTCGCGCTCTTTTGAAGTTGTTTCTTCTCCTGTAATTAAATGATCACTGATTGTTAAAATAGTTAGCGCTTTACGGTCATATTTAGCTGCTAAAGTATATAAACCTGCCGCTTCCATTTCAACAGCGAGCACACCATAATCTGCTAGTTTCTTTTTATCTAATTCTTCGTTATAAAAACGATCGGCTGATAAAACATTTCCCACTTTCATACTCATTCCTTTTTCCATTCCAATATCGTAAGCAGTTTTCAATAATTCAAAGTTTGCAAGTGGCGCAAAATCAACTTGATTATGGAACGTTTGACGGTTAATACCAGAATCAGTTGTTGCTCCTTGTGCTAAAACCACATCTCTTACTTTAATAGAATGTTTCATTCCTCCAGCAGTTCCAACTCTCATTAGGTTTTGAACGTTATACTTTGTTATTAATTCTTCTGCATAAATCATCATTGAAGGCAATCCCATTCCTGTTCCTTGTACAGAGATTCTTACACCTTTATACGTTCCAGTGTACCCGAACATGTTACGAACGCTATTGTATTGCTCAACATCTGTTAGAAATGTTTCCGCAATATATTTTGCACGTAACGGATCTCCTGGTAATAAAATTGTTTCAGCGATTTGATCTTCTGTTGCATCAATGTGTATACTCATTATTTATTCCTCCAATTTAATTTTCTTTTTCTAAATATCGTCCCCATGCTTCATCAAAAATAGACATTTCTGGTAAATAATCCCCATTTAATTCTAAGTAATGACTAATTTCCTGGTAATCTTCTGACTGTTTCGGAAAGCCAACGTCAAGATAAGCGTCATTCGCAAAAAAGGTAATCACATCTTTTTTGTGCGGATCTCTTTCTGTCATTAAGTAGTGATAAAATGAACTTCGCATAAATTCGTTGCGCTCCTTTTTTCATATTTTAAAGTGAATCAAAAGTACTTTAGTTTTTTTACTTATTTGGTAAAAAAACATTTAAACGAATGTCATCATTTTCTAAATCAATCTTATCTGCAGTAAAATGCATCCCATTTTTTAAATAAAATTCATTTAAGTTAAAAACAATGATTTCTTTTTTTGTATCAATAGCGACCCAATCTGGAACTTTCAATTGTGATTTAATTAAATTCATCGCGAAAGAGATAGGTAAGTCTAACGCACCAACTGAAATTCTAGTTGCTTTAAATTGCAAATTGCCATTTTCCATCACAAAAGGATCTAAAAATAACGAAAAGCCAACGTCACGATTAAATAATTGAAACGTTCCAGATAATTGAGCTTCTTGGTCTAAGATAAAATTAAAAGCTACTTGCTTGTTTGATAATTCTTCATCAATATAATTTGTAACCAATTGATTTAACTCTTCTTTGCTAGCTTGGATTTGAAAAGTTATTTCTTTTTTATCAGATTCAGTTATAGTCAAACTAGGTTCACCTTGAATAAAAGGTGTCAACTGACTAGATAACCAAATAAGGGTTCCCAACACGATGGATAATAGGAACAAAAATGACCATTTCCAATAATTAAGGCTGCTTTTTTTATTCTTTTCTTTCATATTAAAATCCTCTCCAGTAATCTCTCATTATTACTCAACTTAGTCTTTTTTATCCATGATAATACGATACAATTGTTCAGCGATCAATTGGTAACCTTTGTTGTTTGGATGAAATAAATCTTCCTCATATAACAAAGCACTCGTATCCGTTTTATCAGACGGATTCGTTAGATTAGAGATACTTGATTGCTCGCTAGTATTAAAAATCGTACTCAATGAAAGATAAGTTGCCTTATTTTCTTCGGCTATTTTTTTTGTGTCGTCATTCCATGTGCGTAAAATACTTTTCATTTCAGTTATTTCTGGAAATACAGCCTCGAAAGGATTATACAGACCGAAAACATAAATTTGTGCTTTTGGATTTTGACTCGTTATCTTTTTTAAAATAG
Organism: Carnobacterium sp. TMP28; assembly: GCF_047553015.1. Taxonomy (GTDB): domain Bacteria; phylum Bacillota; class Bacilli; order Lactobacillales; family Carnobacteriaceae; genus Carnobacterium_A. Next base: position 1,142,379 of record NZ_CP180212.1, read on the forward strand.
TTGAAAGATTTTTTTTGAATTTTTCTTCTGGCTTAACAAAACTTTTTTGATTAATGTTCAGTTTTTCTTTTTTGAAGGTTTCAATGAGGTCATTTCCACCTGCCGTTAAAATAATAATATCAGCTTTTTTAATCTCTTTTTGAATATCTTTTTGCTGTTCTATTCTTTCTAAAATTTCATCACTTCGCTCACCAGTAACCCCGTAGTTTTTTGTTGTTACACTATCTATCCCACGTGTTTCTTCTAGTTTAGTTGCAATTAGAGGGACGTATCCTCCGTTTTTCGTGCTATCTCCTACACCCTTTGTTAATGAATCACCAATTGCTAAAAGATGGATGGCTTCTAATGCAGCTGGGCTTTTTTTAGGTGCTACTGTTTCGGTCTTACCGGTCATTACATTTAACCCTTGAAATACAATAAATGTGCCTAAAGCGACGATTAAACATGTGAATAAAAACGAACGAATAATTTTCATCTGATGATTCACCTCCACTAATGAATAAAATCATTTTTTATTTTACATAATAAATAATAGAAAATGCACCTGTTCCTGTATGAGTTGCGACACCTGGACTAGTGTGACTAATGGTCATTGGCGTATCTGGCATGGCGAGTTGAAAGCTTTCTTTCAGTTCGTTGGCGTAATCAAAATCACCAGCATATGAGAATGAAATTTCTGCTAAATTCTTTGTTTTCATGAGTGTTTCTTTAACGGTTTGATTGAATTTATTGATAGACTTCATTCCCCGGCACTTAACTCTAGTCTGTAAGCTGCCATCTACCATTTCTAACATTAATTTTACATCCATTAAATGAGAGACAATTCCCATTACACGGCTAATTCTGCCACCTTTAATTAGATTATCTAACGTTCGGATACAAATAAATAAACGCGTATGTTTTTTGACTCTTTCAATTTCAGCCAAAATAGCGATTTCATCAGCCCCACTTTTTGCTAATTTTGCCGCTTCAATAACCTGAAAAGAAAGACCACGATCAGTAAAGGTGCTATCCACAACGGTAACTTTTGTATTGGTCATTTCAGCAGCTTGTCTAGCTGTATTAACTGTTCCACTAAAAGCTTCCGTCATATGAATAGAAATAACTTCCCCACCGTTTTCGCCGAGTTTATCGTATAATTCAATAAATTTACCGAGTGGGGGTTGACTTGTTTTCGGTAGATGATCAGATTTCTCCATTAATTCCATAAACTCAACTTTTCCAATATCTACCCCATCAATATAGGTTATTCCATCAATTAAAATAGTTACTGGTAAAATGTGTATATTTAATGCTTTAATTTCATCTGAACTTAACTGGGCAGACGAATCAGTTACTATTGTTATTTTACTCATTTTATTTTTCCCATCTTTCTGCATACAATTTCTTTTATAACCGTGATATAATTAAAGCATCTTTTTTACTTTTTGTTCAAATCGTGTTTCTAATGGCTAATCGGTAGTACACATAAAATAGTATAACAGATTCTCGATTCTTCGTATACTTATCTGCAAAGGTTTTATCAGAGAATAACGTAAAATAGGAGGCCCACTTAATGAATGAAAAAAGCGCATCAAATCAAGTTCATTTTTCAAAAAGATACTTAATTATCAATGAAGTTTTCAATGCCATTACACATGGAATTGGTTTAGGTTTAAGTATTGCAGGTTTAGTGATTCTTTTGTATAAGGCTGCTAATAATGGAACAACAATTGAGCTATTTTCGTACATTGTCTATGGTTCGACGTTAATGTTACTTTATCTTTGTTCGACACTCTATCATAGTTTATCGTTTACACGTGCTCGAAAACTTTTTAAGGTCTTTGATCATATGAGTATTTTTCTCCTAATTGCAGGAACTTATACCCCTTATACTCTTATAACGATTGGTGGATCTTTAGGATGGACTCTTTTTGGTATCGTTTGGAGTATTGCCTTTATTGGAGTAATGTATAAAGCTCTATGGATCAATCACCTTCAAAAATATTCAACATGGTTGTATATTATGATGGGATGGATTTGTGTTTTTGCTTTAAAACCTATTTATATCGGCTTAGGATTTAATGGATTTTTATTATTGCTCTCAGGTGGACTTTCTTTTACAATAGGCGCTATTTTTTACAGTTTAAGAAATGTGCGATTTATGCATGTAGTTTGGCATTTATTCGTCTTGGCAGGAACCATTTTTATGTATTTTTCGATTCTATTTTACGTTTGATTTTTTTATAACCCGTACAAATAAAAACAGATTACTCAATTTTGAGCAATCTGTTTTTATTATTTTTTAGTAAACGTTTCAAAATCATGCGGGTATTTGTTGCGTTCATCTACCAACCCGATTTGAGAATCGGTTAGTTCCCATTTGTCCCAGTCAATCACCGGGATACATGTATCGCCCTCAAATTCAGCATGAATGACTGTCCGATACAAGCTATCTGCAAAAGGTAGGAAAGCTTCAAAAACAGCTGTTCCGCCAGTAATAAAGGTATCATTCTGGTAGTGTTCAGCAAAAGCCATTACCTCATCAACGCTGTGCATGACCATAACACCCTCTGCTTGGTACTTTTCGTCGGTGGTTAAAATAATGTTTACTCTATTGGGTAAAGGGCGTTTATTCATTCCTTCAAATGTCTTTCTACCCATCACAACAGCTTTTCCTTGCGTCATTTTTTTAAAATAGTTTAAATCATTTGGTAAGCTCCAAGGAAGGGTTCCTTGGTTTCCAATTAGTCCATTTTCGTCTTGTGCCCATAAAAATGCAATCATTTACATCCCTCATCTTTCTACTAGTTCTAAACAGCAATTGGAGCTTTGATACTTGGATGTGGCTGGTAATCTATTAATTGGATATCTTCCATTTCAAAATCAAAGATACTTGTTTTTTCAGTATTTAGTTTTAACTTAGGAAAGGCTTTAGGTTCTCTTGCTAGTTGTTTTGTCATTTGTTCCAAGTGGTTTGAATACAAATGTGCATCCCCTAGCGTATGGACAAACTCGCCTACTTCTAATCCTGTTTCATGAGCGATTAGGTGAGTTAATAAAGCATAGCTAGCAATATTAAATGGTACACCCAAGAAGATATCCGCACTTCTTTGGTACAACTGACAGCTTAATTTCCCATTTGCAACATAAAATTGAAAGAGTGTATGACAAGGAGGAAGGGCCACTGTTGGCACGTCTTCCGGGTTCCACGCTGTTACAATTAATCTTCTAGAATCAGGATTCTTTTTAATCATCTCAATAACATCTTTTAATTGATCGATTGTTTCTCCTTGTGATGTTTTCCAATTGCGCCACTGAGAGCCATAAACGTTGCCTAATTCTCCATATTGTCTGGCAAAGGACTTGTCTTCTAATACTCGCTGACAAAACAAATCCTTTTCAGATTCGTATACACGGTTGAATTCAGCATCCTCTGTCGCTCTTTGTCCGAAGTTAGTCATATCTGGACCTGAATAGTCTTTGCTCTTCACAAAGTGCTCAAAAGCCCATTCATCCCAAATGTGATTATTGTGTTGCAAAAGATAGCTGATATTCGTATCGCCTTTTATAAACCACAACAATTCACTTTTTATTAAGCCAAAAGGTACACGTTTTGTTGTCAATAAAGGAAACCCTTTTTGAAGATCGAATCGCATCTGATAGCCGAATAGGCTTTTCGTTCCTGTCCCCGTTCTATCTTGTTTTAATACACCTTCTAAAAGGACTTTTTCTCCTAAATTTAAATACTCCGTTTCCAAAATAATTCCTCCTGGATGTTTTAGTTGTTTTCAAATTGACTGAGGTATTCCCATCTTGTCATTTTCTCTTCAAGTGTTTTTTCAAAAGAGGAAAGTTTTTCTTGTAGTTCTTGTAAATACGCTGAGTTGCTTGAGTTCTCGCTCATTTCTTTTTGAACTGCTACAACTTTTGTATCCAAATCAAGCAATTCTTGCTCGATACTATCCCATTCTTTGCGTTCTAGGTAAGTAAATTTTTCTTTTACTTCCTCTTTTTCTCCTGCTTTTTTAGAATCGGTTGTCGCTTTATTTGAATCTTTATCAGAAGATTTTCTTTCTTGATAGTCCATCTTTTCTTCTTCTTCTTCAGCGATATAGTCTGTGATAGTCCCAAAATAAGGAATAACTTTTCCTTCTCCTTCAAAAATCAATAACTTATCTGCTGTTTTATCTAAGAAATAACGATCATGTGAGACGGAAATAACCGCACCAGGGAACGTTTCAATATAGTCTTCTAGGACAGTCAATGTCGCTATATCCAAGTCATTGGTTGGTTCATCTAGTAACAAGACATTTGGTTTTTGCATCAATAATTTTAATAAATACAGACGTCTTTTTTCTCCACCAGATAATTTGCCAATCAATGTACCATGGCTTGATTTTTCAAATAGAAATTGCTCTAACAAATTGGTTACACTAATGCGTTCACCATTTGATGTTTCTACTTCTTCACCGACTTCTTGTAAAAATGAAATCACTCGTTTTTTAGGATCCATTTCTTCAGTCATCTGTGTATAGTAAGCAACTTTTACAGTTTCTCCAATGACAAGTTCACCTGAATCTAACGTGATGCGTCCAGCAAGAACGTTTAATAACGTTGATTTCCCTGCACCATTTTTGCCACTGATACCGATTCGATCTTTCGCTTGAATCAATAAATTAAATTTTTCGATAATAGGGTGTCCAACAAATGTTAATGAAGCGTCTCTTAAATCAAAGACTCGTTTACCAATCCGTGAGCCTTCTAAGTTCATTTCAACTGAATCATCTACATTAGATTGTTGTAAGTTTTCTTCTAAATCAGAAAAACGATTGATTCTAGCCTGTTGCTTAGTTGAGCGGGCTTTAGCCCCCGTTCTCATCCAAGCTAACTCTTTAGTATATAATTGTTTTCTTTTATGATCTGCACGAATAGAGGCTTCTTGACGCTCAGCTCTAGCAATAATATAGCTTTCGTAGTTCCCAGAATACATGATGGCTTTGCCATGAGACAATTCAATCATACGGTTTGCGATGCGATCTAAGAAATAGCGGTCATGAGTGACTAAAAGTAACGCGCCACGATAAGCACTCAAATAATTTTCTAACCATGTGATGGTTTTAAAATCTAAATGGTTTGTTGGCTCGTCTAACACTAATAAATCAGGCTCTTGTATCAATACTTGCGCTAGACCAACTCGTTTTCTTTGTCCACCAGATAATGTGGCAATCGGTTGTTCTAAATCAATGACTCCTAATTTACTTAAAATGGTTTTAGCATTTGTTTCAGCTAACCATGCATCGTGATCATTCATAGCTTGTTCTGCTTTAGAATAAGCATTTTGATAGTTTTCATTCATAGCATCTAAGATCAAGTTTTCTAACGCTTTTTCGTAATTTCTCAATGCTACTAAGACAGGAGTATCTCCTTCGAAGATAGTATCAAAAACAGTTAGTTCTTCGTTGAATTCTTGTTCTTGCAACAAATAGCCCATTGTGTACCCTTTTGGTGTTTGAATCTCACCTTTTTCACCACTATCTTTTCCTGTGATGACATTCAATAAATTACTTTTACCAGTCCCATTTACTCCAATTAACCCAACTCGTTCTCCAGTTTGAATTGAAAAACTAATGTCATCAAATAGAACTTTTTCTCCGTATGTTTTTGTTAAATTAACGACTTTCATTTCTTTCATATTTAATCTCCACTTTCCCATAGTAAGCACGCATTTTTTTAATCTGTTTCATTTTAACACAAAAGCCACTTAGAGACTTCCTATTCTTTCAAATGTATTTCTTAAAATGAGATAAGTCTTCATAAATCAAATCCAAAAGTTTGCGATTATAAAAAATCGCAGCTGGATGAAAGGTCGCAAAAACACGGTAATTTTTTTGCGTGAAAGAAAAAGTAGAAGCATCAATTGAGTCTAATGAGAGTATTGGACCTTCATACATTTGACCGTGAACTTGCATGATTCTCGCTTGTTTACCGATTAAGCGTTGCAAACCACTATTGCCCATCGTTAAAATAATAGGTGGATTGATTGTTTTAATTTCACTATCTAATAATGGGGCATGAGCTATGATTTCTTTTTTAGTGGGTGGTCGATTGTATTTTCGGATAATTTTTTCGCCAGTTTTTTTATCTGTTTTTTCCTTTTCTATAAACGGACGACTTCTAAAAGTGCTTGTTATAAATACGTCTTCTCGAGTAACGTCTAAAAAATCAAAAAAGGTCATTAATTCTTTTCCAGCTCGTCCAGTAAATGGGATGCCATTCAGCGATTCCACTTTTCCAGGTGCTTCGCCTAATAATAGAAAACGTGGCTTCGCTGGGCCTACTCCTAATACGAAGCCTTCGACTGGAAAATTTTCACTTCTTTTTTTCACAAGTTCTATAAGAGACTTTGATAAAATTGTCTCCATATTTACCCCACCTTATCTATAAAGTTCGTTTAGTTGTTTTTTTGCTGCATAAAAAGGTAGCCCAAAAGAACAAACCTATCTTTTAGTTAACAATAGAACTTTATTAGATAAGAAATCTAAGATGAACAACTGTTGACGAAAGCGGTTAACATTCCTATAATGGAATTAAGGCCACTACTTTTTGTATCCTCTTTATTATTTATTACGCATAAGTTGGCTAGTTTTTGTCAAAAAAATGATTAAGGAGGACTGACAAATGGAAAAAGGAATTGTGAAATGGTTTAGCAATGAAAAGGGCTACGGTTTTATCGAATACGATGATCAAAATGATGTTTTTGTCCATTTTACAGGAATCGAAGGAGACGATGTCAAAACGTTGTCTGAAGGTCAATCCGTTTCGTTTAGAATCGTTGAAGGTACACGAGGTCCACAGGCCACAAGTGTTGTTGTTATAGAATCTCTTTAACCGCTTAAATAAACTTTCTATTTAAAAAAACGATAACCTCTTTTGGGGGTATCGTTTTTTACTCTTTAGACCGCTGTTCATTTTCTTCTACAGAGAGAGTGTTTTTCACTTCCAGTGTGGGTATCCATTCTTGAAGCAAGTGGACAACTATTTTTTTATTTTTTTTATTCAGATAAAGAACCAAAGGTTCCGCTAAAGGTTTTATTTCAAGTTTAACTAAACGATGATTTGAAAGAACCAATTGATTCACTGCTGATAAAGGATAGTTTTTCTTTTTCACTCCTCTAAAATAGTGAATAAAAAGAGTATTTTTTGTTACTTTTAGAGTGGATCCCATGCCAAAGTACAGAAATAAAACCCAAAAAACAACCCCAATAAAACTAAAAATAAAGCGCTGCTTTTCTAAAAAAAGAATCACACTTAAAAATAGCATTAACCAACAAATTGACCAGTAAATCAACTGAAATGCCGGATCTAAGGAAAGCCGGACTTTTGATGCTTTTACTTTATTCATTTTTCATCCTCAATTTCAAAATAGTTATTTTAAATGTATCATAGCATATGATTTTAAAAAAACAATTAATAAGCCGAAAGGACAAAAGATATGTTAAGAATGTATACAGATGCTTCAACTAAATCAAATCCTGGCCCAAGTGGCGTTGGTGTTATACTCATTGGTAATGGAATTCACATTCAATTATCTTTTCCTCTAGAAAAAGAGATGAGCAATCACCAAGCAGAGTTTGAAGCTGTTTTATCTGGTCTAAATTACTTAATTGCTAATCAATTAGTGCATCACGAATTAGTTATTTATTCAGATAGCAACATTGTTGTTTCCGCTATTGAACGCAATTATGTAAAAAATCCTCTTTTTAATGAGTACTTATTTTCTATTAACAAAAGACTAAAACTTTTTCCATCTTTTATGATTCAATGGATCTCAGAAACTCAAAATAAAGAAGCTGACCACTTTGCCCGCCAAGCTTTATATAAACGACTGAAAAGTGATTATTCTATCAAAAAAACGACAAAAAAAGAAGATTAAAAATCAATCTTCTTTGTCTCATTAAGATACTGTACTTAGTTACGCGGTGTACGTTTTGGACGTGTTCCCCAATATTGGAATAAATCCGTTCTTAGCGCACCGTTGTATAATTTACGTTTTTTAGTTGCTCGTTCTCCATAAAAAGATTCAAACGTTAAGTCACTTGTTATAATGTATTTACTCCATGTTTTTAATGGACGATATACTTGTCCCATTTGCTTGTAAAGTGCTTGTATCTCTTCTTCTTCACCTAATCGTTCACCATAAGGAGGATTAGCTAAGATAACACCATACTCTTTTTCAGTGGTAAAATCTTTTAATTGCATTTGTTTAAAGACAATACTGTCACCAACACCTGCTTCAATTGCATTTTGTTTAGCTATTTCAATCATTTTAGCATCAATATCTGAGCCCATGATATCCAATACAACATCATGTTTGATTGCAGCTCTAGCATCAGAACGAACAGTAGTAATAACGGCTGTATCGAACCATTCCCAATTTTCAAATGCAAAACCTCTACTAATTCCTGGTGCAATGTTGCGACCAATTAATGCGGCCTCAATAGGAATTGTCCCAGAACCACACACTGGATCATAAAACGGACGATCTTTGCGCCAAGTTGTTAGGGAAACCAAAGCTGCAGCCATATTTTCTTTCAATGGTGCGCCACCTTTTGCGATTCGGTATCCACGTTTAAATAAACTTGAACCTGTAGTATCTAAAGTCAAAGTAACTTTATCTTTTAGTAAAGCAACTTCTAATTGATACAATGCTCCTGTTTCAGGCAATCGTGTTTTTCTGTGATAAACTGCGCTCAAGCGATCTACGATCGCTTTTTTAACCAATGCTTGACAATCAGAGACACTATATAATGTAGATTTAATTGATTTTCCTGCAACAGGAAAATTAGCGTCCATCGGTAGTAAATCTTCCCATGGCAAAGCTTTAGTTTTTTCAAACAATTCATCGAACTCAACAGCTTCGAATTCACCAACGATAATCTTTACTCGATCAGCCGTTCTTAACCAGACATTTGTTTTTGCAATATCTTCTTCTGTTCCATTGAAAAATACTTTTCCATTTTCCACTTCACACTCGTAACCCATCGTACGTAATTCTTTTCCAACTAATGCTTCTATACCACTAGCGGCAGTTGCAACCAGTTTAAACTGCTTCATTTTATTTGCTCCAATTCTTGTTTGTTTGTTTTTTATACACATCAATAATAAATATAAAACCCTCCAAAAAGGAGGGTTTATACCTGAATTTGTAAATTTCTGTAAGCCATGTTCTGTCTCAGATAACCTGTCAGGGTCATATTATCCGGAGGTAATTATCTGTCTGCAATTACTGCCTCTTCCATCAGTTCAATTCCCTAGGAAAAGTGCCCCTACCAAAGTTTGGGTTGCTCGCTCGAGGGGTTTACCGCGTTCCACCAATGCCGTTTCCAACATTGCTTCGTCACTGTGGCACTTTCAAGAATACTCAGTCATAGCTCTAAAGAACCTTAGACTTTTTTTCTGCCGTCACTTTATCTAAAGATAAAGGCCTTAGCTTATTGTTTCGCTAAGCACGAACACTACAAGCATCGCAGCTTGTGCGAGCATGGACTTTCCTCAATCTAGTCAAGCTAGACTGCAATTACCCGAAATTTACAAATAGTTTTAAACGAATTCGTTAGTTATCTTGTTCATCTAGCTTAGATCCAAAAACATGTCGTTCTAAATTAGACAAACGCTTTAAAATATCAAAATTTGTTACAGTACTACTTGGTTGAGCTGAATAATCGGGTTTAGTTAAAGTAGCTTGTCTTGTTAATTCGTCTACTTTACTTAATAATCGTTCATTTTCAGCTTTTAACTGCGTAAGCTCTTTATTATATAATTCATAATCACGAATTACATCGTCTAAGTATTCATCTACTTGCGTAGGGTTATATCCTCGCAGACCCGTTTTAAACTCTTTTTGCAGAATATCTTTAGTCGTTAATATTTTATCTGCCATGACTACACCTCTTTTAACTTTCATTGATAATGCGGTATTATCGTTTAATGGCCTTAACGCCATTATAGCAAAGATAAGTAAAAATATAAACTACTATTTATTTAATTTATATTATCCGTTTTAAATCGGCTATTAAATGTATTTACTCCTTATTCTTCTATAGCGGTATTTTGTAGTTGATCAAAATCAATTAAGCGGCAATCGTACTCACTTGCTTCTTGCTTTTTTACAATAGCTTGATATAGCCATTTTGTTTTCCCTTCATTCTCCGGGTCATAAACCAACAGTGCTGCTTGAGTTTTTTGAAGCAAGAACGATTGATGATTTTTCAATTGACTTGGATCCTTATAGGGTTTATGAGAAACAGAGTCAACAAAGTCGACGGTTTCTTTTAATTTTATCAAAGCCAGTTGATTTTTTTCATTCCAATTTGAGCCGAATTGCGTAAAAGGAAAAATGATGCCTTGCTTTACTTCTGGATAATCGATCTTTAATTCTTCAACAACTTCAATTGTCCATTGCTCGACACCAAATTGTCCCGTAGTTAGTATCCATTGAACGCCTTCTTCGATATAAGCTTTGATTTCTTCCTTTAAGCACTTTTTTATAATAGCAATTTTTGGATCATCGTCTTTAAATATACCTAATTCAAACGATCGATAGCCACTAACTAATAAATTTATTGCCACGTAGTCTCATTCTCCTTTTCTTTCAAGTGTCGTATTTGATATAATGAACCACAGGAGTGTGATAGGTTTGGTTATAAAGTACCCTAATGGCACAAGTTACTCTCATGATGCCGAAAAAAATAGTAAAAAGCAATCAAAAAAGAAAGAGATGTCTTTTAGTAAAAGAGGAATGACTTTAGAAGAAGAAATAAACGAAAGCAACGCGTATTACCTTGCTCTTAGCAAAGCTGTCATACACAAAAAGCCAACTCCTGTGCAAATTGTTAAGGTTGATTATCCCAGGAGAAGCGCAGCGGTTATAAAGGAGGCCTATTTTCGTCAAGCATCAACCACTGACTATAATGGTGTTTATAATCGCTTTTACCTGGATTTTGAAGCGAAAGAAACAAAAAACAGCTTATCTTTTCCTTTGAAAAACTTTCATCAGCATCAAATTTCACACATGCAAGATTGCCTTAAGCAGTCGGCTATTTGTTTTGTCATTTTGCGCTTTTCATCTAGCAACAGACTCTTTCTTTTAGAAGCAAAAGAATTGATTGTTTATTGGGAAAACCAGGAAAAAAATGGTCGGAAATCTATCCCTCTAAAAGACCTTGAAAAAATAGGTTACGAGATGTATTATGGATTATCGCCACGAATTCCTTACCTCTCAATTGTTGATCAGTTGATTGCTAAAGAGGACGAATGAGAATAAGTAGGCAATAAGAAAAGGCTAATTGCTCTTCGCTAACGTATAGAAATAGAAATTTAAGGAGTAGAAAAATATATGTCAGAAAAAAAAGAAACTATGTCACGCGTCTCTAAAAAACAATCTGAACAGAAGAAAAACTCTAAACCAACAAAAAATAAGAAGCAGGTTTCTAAGATAACGGTTAAAAAAATTCTCTGGATTGCTTTAGCTTTTGTAGCAGCTATTTTTATAGGGAGTGCTGGTTTATTTGTTTATTACGTTAGTTCTGCACCTGATTTAACGGAAAAGGATATTACCGGTTCAATTTCATCTGATATTTTAGATGATAAAGGAGACGTTATTTATACTTTAGGAGGACAAAATCGTGAAATTGCTACTGAAGATCAAATTCCGCAAGTATTAAAAGATGCGATTATTTCTATTGAAGACCAACGTTTTTATAAACACAATGGAATTGATCCCATTCGGATTGTTGGTGCTGCACTAGCTAACGTAACTGGGGGTTTTGGTTCCCAAGGTGGAAGTACAATCACACAACAACTGATTAAGTTATCTGTTTTTTCTACAAATAAAGTCGATCAAACATTGAAAAGAAAAGCTCAAGAAGCCTGGTTAGCACTAAAATTAGAGCGTGATTATTCGAAAGAACAGATCCTTACCTTCTACATTAATAAAGTCTACATGTCTGATAATAATTATGGAATGAGTACGGCTAGCGATTATTATTATGGTAAAGAACTAAATGAAATAACTTTACCAGAAGCAGCAATGCTTGCTGGATTACCACAATCACCTAATACTTATAATCCCAAAACGAATCCTGAACAAGCTAAAAAAAGACGAGATTTAGTATTAGACATGATGGTAGAAAACAAAAAGTTATCTACTGAAGAAGCACAAAAAGCAAAAACTATTCCTGTTGAAGAGAACCTTGTTAGTCTTACCGAAGAAAAAGCAAACGAATTAGTTTTTGATTCTTATTTAAAAGAAGTTATTTCAGAAGTTGAAGAACAAACTAAATTGGATCCTCATACAGCTGGTTTACTAATTCAGACTAATTTAGATATGGATGCACAAAAAAGATTATTTGATATTCTAAACACAGATGAATACGTTAATTTCCCAGATCAAAATCTACAAGCGGCTGTATCTATGGTTGATGCTAAAACCGGACAATTAAAAGCAATTGGTGGCGGGAGAAACCAAGAAGTTCAACTGGGCACAAATCGTGCTGCGAATATGAATAGAAGTATTGGTTCCGCGATGAAACCTCTTTCTGTTTATGGTCCTGCAATAGAATATTTGAACTATTCTACCTATCAACAAGTCGTCGATGAACCTTATGACTATAAAAGTGGTGGCTCTCTTTATAACTATGATAGAAAATATTTAGGCCCGATTACTATGCGGAAAGCGATTATTGATTCGCGTAATCCTCCAGCTGCCAAAACTCTTCAAGAAGTAGGTTACGCTGATTCGACTTCTTTCTTAAAGAATGTAGGTATTGATCCAACTAAATGGAACAATAATGCTGGTTTAGTTGAATCTAATGCGATTGGTGGAGAGGTTACTCCAATTGAACTTTCAGCTGCTTATGCTGCTTTTTCAAACGGAGGAATATACACTAAACCCTACACAGTTTCAAAAATTACTCTTCAAGATGGTGAAGAAATTGATTTAACGCCAAAATCAAAGCAAGCTATGAAAGATTCAACCGCATATATGATTACAGATATTCTAAAAGATACGGTTAATTCCGGTTCGAACCAAAACTTGGTACCCATTGAAGGTGTACCACAAGCTGGTAAGACTGGAACAACTAACTACACTGATGAAGAAAAAGTAAAACACAATATCCCTGATGATGGCGTTCCAGATTCTTGGTTTAACGGGTATTCAAGCAATTACTCCATTGCCGTCTGGGTAGGATACGATAAAAAGTTCGAAGATGGAAATTGGTTGAGTACTAGTTCTCAACAACTGCCAAGAAAAATTTATCGCTCATTAATGTCTTATGTCTCTCAATCTGTTGAGAATACAGATTGGAAAAAACCTTCTTCCGTTGTAGAAGTTGCTGTAGAAGATGGATCAAATCCAGCAAAACTACCAGGACCGAATACACCTATTGAAAAAATTGTTAATGAATTATTTATTAGAGGAACACAACCAACTACTATCTCAACTACTTTTGGAGAAGAATTAAAGGCACCAAGTGGTTTGAAAGCTACCTATAATAAAGAAAAAGATGAAATAGCCATTAAATGGGAAAAATATAAGACTAACGATAAAAAAGAATCGATTATGTATATTTTAACCGTTGCTGGTCAAACAATTGAAACAAAAGACTTATCTTATATCGTTCAAAAACCTGCTGAAGGAGAAATTGAACTAACCTTATCTGTTAAAATTAAGGAACAGGATAGTCTAAAAGCAACGATAACTGTTACTGTCCCTAAAAAAGAGAAAGAGGAAGAAAAAGATAGCAGCTCCAAAGACAGTTCATCAGAAAGTTCGATGGAGAGTTTGATAGAAAGTTCTAAACCAGAGAGTAGCTCAGAAATCAGTTCTGAAAGTCAGTCTGAACTAGAAATTCAAAGTAGTGTAGAAAGTAGCTCTGCTAGTCAATCTTCGAAAAAACCAGTAACTAATTCTGCTAATTAAAATGTAGAATTTTTTATCATCAACTATAAAAATAGACTAAGTCATCTTTATATCTGAAGATGACTTAGTCTATTTTTTTAATCTTTACAGTTAGTTTAAGCCTACTAATTCTAAGCATATTCTATGGTCGTGGTTTCTAGCTGTGCATTGGTAGCGACCAAAAAAAATGAGTCTATGGTGAGCGATACTCCAGATTTCTATGGGCAACTTTTTCATTAATACTTCTTCTACTTCGCGAACAGAAGCATCCATAGAACAAATACCTAATCGCTTACTTACCCGTTCTACATGTGTATCAACTGCTATTGCTGGAACACCAAAAGCAACACTTAATACGACATTGGCAGATTTCCTACCAATACCAGGAAGAGATTCTAGTTCTTTTCTCGTACGAGGAACCTCACTGTTAAACTCTTCAACTAGTTTCTTACAACACCCTTTAATGTATTTCGATTTATTTCGGTACAAGCCGATTGTCTTTATTTTGTCCATAATATCCTCAATCGGTGCATTCATAAACGCTTCGGGAGTTGGATAGGTAGCAAATAGTAGTGGTGTAATTTTATTAACCGAAATATCAGTTGTTTGTGCACTTAACATCACAGAAATGAGTAGTTCAAATGGATTAGCGCTTATTAGTTCACATTCAGCATCTGGAAAAAGTTCGCCCATTGCTTCAATGCATTCAATTGTTTTTTTTTTACTAAGCACATTCAACCCTCCTTTTTATTTAGTTGAATCATTTAACCAATTGTGAAGGGGTACTTTCATCGTCGGTTTTTTTTCGGTTTGACGTTTGGTTTCTGGTTTATTTGTTTGTCTACGACTTTGTGCTTCTTTTTCTACTTGAGCTTTGGAGCGAATATTCTTTCGTTCCCAGTTTAATAATATTCGATCAACGTATTTTAAATTATAAACTTGACTTAGAACGGCCTCACGTAAAGCCATTTCAATTAATTCAGCAGAATAGTGATCATCATCTAACCACATTCCTATTGTTTGAATTTCAATTGGTGAAAGTGCTCGACCAAATTCAGATTCAAAACGTTGAAACAACTCTTTTTCATTTAATTCTTTTTCTTTATTTAGTCCCTTTTTTTTCGTTTGCACTAATAATAAGGCTAGTTTATCCCAGAGTAAAGCAAGACTATATTGATCATTTGTTTTTCCTTCAGCATTTTTTTCAGTTTCAATCGTTAGTACCTTCTTTTGAATTAAATCATGGATACCTTGAAAAACATCTGCGGATGAAATACCCATTCGTTTGGCAATTTCTTCTGTATCAGGAAAAAATATTCCGCTGTCTATAAATGACTTTAATTGCATTAACAAAACTAATTGTTCATTGGTTAAACCAATATCTCTATATTTTTTTAAAAGAATATTTGAAATAGTTGTATTACCAGCGACTAACCATTCTTTTAAAAGTTGATTGTCCATTTTATTTCTTCTCTCCTAACTCACGTTCATTTCGCCCTTTTTCTTAGCTAGAATAGGTACGTATTATCTGATAAAAGACAGTGACCTAAGAAAACTTAAGTCACTGCCTTTTTTAATTTATGGGTAAATACGGTTTAATAGACGTGGGAATGGAATAGATTCGCGGATATGTTCTGTGCCACAGATCCAAGTGACCGCTCTTTCTAATCCTAGTCCGAAACCAGAATGTGGTACTGAACCATACTTACGTAAATCTAAATACCAAGCATAATCTTCTTGAGTTAATCCAAATTCTTCTATGCGTTCGGTCAAGGCTTCAAAATCAACTTCACGCTCGCTACCGCCAATGATTTCTCCATAACCTTCAGGAGCAATTAAATCGGCACACAAGACGACATCATCACGATCTGGGTGTGGTTTCATATAGAAGGCTTTAATCGCTTTAGGGTAGTTCAAAATGAAGACTGGCTTATCAAATTGCTCAGCAATAAACGTTTCATGAGGTGAACCAAAATCATCGCCCCATTTAATCTCGTCAAAGCCATTTTTATTTAATAACACGATGGCATCATCGTAAGAAATTCTCGGGAATGGTAATTTAGTATAATTTTCTAAAACTTCTTTATCACGACCTAAGACACTCAGTGCATGATCACAATTGTCTAAAACACTTTGGATGATATAAGCAATGTATTTTTCTTGAACTTCTAGACTTTGCTCGTGATCCATGAAAGCCATCTCAGGCTCCATCATCCAAAATTCAATTAAATGGCGACGTGTTTTAGATTTTTCTGCACGGAAAGTTGGTCCAAAAGAAAATACTTTTCCAAAAGCCATAGCTGCAGCTTCCATATACAATTGGCCACTTTGTGATAAGAAAGCTTCTTCATCAAAATATTGCGTGTGAAACAACTCTGTTGAATCTTCTGCTGCATTAGCTGTTAAAATAGGTGGATCAATTTTAATAAATCCTTCTTCATTGAAGAATTTATAAGTTGCTAAAATAATTTCATTACGGATTTGCATAATAGCGTGTTGTCTCGTCGAACGTAACCATAAATGACGATGATCCATTAAAAATTCTGTTCCATGTTCTTTAGGTGTAATAGGGTAATCATGACTTTCACCAATCACTTCAATCGTTTTGACAACAATTTCATAGCCGAATTTTGAACGACTATCTTCTTGTATCGTACCGGTAATTGAAATAGATGTTTCTTGATTTAAGCCTTTTGCTAATTGAAAGACTTCTTCTTCCACTTCACTTTTCACTACAATGCCCTGGAAAAAGGCTGAACCATCACGCAATTGTAAAAAAGCTATTTTTCCACTTGAACGCTTATTCGCTACCCAAGCACCTATTGTAACTTCTTTGCCTACATAATCTTTAGATTCTATAATTGAAATTTTTTTCACAGTTCTAAACTCCTTCAATGTCAGATAAATTAGTTTAATTCTTCTAAATAATACACTATACTTTTTAAGTATAACTAAATTTAGATGAGTTAGCATTAAAAATCAATAAAATTTCTTAATTCTTTCATTTCTTTTCGTTGTTTGATTTAAATATTTTTAATGTCTTTAAGCCAGTTGCCTTCTTTAGCAGATAGAATATAATAACCTAACTTTCCATTATCTTGCTCATACGTTACTTCCCAAACAGGCACACCTTCTTCTAAACCAATACGAGTTTCTAATATTTTTTTAGGTTTCAGTTCTGTCCTAGCTATTTTCCTAGCGACACCTTCACTAATAAATTCACCTGGGTTTAAAACAACGACTTTTCCACCATCTTGTTCAACGATTACGATAATAGCTTCTTCTTTTTTATTCATACCTGAAACACTGAAATAAGATTTTTTATTGTTGTACCAGTAAAATTTTTCTACCGTTGTTAAATCTGTATTTTCTTTAGCAATAGTGATTGTTTCTTCTCTAGCTTGTCTAAAAGGTTGTCTACTTTTCATATAGATAAAAGTAGAAAAAATGATCACTCCTAGTACAATCACCAAGAGACTAATTAGGCCTTTTTTCATTTTCATCCCCACTTTAATTCGTTGTTTGTTTTATTGCCTACTCCTTATTCACTAAGAAATAAAGCAATTTTATTTTTAAGTTCTTCCCTTGAAACAATTTCTTTTGTTAACTTATCTGGTAAAGCGTTCATAATCTTGTTTCCATAAGAGGCTTTAACCAACCGATCATCTAAAACCACCATGATGCCTTTGTCCTCTTCTGAACGGATTAAACGCCCCAATCCTTGTTTCATCCTCAAAGTAGCTTTAGGAAGAGCGTCAACGATGAATGGATTCAATCCTTGTTCTTCTAACCAACGGTATTTTGCTTTAACTAGCGGTCGCTCAGGAGGCTCAAACGGTAAGCGGGTGACAACAATGACTTTTAATGACTTTCCTGGTAAATCGACACCTTCCCAAAAACTATCGGCTCCTAATAAAATCCCGCCAGTTGCATGAAAGAACCGTTTTAACATTCGGTCTCGACTACCTGAAATCCCTTGGGCTAATAATTCTCTTCCTAAAAGAGAGGGCTGTTGTTGAAGCAAATTGTAAACATCTTGTAAGGTTTCATTTGCCGTAAATAAAACAAGTATGTTCTCGTTGGTTGTTAAAGCTATTAATTCCAGATAGTCCACAACCATCTTAGCATAATGTTCTTTTGATAACTGTTTAATAGGTTTTAGGTCTGCTGGAATAAAAATCCTTGCTTGGTTTTTATAATCGTAAGGAGTGGCAATAGATAACTTGCGCAAATCAGATTCACCCAATTGATTTTCAAAATAGGTAAAGTCTGAATCAATAGACAGTGTTGCCCCAATATATAGAATCGATTCTTTTTTTTCTATTAAATATTTTTTTATAAACAGACTACTATCCATCACGGATTGTTTGATCATAAAACTATTCTTAGGGTTTTTCTGTTTAAACGAAAACCAAATCAGTTCATTCTGATTGGTCTTTTGGAATAGTCGACTAAAACTATTTTTTTGCTCTTCAATTTTAGTAAGTAACTCTAAAAAATCATCTAGTAAATATCTTTCTAGATAGGTGAACGATTCCCTTTGAGAAGAAGTTTGATGGATAATGTCGTATCCAAAAAATACTAAGTCATTTAATACGGTACTAATTTTTTTAGTCAGTTTTTTTAATTCTAAAGACCAGTTCTCTGTCTTAATAAACGGTAAATCTACTTGATCTGCAACACTCGTTGTCTCCATTAGTTCTTGTTGAGTATACAATAAGATCGCCTCAAAAAAGTCAGAGAGCGCTTCTTCTAATGTTAAGACACTCATTTCTACCAATCTGAGCTGTGACGGATTGATTGTCTTTATTTTCAAATTTAATTGATTCAGCTGGCTAATCATACTTTTATCATCAGAAAGTTTCCCAATTTTTTTTAGCAACTTTTGATTAGCATAATAAGAAAAACTATCACTGGCAGCCTCTGCTGCTACATCCGGTAAGTGATGCGCTTCGTCAAGGATAATTCGTTTTGAGTCTGGTAAAATAGGCTTTTCACGTTTCAAATCATGAAATAAAAAGGCATGATTTGTAATAATCATACTCGCATGCTTGATTTGTTCCTTTGCATGCAGGTAAAAATCTTGTTCGGAAAATGGATCCTGTGAATAATCGTCAGCCCATCCTCTATGGCGTACTTTTTCCCAAAAAGGCTGCAAATAATTGGTTAAGTTCAGTTCATCAATGTCTCCTGTGACTGTTTGAGTTAGCCAAGTCAATGTACGCATCTTTAAAAGAGTATCGGTTAAATTCTCATGTGGCTCATTTAAAACTTCTTTAAATTTAGATAAGTGCAAGTAATGGTGTTTACTTTTTACAATAGCTGCATGTACTGTGAACGGCAGAATTGAATTTAATTGGACAATATCTTTTTCAATTAGTTGTTTTTGTAAAAGCGTCGTGTAGGTACTAATAATAACTGGATTATCAGGCGTTGCTAAATAGGATAAAGGCACTAAATAGCCCAACGTCTTACCGATTCCAGTAGCTGCTTCGATAGCAAAATGCCCTGAACGAGACTCAAAAAAATACTGATAAACTTCATCCATTAAGGTGTTTTGTAAAGTCCGAATAGTTAAGTGATTAAGAAACAATGCTTCTTTATCGATAGGATTGATTGGGTAAACGGATTGAACACGATGGGAATTTTGCTCTATGTCCACCTGTTTTTTACGCAAAGCTAACCCTTTTTTAACGAGTATTGTTTCAGGTAATAGTGGGTGTTCATCACGCATCTCACTTAATGTATCTTTGAAAAACAAGTTCGTATTCATCGTACAATGCTCAGCTAATTCAATCAATTTTTCAATGGTTATTAAGGGGAACTGTTTTAATTTTTTTTTCAACGCTAAAAATAATTCTGCAGTGACGTAAGCATCGCTATCCGCTTGATGAGGATTTTGATGTGAAAATTTAAATGTCGCCGCTAAATCGTTTAGACGAAAACTAGGCTCTGTAGGTAAGATAATCTGAGCGAGTTCTACTGTATCGATACCTTTATTTCTCAGCGAAGGCATCCCACATCGTTTAAACTCTTCATTTAAAAAACCATAGTCAAATTGAATATTGTGTGCAACAAAAATACACCCTTCTAATAAATTAAATAGTGTTGGAGCAACATCTTCGAAATAAGGCGCATTCGCGATTGCTTGATTTGTAATGCCTGTTAATAATTCAATTTTTTTAGGTATATTCACTAAAGGATTAATATCAACAGCAAATTGCTGAACAATTCTATCTTCTTCTATTAATACACAGCCAAATTGAATGATACGATCTCCATTTGCTACGTTGCCCCCAGTTGTTTCAATATCGACAACTGCGTATGTACTTTTTTCCTTCACTTTAGTCACCTAATTCTCATTCTTAATAATAAATCTCTTCGTCCATCATACTATGAACCACTAAAAAACACAAAAAAACTACAACCTTTTATAGTCGTAGTTTTTTATCTGTTTATTTACCTGGATATACTTCTTGGGCTGTTTTGTTTGGATCAATCACTACAAATAAATGTCCGTCTTCAGAAATAAGTCCTGTTTGGTATTCATTGTCGTTTCCATCAACATCACCAGCTAGGTATGGGAAATAAACTCGATCTTTTTCATTTATTTCAGTGGCATCTTTATCATTTGGTACAGCATAAAGAATATCCATTTTTTCAATATCCGGTTGTTTTGTGATTCTTTCGAACATTCCTAGCTCTAAACCACCTAGATTAATATCTGCAGAGTTTACTTGATCTGCATTTGGCAGGATTTCAATTTTTAAAGATTCACAAGGATAAATCTCTTCTAATTCACCGTCTCCAATACGACCAAAGCTCTTACTGATTTGTTTAATCCATAAATCACCAATATATTCTTTTTTAATTGTCCATGTTTCACCATTGCGTAAGTAGAATTTTAATGCAGTGACTTCTTTTTTCATCATTATCTCTCCTTTATTTATGATTGTACTCTTTGAACACTTCCATTTTATCATAAACCAAATGAAAAGAAAACGTTTCTGTTATTCGACTGTGATTTAATTCACAATTTCTTTGCTATTTAATAAATGACGTTATCTGTAGATTAGCTTAAATATATTTTTTAAAAAAACTTATCTGTTAATAAATGAGATTCTTCTTCTTTTAAAATGAGTAAACTTCTTTCTAATTTAAAGAAATTAGTATCAAAACTTAGACAAATACAGTTAAGGGTTCAATAAAGGACGCTTTTTTCACTGAGTATTTTTTGAAACTAATTTTATATGCTTGTTTTCGTACCTTAAGAGAGGATAATCTTAGTGAGTATATGTTAAAATAAAGACCATTACTATTTAAAAGAGGTGTGCTTATGCAGGAAAAAAATAATGAACATACGAAAGCCGATAAAGATAATCGTTTCATTTACTTTTGGGGTGGTAAAAAATTAGTTTTCACTTTAGTTGTATTCATTCTAATCGCTCTTTTGATCCTACTTTTTAATCAAGTTTCTTTTATTTTTAAGCCCCTACAAATTGCTTTTAGTACGATTGTCGCTCCTTTGATTCTTGCAGTAGTCTTTTATCATTTATTAGACCCCTTGATTTCTTGGATGGAAAAACGAGGTCTAAAAAGAAACATCGGTACAGCAATTGTCTTTGTCCTTTCCATAGTTTTGATTGGATACGGAATTATTTTATTCGTTCCTATTTTATCTGAACAAATCAGTGACTTTGTTTTGGACTTTCCTAGTTACGTCGATACATTGAAACAAAGACTAGAAGAAATCGTTTCTGGAAGTGTATTTGAAAGTTATTATAAAAATGCTATGAATAATTTAGATAAAGTCGTCGGAGATATTCCAGCAAAAGTGATGGATTGGATTGGAAGTTCTTCTCAAGAAATCATTAGCGTCTTTTCGACGATATCAACAGTTGTCTCAGTTATTGTTACTTTCCCGGTTATTCTCTTTTTTATGCTAGCAGATAAAGGAAAATTCAAACCCTTTATGATGAAAATCATTCCTCCTATTTTTCGTGATGCTATTCAAACAGTCTCTACACGCATTTCAAGTGTTGTCAGATCCTACATTCAAGGAGAGATTATTGTCGCCCTTAGTTTAGGCGTTTTGCTATTCTTTGGGTATTTGATTATTGGTTTGGACTATGCTTTCGTTTTAGCGATTATCGCTGCTGTCACAGCTATTGTCCCTTTCATTGGCGCAACAATTGGCGTTATTCCTGCCTTAATCGTTGCTGCCTTCACTTCACCTGGCATGCTATTAAAAATGGCTATTGTTTGGATAGTAGGTCAGTTTGTCCAAGGAAATATCATTGAACCAACCATTATGGGTAAGAATCTAAAAATGTATCCACTAACTATCATCATCGTCTTGTTAGTAATGGGAAATATTTTAGGTATTGTTGGAGTTATTTTAGGTGTTCCTTTGTTTGCAATGATTAAGGTCATACTAGAGTATTTATTAGAACAATTTAAAAAACGGTACAATCGTTACTTTTCTGAGGTAGCAGGCCCTTATGATGTTGATCGTGATTTAGCCGGTGACACTATCCACTATGATGATGCTGGCACTGTTAAGAAAGATGCTTCTGATGAAACTAATGAAAAAGATGAAGAAAATAATTCTGAGTAACTAGTAACCGTTTCTATTGAAAGAAATCAATAAATAAGCGCCCTTACTTTCAGTTAATTAATTTTAACTGAAAGTAAGGGCGCTTATTCTTTTAACCTATAGATACTAACATTCGCATGAATGAAACTAGTTCAAATCAAACCTATTTTTTTATTTCGTTAGCTTCTGATAGCCAACTTAAAATGACTTCTTTTTCATTAGCAACATCGCCTAATACAATAGCTATTTCTATTTTATCTAAGGCTTCACCTAGCCATTTGCCAGGAGATTTATTGAAATAAGCTACTAAATCAAAACCACTAACAGTCATTTCTTTTTTATCTTTTATAGGCAACTGATTCAGTAGTTCTTCGAGTCTAGTTAAGTCTGCTGGTTTATCTAAAAAGAGTAATAATTCTTCTACTTCAAGAATAATAGCATAACCAGATTGATACAATAATAACGGATCTAACGGTTGTTTCACTCTTAAAGTTAAGGCCTTTAAAGCTATTTTCACTTGTTGAATCATCTTTTTAGAACATTTCCATGCTCTCAAAAATGAATCGACATCCTCTTCATGTTTTTCTAAAGTAAACAACAACAACGTCCAAGCAGCTACTGGAGACGGCAATTTATGATTTTGATCGTTTTTTAACGAGGCAAAATACAGCAGTTCTTTTTGATACTCAGCTAATCCAGGACAATAGGAATATAATGCTGATTCTATAAATAAATTCAGCCCTTTTTGACGTCCCTCACCAAGCAATAGTTTCATAAACTCAACTTGAATTCTTTCGACAGCAATTTTTGCTAGCAAGGCTCGATGAAGAAAGATGGCTTTTTTTGTTTCAGAATCCATATTAAAATCTAATTGGCTAACAAAGCGTACCCCTCTCATCATCCGAAGAGCATCCTCAAAAAAACGTTCTTTTGGAGAACCAACCGCTTTTATTAACCCATTAGTTAAATCATTAACACCATCAAAATAATCTATAATCTCGCCATCTTCGGTCATCGCTAAAGCATTAACTGTAAAATCACGACGTTTTAAATCTTCTTTTAATGAGCGAACGAAGACGACTTGATCGGGTCTTCTAAAATCTTGGTAGGTCGATTCAGTTCTGAAAGTCGTTACTTCATAGGTCTCATCGTTTCTTAATACCATCACAGTACCATGTTCAATCCCCACATCAATCGTTTTAGAAAAAATAGCTTTTATCTCTGCTGGAAATGCGCTGGTAGCTAAATCAACATCATTGATTTCCTTATTTAACAACGCATCACGAACACAACCACCAACAAAATAAGCCTCATAGCCCGCCTTTTTTATTTCTGTAATAATAGGTAAGGCTTTAGTAAATAGAAGATTATCGTGGATCATAGAATGTTTTCCAATCCATAAACTATTTTTTCTAGCTCCATAACTTTAGTGCAACCTAACGCCACACCCGTCATAAATGAAGAACGATCATAGGAATCATGTCGGATTGTCAGTCCTTCACCAACACTACCAAATTGAACTTGTTGATGAGCTACTAAGCCAGGCAGACGCACACTATGGATTTTCATACCTTTGTAATCTGCTCCACGAGCACCTGTTAGGCTCTCTTTTTCATCGGGATGTCCTTGACTATATTCGCCTCTTTCTTCAAAAATCATTTGGGCTGTTTTAATAGCTGTTCCACTCGGTGCGTCTAATTTGTTATCATGGTGCAGTTCAATAATTTCTACATCCGGGAAATAACGTGCAGCCTTAGCTGAAAATTGCATCATCAATACCGCTCCAATAGCAAAATTAGGCGCAATCAATCCACCTGTTTTATTAGAAAGTGACAATGCCGTTAACTCTTTGAGATTTTCTTCTGAAAAACCTGTCGTTCCTACTACTGGACGAATACCATTTTCTAATGCAAAACGAGTATTTTCGTACGCAACATCTGGGATTGTAAAATCGATCCAGACATCCGCATTAATTGTTTGAACCATCGTTTCTTTATCATTAAAGATTGGAACATCTGCAAAAGAAAACTCTGGAATCGCACTTAGGTTTTTTTGCTCAACTATTGGATCTAAGACACCAACCAAAGTGAAATCCTCATTATCTAATACCATTTTTGTTGCTGTTGAACCCATTTTCCCTTTAAATCCTGCTACGATTACGTTAATCATTGTCTCCATCCTTTCTTCAATTGCTTCTTTTTCATTCATTTTTAACTGTTTATTTCTTTGCTCATTTAAAAAATCTACTAATGATTCCATTAGTTTAACTCTTTTTAATAGTACCAAAAAGTCACTAAGTTACAAGACAGACAGTCTGTTTAACAGACAATAAATGTCAAAAAAAAACCAACCAGTTAATGATTTGGTTTTTTTTCTGTCTTAGATTCATTTTTTTTAATTCTTTTTAAGTGATTAGATAATTGAATAAAGCTTTCTTTATCATCATTTTCTAAGGCAGCATCTATCTGATTCATCATCATATCTATTTGATTAGTTAAAGTTAGTGCAGCTAACGCCTGTTCTACTTCTATTTCCAAATTCACATCCAAAGATTCATTCCATTTGTGGTAAGGGTTATCTTCTAACACTCCTAAATAGTGGTAAGCTTTCCAAGGGTCATTGAAAATTAACTCCATATAGATATCTTCGTGCCAGTTTAATCGTATTTCATGAAAAGCCTGCTCAGGATCTTCGAACAAGATGCCTTCTTTATAAAATAAAAATGGCTTACTATCTGTTTCAATAGTTGACATCATCATTCCTCTAGGCGTGATTTCAACATTTTCAACAAAGTGAACTTTACCTAAAACAATGTCATGATTTAATAAATAATTTAAAATCCACATAGACTCTCTTCTTTTCAATTGATAAGAATCTAAAAACCAACCAAGAAATTCTTTTTTTGATTCTAAAGATACTTTGATGTTCATTTTAAAACCTCCTTGTTCTAAGCTTACTTCCATTATAGCTTACAAGACTAATAGTTTGTATTATTTGCTTCTAAAAGCTCTAACATTTCTGCATCTGATGGTTCTAAGACTAAATATTCAGTTAAGACAGTCCTAATAATAACTCTCTCACCAGCTTCTCTTAAGAAATAAATGTAACTTTTTAAAAATTCTTTATTTTGATTTAAGAAAGAATGACCTTGTTTAAAAAAGTACTCTGCCCTTTCATAATTCTCGACTTTATCATAGGCTAAAGCAGCATTCCAATAAAATTGAGGATCGACTTGTTCATGAGACAAAGCTTCTTCAATCCGTTTAATCGCATCTTCGAATCGTTCTTGTTTTAATAATAAGTTGGTATAGGCTAATTGTACTCCTTCGCTGTCAGGCGCTAGCGCTTGAGCTTTTAAGTAATATTCTTCAGCTGTCACTTCGTCTTCTAACTTAATTGCAATCTCTGCTCCTACAGCAAATAACTCATCGTTGTATTGATCCATCTGCAACCCTTCTCGAATAACTTCATTCGCTTTTTCGAGTTGATTTTCTTCTTCTAACCCTTTAGCTAAGTTCGGATAAACAGAAGTGTAACTTGGATCTAATTTTTTTAATTTGAAAAACAATTCATTGCCACGTTTAAATTCCTTTTGCTGATAATACGTAATCCCCAATTCGAATAAAGCATCGACTGTCTCGTTCTCTTCTACGCTTTGCTCAAAGTATAGAGCGGCTTGTTCTAAGTCACCTAGCGCGCTATAAGAAGCCCCACAGCGAGCAGCTAATGTGATACCTGAAAATTCGTTGTATCCTTGAGCCAGTAATTCTTCATAGCCATGAATAGCTTGAGCGTATTTTCCCATTGAAAAATAAAGTTCGGCTAAAGCAAAGAAAATAACCGGTTCTTCAGGTAAAAGTTCTTTTGCTTTTAATAATTTTTGTTCGCTAGCTTCATATAATCCTTGTACTTGATACAAATCAGCATGAACCAATAGCGCTTGCGGGTAGGATTCACTCATCTCCGAAACTTGTAAAAGCCAATCCATCGCCTCATCGATACGGTTTGATTCAATTTCAATTTCGGCTAATCCAATCTTTAGCTCATCCTCTTCGGTGTACGTTTCTAATAGTTGTTTATAAATTTGTTTTGTTTCTTCTAAAAAACCTAAATGGTATAAGTTATCCGCTAAATCATAAAGTTGTTCATCAGAATCTACTTTCAAAGCTTGCTCAAAAAATGTATTCGCCTCTTCAAGTTGATTGTTTTCTAACGCTTTGATCATCTTATCTCCATTATGCATATAACCTACCTCTTTCATAAACCTTCATTCATTTTATATCTATTGATTTTAACATAATTCTTGTTTCATTTGGGAATAAATGTTTACGATGAAAAAACGTGTCCATTAAAAAAGTCACATCTAAATAAATGATTTTTACTTAGAGTTAATCCTGTCAATAGATTTCTATTTATTTATTTAAAAATTTAAGAATAAAGTTCTGGTTTTATGTTAAAATTATTGAAGGATAGCATGCTAAAATTTTTCTTGTTGGTTAAAAAATACAGGTAACTTATATAAGTAAGCAGCAAAGCTAAAATTTACTAGGTGGTGAATACGAATGAACTTTAAAGAATTTGTGGAATATATGGAAAAAAATCTAAGTGCTAGAGATGCCTTTTATCAAAAAGCTTTAGTGGATCAAGAAGCTCGAAATGGTAGACGAGCACCTGCAAAAAAATGGAATGAAACAAAATTAGATCGAGCCGTCGATAAATTATGGTTAGAATTAATGAAAAATGTTTACGATAAATTTAAATGGGTTGTCAAAGAAAATTCCTCTGATCCTTATAAATCATGGGTTGAATACATTGAAAAGACGGAATCTATTGAGAATCTAGACGAAATGTTAGTTGAACTAGAGTTTGAATAAAGCGTTCTAATCGTCTTCTCCTCTTAGGTAGATACTTTCAAATAGGTCATTTACTAGCTTCAAGTTAGTAAATGATTTTTTTACTAGCTTCTTTTACTGATTAAAAAAGAAGGCTTATTATCTTCTGCTCTCAATTGTTGCTATAAAAAATCTATTGATAGGAGTGAAAACAATGAAATTCGGGTTAAGAAAACCAAGTATAAAAAAATCTATCAGCGCTAGAACGACTGGCAGAGCAAAACGAGCAATTAAAAAAGCGGTAATTCCTGGTTACGGTAAAAAAGGAATGGGTTGGATAAAGAATCCTAAGAAAGCGGCCTACAATAACGTGTATAAGAAGACCACTTTTTCACTATTTGATATTTTTAAATAAACGACTTTTTAATTAGTCGTGAAATCAACTAACGACCCTTGAATATAGGGGTCTTCAACTAGTCAGTATTTAACGTTTCTTTCTAATGGCACCGTTTTGGATAGTCCCACTCTTTCACAAAAGGTTATCGAACGAATGATTTTTATACCAGGAAATGCGCTTGTTCCTGTTCCAGCAAAGCTACAAATATATGCATAGATTGCTTTTGCTTCTAAATTAAACAATTGAATGTTATAATTAAGACAAATTTATTGCTGCAAGCTTAAATTTATTGGCTAACAAATGTGCCTATTTGTTAGCCTTTTTTGTTTTGTTTCATAGCTTCATACATACCCTCGCCATTCTTCTTTTGTTAGTTCGTTGAAAGGATCCTTAGATAATAGATTTTCTCTTTTTATTTGATTATCAAATTCTTGAATCGCTTCAGTAATTCCGTTCATAAACAATTCAGTAATTTCGTTCATAAACAATTTGTATTGCTTTTTACTAATAACCTTCTTATACTTACCTGCTTCTTTCTTTACGCCTTTAAGGCTCTCTATCAAATCTTTATTGATTAATGCCTTGTTGTATTGAATTTGCAAATAAGACAAGGCTTCATCACTATTCACCCCAATATTCATCGGGTTCATCTTTGCATTCCAGATAGGTTTCCCAGCCTATCTTTGCAGCTAATGCAGCGCCGTTTAAAACAAATGACAACATTGCGAATACTGCTATCCAGTAATGAAATGGCATCATATTACCTCCTCTTTTAAGATATTTGAAAATTCACGTGGTGATACTTTTTTACTTAGATAGCGGTTTTTTTCTTTCCATTTAAGATATTGAATAAAAACATCTATATTAATAAAAGTAGTTGAATGACCAGGCTTTATAACTCCTTTAGAGAATTCAGGTATACTCTCCATTTCACTTTGATAGTTATCAAGTGTTGATCTAGACATACCATTAAATCTTTTTAAGAGTTCTTTCTTTCTATCCCATTCAGCAACGACTTCTTTTCCTTCTGACATTTCGATTAATTCGTTGATTGTTGGAGTCTTCATGATTCGTACCTCCCTTCATTTATTTGAATTCATCTAGACTAACTTCTAACGCTTCGGCAATTTTGCAAACTAAATCAAAACTAGGTTTTTTTATATTCTCTCTTTTTAGTTCTGCTAAAACTGACTGACTGGTACCTATTTTTTTAGCCAAAGTAGTCTGGTTTGATCCTTTTTCTTTCATAATCTTTTCAACTTCCAACCACAACATGTTGTGTATACCTCCTTTTATAAATAATGTTATTATCTAGATATTGATAAATAATCAAAGTTAATTTATAATTGATTCATATAAATCGACCAATCTACCAACTGAGATTTATATAAAATAAATTAAGCGAGGTGAAAAAACTATGCCGAATTATATTTGCAACAAACTTACAGACGATAAAGGAAGACATGAAATCCATATTCAAAATTGTAATCAGGGTCCATCTCTTACAAATACCATTGAAGTGGGGTGGTTCTCTAATTGCCAAGAAGCTATAAAACATATGCAGACTATTAATCCACATCACGAGTTCGATGGATGCTATTATTGCAGCGTCAATTGCCATAAAGGTTAAATTTTTTTAATCAACAATTGGTATTTTTCAACTGCATTTTTTTCAATTTCTTTAACGAACCATTCTTGCATGATGTGAGTATTTTCTTGTAAAACATTTACTTGGTTGATTAGTCTATCATTTAACAACTGTAATTGTTCTTTTTTAGTTGGGGTGGTACTTTTACTCTTGTTTATCTCCTTTACAATTGCTCCAATAACTATGAGGGTTAATGTTATTTTTAATAATATTTTCATATTTACATCTCCATTTCTTTTTGTAGTAAGACGATATTGTTAATATCAAATAATCTAATAAAATAATATTAAGGAGTTGAGAAACTTAAATGTCTATTCAAATATTAATAAGTTCCATAGTCTCTATAACTTCTATTTTCATTTCTAATTGGTTAGGTAGAAAAGCTGTTAAAGACAATTTTCAGTTAGAAACTAAGGACAAAGCTTATAAAAATTATTACGTTCCCCTAATGAAGCTTTTGATATCTGCCAACAAAGATAATTTAACCTATTATTGGTTTGTCGCTGCTTGGTACAATGCTCCTGGTGAGCATAAGAAGAATACAGATCCATTTTCGACATTATTAAAAGGAAACCTTGAACTTTTACCGCCATCTATAGTAAAAATAATTCCTGAGTATAATGTCTCTACATCAGGAGCTGCTATGTTTTTTGGGGAAAATGAATATAGAGAAAATTATCGACATAATTTGATAAAATCATCTGATTTATTTGATGAAATTATTAGAAAATCATTACAAGAAGCCAGCAAATTAGCAAAAACACTAGGATATCCAGACATAGCAGCACCCATTTTGGAATCTTTTGTAGATATGGAACAAACTGATATGAATTTCCCAAGATACTTACCAGAGATATACCAAACAAAGGGCCCAAGACAATTTGTAGGAGAAACACCTCCGTACTATTGAAATCAAACATCTTTCTTCACTTCGTTAACCTTCACTGCTAATCTAATAGCTGTGAGGGCTATTGCTATTTTTAATACTATTTTCATGTTTATACCTCCATTTCTGTTTGTTCGTTATCCATAACAGCTAGGTAGCCAAGTGATTCAAGCAAGTTATGAATAAATATCCTTCCTTTTTGAGTCCATTTAGTTTGTGGATAAGCACCTGTTTCTTTAATGACCGTTTTTGATTTCGTGTATCCGTTATTCATATGTTTTCTATAAAGCACCCATTGACCGCCTTCTTTTCTTTGTATCTCGTTATTCCAAAGAATTCTATTTAGCTCTTGGCCACTCATTCCGTAGTCAGCAGCTATTTGAGTGATTGTCATTGTGTTCTTGGAATTGAGAATTTCATCCAGATAAGTTATCTTAGGTTCGTATTCTGCTATCAGTTGTTCTTGAATCGCTGTTCTTTCAATTAGAAGTTGAGTTTGTTGTTGTTCTTCAATCCATTGTTTCGCTCTAGCAATTGGATCAGCAATCATGTAAGAATCAACGTTTGACTGCTCCATCTGATTAAATTTTTGAACATATCTTGCAGTGAATAACGTTCCTTTTTTACCAGTTAATTTGTTGGCCGCCATTTCGCACCCTTGTTTTGTTAAAAGGAAGCATGGGCGACTTTGATTGTTTGCATCTTGATAAGCCGATTCTACGAAGAAATCACCCAGTCCAATATTGGCTTCGGCTAAATCTTTCGAATAGCCACGAATATCTCTCATTAATTTGCTGTGTTCTTTACCTAACATTTCTGCTACTTCTCTTGATTCAATTGTTTGTGCTGGTTTCATTTCAATTAGATTTGTCATATTATATTTCCCACTTTCTATTTCTTTATTCCATTTGTTATTTAATAGTGAGATAATCACTCTAAACAAGGAGGTGAAATAATATTGGCACTAAATATAGATAATATTGTTATTGACCATGTTTGTAGAGTATTAGGAGAATTAACATCTGGTTCTAAAATTACAAATATGTTCTCTATATTAAATTTTTTCGATTCTGATATTGTTAAATGTGGAAGGCCTGTAACGACTAAATGGAAAAGATTAAGTGAAGCAATTATTCGTGAATGCAAAAAAGACAAAAGTGCGAAACCTTTTTTCAAAACTGTTGAGTTTATCATGAAGCCGATTAATTTTGTGAATTCCCAAGAATCTTGGAATGACAATTGTAAAGAAATCAATTCAAAACTTATCTTTTATGGATATGAGCTTACGAATCGAGGAAAAATAATAGTAACAGATTCAGTCGAAACTGTTGCTGAAGCTCAAGTAAGATTAAATTCTTTTCAAGATAAATTGAGAATGTACGAAATCCATCCCAATATAATGTTATTTTGCAGAGAAGAGTTCTTTCAAAATAATTATTTTCATGCAATCTTAGAAGCTAGCAAAAGTGTTCTTCAGAGAGTTAGGGATTTGTCAGAATTAGAACTAGATGGAACAAAACTCATTCACCAATCTTTATCATCTAAAAATCCTGTTATATTAATAAAGGGTAATATGTTATCGAATGATACAGATAGAAGTTTATATAATGGTTTAAAAAACTTACTTGAAACTATAGTTTCTTTGTATAGAAATCCAAATGCACATACACCTAAGTTATTTGATATAACTCTAGAGACAGATGCTATAACTGCTTTCAGTATGATGTCACTAGCTCATCGTATTTTGGATAATTGCATCAATGTCCGATATTTGGATAACTAGAGAAGTCATTTCAATTGTTACATTTGCTAACTTCAAAACTTGTTCAGATACATTAACACTTTTATTTTGCTCAATACGATATAATTCTTGTTCCAATAAAGAATTTAAGTATTGAGCATTTTTGATTATATTTTCTCTCAAGCTTTCCTCGTTCATTTATTTATCCTCCTAGATACTTAATATCTTTTTTATTCGCTTAACGTGTTCTTGTGCTTTAGGGCCATCTTTCTTACCATTAATAATGTCTGAAAGATAAGCAGTAGACATTCCAAGCTCTTTTGCTAGTTTTGTCATTGTTAGATTCTTTTCAACTAACTTAACTCTTACTTTTATAGACAAATCGTTGCTCATGATTTCACTCCTTTAAATTTTTTTAGTAAATAAGCTAAAAGTATCAGCTAACAGTTTACACTTGTATACAAATATGCTACAATCAATCCATAGTTAAATAAGCCTACAGATGTACTGTTAATACGTTGGGAAACGCTATTCAATGGTTTATTGAAGTCTGCTTGTTAGCTGAATAAATTAGCTTATGGACTTAGTACATATTCAAATAATCTACACGTCAACCATTTTGTAGCATATTTGTATAAACTATTCCTTTTGGGCTTTCGAAAGGTTGATACAAGTGAGATTATATGAAAAAATAAAATATCTTTCTTCTGAAAAAAAGATATCTATTCGCAAGCTAGAAGAAGATTTAGGTTATGGAAATGGTACGATAAGACGTTGGGATACAGCTACGCCTGGCGTTGATAAAATCCGTAAAGTTGCAGATTATTTTAACGTATCAACTGATTACTTATTAGGAAGAACTGAAATACCTTCAAAATCCAATGTGCCTATGCCTATTGATCTAAATGAAATACTAGACAATACAATGAGTTTCGACGGTAAACCAATGACTGAAAATGATAGAGAAGCTATTAGAGCTTACCTTGAGGGAAGATTTAGTAATAAGTGAGGATGATTATATGGATGGCATCTTTAATCTGCTCAAATCTAATGATATTGAGCTGGCTTTAATTGAATTAGAAAATAATGGATACTACAATTCAGATTTAAAAACTATATTCATTAATCAGAATTTAAATGAAAAGAGACAAAAAGAAGTTATTCTTCATGAGTTGGGTCATGCTTTAAACCACAAAGAATTTTCTCCTTTATATAGCAGATCATCATTTAAATTAAAAATGGAGAACGAAGCAAACTCTTTCATGATGAATAATCTTATTGAGGAATCCGAGGGTCATTTCAATTACTCTGATGTCCTGGAAACTTTCAAACTTGGTTTAGGATGGGATTTTAAAATTAAGTAAATACATATATTCTTTTTGTGGAGTGGTAA
Organism: Carnobacterium sp. TMP28; assembly: GCF_047553015.1. Classification (GTDB taxonomy): domain Bacteria; phylum Bacillota; class Bacilli; order Lactobacillales; family Carnobacteriaceae; genus Carnobacterium_A. Next base: position 1,175,814 of record NZ_CP180212.1, read on the forward strand.
AGCAGCTATCGATAGGAGTGTAAATAATGAAGGAAAATAACATTGTTCCGTTTGATATAAAAAAGAAGTATAAAGGCTACGATGATTTATCAAAAGAAGATTTTTGCGAAGTTGGCGGTATTGTTGCACCTTTGTTTGATTCTATTTATATCGATAAATACAACAATACTATTGGAAAGACTAAATCGGGTATTGAAGTATTAATTTCTAAGAAATAAAAAAACACTCCCTAACTTTGGTCGGCTAGGAGTGAGGTGTAAAAAAATATTATTTTCAAAAAATTATAGAACGGAGGAGGAAAATGCTTCAAGACATTATAGATGATAATAGTTATCCAGTTGTATTTATAGGTTCAGGAATTTCAAAAAGATATTTGGAAGACTTTCCAACATGGGAAGAATTATTAAAAGGGTATTGGGGGAAAATAGGAGAAAAGGAAAATTTTTATACTCATTTAAGAAAAATAAAAGCAAATTCAAGTTCCAATTTAACAGAAGAAGAAAAAGACTTTAACGTAAATTCAGCTGTTGCACTATATATAAACAAGAAATTTGACGATTTGTTTTATGAAGAAGTCTTTTCTTTAGCAGGATTATCTATAGACCAGGCGTATAACAAAAATATATCACCATTCAAATATGATTTAGCGTCAAAATTTAAAGACTATGAATTTAAAGAAAGTATGAAAACAGAAATTGAGTCTTATAAAAAATTTCTTTCTAAAGCACGAGTTATTGTAACGACAAATTATGACATGTTGACAGAAAATTTACTCGAAGAACTTGGTGCCAAACCCAAAATATATATTGGTCAAAAGGGTTTCTTTGACAAAACCTTAGATTGGGCAGAACTTTATAAAATTCATGGTGATGTAAATTATCCAGAAAGTATTGTCATTAACGAAAAAGATTACGAAAGATACGATTCAAACTCTGTTCTAATTAGTGCAAAAATATTGTCAACTCTACTAGAATCGCCAATAATCTTTTTAGGTTATTCGTTAACTGATAGAAATGTCAGAAAATTACTAACTGATTTTTCAGCCCAACTACCAAAAGAAGATATACGTAAATCATCTAATCGAATAGTGATTGTTGAGTATTTAAAAAATGAAGATAATCTCATAGAGCAAATGAGCAGAGATGAAGCACTAGATATTGGCTACATTCATATTTCTACAGATAATTATGGAAAATTATACGAAAAAATATCTCAAATCAATGAAGGATTAACTCCTTACGAAGTACTAAGATATCAAAGTGCAATTAAAGAGATAGTTCTAGCTGCTGGAACTAAAGGATCCTTAGATGCTGTTTTAGTATCTCCCAATCAACTTGATGACTTAGAAGAACAAATAGCTGCTGGTAAACCTATAGTTGTTGCTTTAGGAAATAAAAAATACATGTTCGTATATCCAGATATTGTTAACTACTTAAAAGATTATTTGTTCAATGATGACGAAATTTTACCCTCTATAGCACTGACTTTTGCTGCAAAGGATGGTAGTAAGCTAACAAAGACACCTTTTTCAAAGTATTTAAAAGAAAACGACGTTCTTTCTTTAAATCTAGATAGAGAAATTATAACGAAATTAAATAATAAAATTGAGAACATGTCTACTATTGAGAGTGTGATTTATTCGTTAAATGACTCAATAAAATCAATTCATATTAATAACATAGAAGAAATAAAAAATCATAGTTTTCCAGCAACTAAAGAAATTGAAGTTGTTATCAACAATATTATATCTATCGACAAAGAAGAGTTAACAGAATATATACTACATGATGCTTTTCCAAAGTTCGTGCAAAGTAATAAGACAAAAACTAATCTGAGAAGCCCATTGCGCAAGTTATTCTTCGCTTATGATTTGTTGATTAATGGTAACTTAGAAAAGATAAAGTAAAATAAAAAAGTCTTCAATTCCATTAAAATGGATGAAGACTTTTGAGCAGATGGTAAAAGGTTTGCTTCTTTTAGGAAGATTGACCTTTAACTTTATCCATAGTTTACTATTTTTTTATAAATATAACAAGATTTAAGTTAAATCTATTACTAAAAAACACCACTCTCCCCGACTAAAGCGAAAGTGGTGTTCAACGAAAAAATCAACCTGCAATAGGTCTCTTTTCTATATCCTATTGTAGCATAAAACAGGAGGTTTTATCTATGTGGATTAAAGAAATGAAAGATGGAAGATTTCATTTCTTTGAAAGATATAAAGATCCATATTCTGAAAAAAATAAAACGAAGTCAACTATACTAACAAGTAATTCTCCTCAAGCTCGTAAGAAAGCCCAAAGACTTCTAGATGACAAAATAGCCATCGCTCTCGATGAAAGAGAACAGCAACTCATAACTCCATGAAGCCTGTAAAGAATGGCACAACGCTCATATGCGCTCATTAAGACCATCTTCTATCGTGGTTTATGAATCTGTAAAAAAACATATTTTAATTTATGTAGATAATGATATATTAATTAGCAAAATTGACGCTAAGTATCTTCAGAAGTTTTTTAATCAGTTAGATTATTCTGATCAGTATGTATCTACTTTTAAATCTACTTTAGGATTACTTTTTAAATACGCTTATCAGATGGAATACATTGATAAAAATCCATTAGATAGTGTTGTATTAGTGAAGAAGGCTAAAACATTAGCAGATATACAACGGATTGAGAATAAGTTTTTAGAAAAAGAAGAAGTTGAGATTTTGTTAACTAAACTATATAGAAGGCCTTCTACTTATCGAACGGCTAGATTAGCCGAATTTATGTACCTAACAGGCATGCGATTTGGCGAAGCAGTAATACTTAGGAAAGATGACTTCGACCTCTCAGGTAGGCTTGTTTCGATAACTGGCACCCTAGATAAAACGAATGGGTATAAGAAATCAAAAAAAGGTCCTACAAAAACGGCTAAATCAAATAGAAAACTTAGTTTAACAAAAAGAACAATTGAATTAGTTGAAAGAAGTGTTGGAGAAAACCATTTAGTTAGAGTTGATAGTAAGAAATATTTAAAAGGAAATTATATCTTTGTTACTAAAAGCGGAACCCCTATGCAAAACAATGCGTTTAATATAGCGTCTCACATCTTTAGACACTCCCACATCTCCTTATTATCTGAAAAAGGAATACCTATAAAAGCAATCATGGGTCGTGTTGGCCATGAGGATGCAGATATTACAAATCGTATCTATACTCATGTCACAAGTTCGATGAAAACGAACATAATTGAGCAACTTGAAGCTAGTGGTTTATAAATTTTTGCTAGTTATTTGCTAGTTTTAACAATGTCTATATAAAATAACAGCTAGAACCCCTTATGTACCAAGGGTTCTAGCGTTTGTGTTATTTAACTGCATCTTTAAGTGCTTTACCTGGTTTGAATGCCGGAACTTTGCTTGCAGCAATTTGGATTTCTTCCCCTGTTTGAGGGTTGCGTCCTTTGCGTGCAGCACGATCGCGAACTTCAAAGTTACCAAAACCAATAATTTGAACTTTCTCACCTTTGCTCAAAGTTGTTTGGATTGTTTCGAAGACAGCTTCTACTGCTGCAGTTGCATCTTTTTTAGTCAAACCTGTTGAAGTTGCTACGTTTTCGATTAACTCTGCTTTGTTAGCCATGTATATTTCACCTCCTCGAAAAGAAGAATAGTTGCTTTTTTTACGAAGCAAATAAAAATCATAATATCATTTTTGAGTGGTCCAAAAATGAAGATAGTCGAAATGCTGTTTTAGATGTTGCGATTTACATTTCATCTAAAAAGATATCATACAAATACTGTTACTGCAATGATTTTAATCTATTTCTTGCTATTTTAGTAGCTTTTTTACATAAAACAGATTATTGTTTGTAACACCATGATAAATATGTTAAAATATCCCATTTCGCTTTTTCATTTCTTCTTTTTAGCCATTATTTTCTTTGACGTGTAAGGATTCGTATAGGCGTTCCTTCAAAAACAAAAGTATCTCTTATTCGATTTTCTAAGAAACGTGAATAAGAAAAATGCATCATCTCAGGATCGTTTACGAATACAACAAATGTTGGTGGCTTGATTGCTACTTGTGTTGCGTAGAAAATTCTCAATCTCTTACCTTTATCTGTTGGAGTAGGATTCATCGCTACAGCATCTAAAATCACATCGTTTAAAACAGATGATTGAATACGTAAACGTTGATTTTCACTTACTCGTTTAATCATTTCAGGTAATTTGTTTAAGCGCTGTTTTGTAACTGCTGAAACAAATACGATTGGTGCATAGCTCAAATAAGCAAACTCGCTACGAATGTCTCTTTCAAAATCTTTAACGGTATTGTTGTCTTTATCAAGAGTATCCCACTTGTTTACAACAATGATAACTCCTTTACCTGCTTCATGTGCATAGCCGGCAACTTTTTTATCTTGCTCTCTTATACCTTCTTCAGCATTTAATACAACTAAAACAACATCTGAACGCTCGATTGCTCTAAGTGCTCTCATGACGCTGTATTTTTCAGTTGATTCGTATACTTTACCACGTTTTCTCATTCCAGCTGTATCAATCATGACGAACTCTGTTCCTTCGTTATCTGTAAATTGTGTATCAATAGCATCACGAGTTGTTCCTGCTACACTTGATACAATAACGCGTTCTTCACCTAACATAGCATTGATAATAGAAGATTTACCAACATTTGGTCGGCCGATAAGACTGAATTTTATAACTGAGTCATCGTATTCTTCCTCTTCTTCTTCAGGGAAATGATTCACTGCTGCATCAAGTAAATCTCCGATACCCAATCCATGACTTCCTGAAATAGGGTAAGGTTCGCCCAATCCAAGCGTATAAAAATCAAATATTTCTGCACGCATATCGGGATTATCTACTTTATTTACTGCTAATAGTACAGGTTTTTTTGTACGATATAAAATTTTCGCGACATTTTCATCTGCATCTGTGACGCTATCTCGACTATTTGTAATAAAGATAATCACGTCTGCTTCTTCCATTGCAATCTCTGCTTGGTATTTTATTTGATCAAGGAAAGGTTCGTCTCCTAAATCAATTCCGCCTGTATCAATCAAATTAAACTCTTTTCCTAACCATTCAGCTTGAGAGTAAATACGGTCTCTAGTTACTCCTGAAATATCTTCTACAATTGAAATACGTTCGCCTACGATTCGGTTAAAAATTGTTGATTTTCCTACGTTTGGACGACCAACGATGGCGATAACTGGTTTTGCCATTGCTTTAGCCTCCTTCTAATTAATTTCTTATTTCTTTAGTTAGTTTATAGAACAAAGCTTGAATTTGCAAGCTTTTGCTTAATAAAACCGCTTTAACGAGTAAACTTCGTCTTTTATTCTTACTTTCAAGCAAATAAAGACAGGCGGCTAAAGAGTGCCACCTGTCTTTATTTTTTATCTAAACTAATTTAGTTTTAATCAGTATCTTCTTCATCGGAAGTAATATCAGAAAGTTGGTCTCCAAGAATATCTCCTATAGTAAATCCTGAATCCATTTCTGGCATCTCGTACTTTTCTTCTTGAGGTTTTGATTGTTGTTGTGGTTTGTCTTCTAGTGCCTTAATACTTAACGATAAACGTTGATCTTCAGTATTTAAATCAAGCACTTTAACTTTAATCTCTTGGCCTTCACTCAACACTTCGTGAGGTGTGGCAATATGATTGTGAGAAATTTGAGAGATGTGAACAAGTCCCTCTACGCCTGGATAAACTTCAACGAAGGCCCCGAAACTGGTTAATCGCTTAACCTTGCCATCTAAAACAGTATCGACTCCTGCACGGTCTTCAATGTCATCCCAAGGTCCAGGTAACGTATCTTTGATAGATAATGAGATACGACCAGCCTCTTCGTCAACAGAAAGAATTTTCACATCAACTTCTTGTCCTACTGATAAGATATCTGCTGGATTTTTAACATGATCATAAGAAATTTGAGAAATATGAACCAATCCGTCAACTCCACCCAAATCAATGAAAGCGCCAAAGTTTGTTAAGCGAGCAACTTTACCTTTAACAGTATCGTTTTCTTTCAATTCTTGCATCACTTTCTTTTTATTTAAATCACTTTCAGCTTGTAAAACAGCTTTATGTGATAAAATTAAACGATTTTCACTAGGCTCTATTTCCATAATTTTGAATGCCATAATTTTTCCTTTGTATTCTGAAAAATCATCAACAAACTGAATGTCTACCATTGAGGCTGGTACAAATCCTCTAACACCTGCATCAACAACTAGTCCACCCTTAACAACTTCTTTTACTGGAGCTTCAATAATTGTTCCAGCTTCAAAGTCTTTTTGAATTTTCTCCCATACTTGTTTAGCATCAATACGACGTTTAGAAAGTAAAAAGCTACCATTTTCTTTTTCTTTAATTTCTTTGATGACAACTAAGTCAACAATATCACCAACATTTACAATTTCTGTAACGTCTTCAAAAGGTGCGGCAGATAGCTCGTTGTTAGGAATAACGCCTTCTACACCTCCACCAAGAATGCCAACAATTGCTTGTTTGTTATCTTGAATTTTCAAAATTTCCCCTTGAACAGTATCACCAATGTGAATTTCTTGCACACTATCTAAAGCTTCCAACATTGATTCTTGTTCCGATTCTTCGTTTTTGTCTTTTTGATCTGTCATGTTATTGTCCTCCTAATTTAGCCAATTAACTCTTTCTTATTCCATTTTACCCAATATCATCAAAAAATGCCAGAATAAGGCCTACAAAATAGATTTATCGCTTATTTTCATAAGTTTTTTCCAGAAATTATCTATATTATCTTATTGGTCACTGATTCTAAGAGAGAAAAGACGATTTAATTATTTTTTAAACTAACAACTTCTTTAATTTTCCCAATAACTTGTTGAATATTTAAGCTAGTTGTATCCAATAAAACAGCATCTTCTGCTTTTGTTAAAGGAGACGTTTCTCTGTGAGAGTCTTTGTAGTCACGATCTGAAATTTCTTTTTTTAATTGGTCTAAAGGAGTGTCAATACCATTTAGTTTATTTTCTTTGTATCGTCTTTGAGCTCTTTCTTCAACACTTGCGATTAGAAAAATTTTCACTTCAGCTTGAGGTAAGACGGTGGTCCCTATGTCACGGCCATCCATGACGACTCCACCTTTATCTGCTATTTTTTGTTGTCTTTTTACTAATTCTTTTCTAACATGACTGTGTGCAGCCACTACAGAAACAGAATTTGTTACGTCAGGTTGACGAATAGCCTCTGTCACTTCTGTATTATTTAAGTAAACTTTTTGACTGTTTTCATTAGGTTCAAAGGAGATAGTACTTTCTTCTAATAAAACAATCAAAGCTTCTTCGTCTTCTAAATTTATTCCTCTTTGTAAAGCTTCATACGTTAATGCACGATACATTGCACCAGTGTCACAATAAACATAGCCTAGTTCATTTGCTAATAGTTTAGCTACCGTACTTTTTCCAGCAGAAGCTGGTCCATCAATCGCAATCATCATTTTATTTGTCATTCTCAAAACTACCTTCTTTCTATTTTCAAAACAAAAACCGTCCTAAGACGGTCTTTAGTTAATTAAAATATGCACTTTTATTTTATTTTTAATGTTGTCCCAACAGTTACACTATCATTCGTTAAACCATTTAATTCTTTTAATTGAGCAGTTGTCATTCCATTATTTAATGCAATTCGATAAAGATTATCTCCTGCAACAACGGTATAAGTCTTGGTGGTTTCTTCTACAATAGGCTCTGTTACTTCGGGTTCTGGAGTGACTGGAGTGACTGGAACAGCTGGAGCAACTGATTCTGCAACCACTGGCTTTTCTTCTACTGGTGCAGGCTGTTCAGGTGCTTTTTCACTACCTTCTTCTGTTGATACAGCTGTAGCCGGTTTTTCAGAAGCAGAATCTTTTTTTTCAGAACTGACCTTTTCTTCACTATTGCTACTTTTTGTAATGCTTACCTCATCTTCATTAGCTTTAAATCCTTCTTCATCATTACGCCCATTCAAAATAAACAGATAAGTAGCTGTTGGCAATATGATTAGCAACGCCAAGAAAATGATAAGAGACGTAACTACTGGAGAAATTCCCCCTTCAGCTTTTTTTCTAGCTCCTCTTAAAGAGTTATCTTTTTCATCTTCTTCATTATTCTTAAATTTACGTGACCAAACCTCATTGTCTTTATTATTTTCAGAATCTTTTTTAGACATAAAGTACTCCTCCTAAATATATTAGATTTTATTGTACCATAACTTAAAGAAGCTTGTCTTCTTTATTCCCGTAGTAAAAATAACTTTTCTATCTTTTCTTTCCAGCTTTGTGAGGTAGAAGAATGAGTTGGTTTTTCTTTCTCTTCTACTCTATCATAAAACTCTTGATTCAAGCCACAACTAGAACAACAAAAGAGTGGTTTCTTCTTTATTTTCTCATTAAAGTAATGAAGAAGAAAACTTCTTTTACAATCAGTTGTCTGACTATAGTTCACCATATACTCTAATTGACGATCTTTTTGACGTTCCCTACTCAGTATTTGAGATCTAGCTTGAGCAATCGGTGTCCCGGATGACAGATAATTTTCTAATAGCAGCAGTTGGGTTTCACTACAACTTCCTTCAGGTATTTTTTTATAACGATAAGCGTATTCTAACATTGCATTATTCGGTAAACTTTGTTCTTGTAGTCTTTTTTGCAGGAATTGATCGCCAGCTTCAAAAAGCAATACTGCGATACTCTGCTGTCCGTCTCGACCACACCTACCTACTTCTTGTAAATAAGACTCTACACTAGCAGGCATGTGATAATGAATGACAAATCGGATGTTTTCTTTATTAATTCCCATTCCAAAAGCACTCGTTGCACAGATAAGATCAATTTCATTTTGGATAAATTGTTGCTGTATTTTAATTTTATCTTCATTCATAATATCCGAATGGTAGCTCTCGACAGGATAATGTGTTTCTTCTTTTAACCATAAAGCTATTTGATCTGCTTTTTTCTTGCTTGAAAAATAAATAATACCAGGTTTAGCTAACTTTTTAATTTGATTCAATAATTGTTCATCTTTATCATGAAAACAACTAACTGTTGTTAAGGCGATATTAGGACGATCAACAGAGTACAACACTTGAATCGTTTTATCTTCTTCTAAAAATAAGGATGCTAAAATTTCTTCACGAACAACTTCCGTAGCTGTTGCTGTTAAAGCCATTGTTAAAGGATTATTTAATTCTTTACGGACCAGTCCTAATCCTAAGTATTCTAGCCTGAAGTCCATTCCCCATTGAGAAATACAGTGAGCTTCGTCAATAGCAAGCATGCTAATCTTTACTGTCTTAAGTTTAGCTAATACATAGTTTTGTTGCAACATCTCTGGTGATAAAAAAATAAATTTATAGTCAGTTAAATGTGACATAACCCATTTTCTTTCTTCACTACTCATTAAACTATTTAATGCAGTAACTCTCTTTTCTCCCATCCGCTTCATCTGATCAACTTGATCTTGCATCAATGATAGCAAAGGCGAAACAATCAAAACAATTCCATCTAAACAGTATCCAGTTATTTGATAGCAAATCGATTTACCTGTCCCTGTTGGCAACATCACTAGCGTATCTTTTCCATCTAAAGCGGCTAAGATAGCTTCTTCTTGCCCTTCGCGAAAATCAGTGTAACCATACTGATGAAGTAAAATATCTTTAATTTTTTCCTCATTCGTCACTATTTCGATTCCTTTCTATTTGAGCTAGACGGAACCATAAAAAAAGGACTTCCGGCTTTTTTTCAAGCATTTCTTGATATGTAAGAGCAGGCACTTCTTTTAGTAGTTGCTTGATTTCCTTAAATTTATCTACTGGTAAAATTGTCGATAAATCAAATAGAGGATCCATAATACTTATTTCAATAACGTGCTCATTAATTGTGCTTGGTTTCAATTGACGATGTTTTATCGTATCTTCAAGTGAATAGCCCGCTAATAAATAGTGTTTTGTTAAGAGTGCACTCTTTGTTGTCCCCTCATAAGTTTGTATCATCTCTTTATAAATCGAGGAAAACAAAGGTGTTTTTTCAGGATAATGGTCTATTATTTTCCCGATACAAGCTAGTGAATCAAGGATTATTAAATGAACCTCAATCGCTTCTTTTCTGTGTGCTTCGGCTAATTGTTTTTGAGTTTTGCCTGTCTTATTATGACCAGATAAATTATCTGCTAGGATTTCAGCATATAGTAGAGGCAGTTCACTCAGAATTAAAATCCATTCATTGCCAAAGGCTACTGCTAATTCTTGTTTATTCGCATTGTTATTTTTAAGCCACTGTTTGAGCCACTGTTGTTTTTCCCATTCTTTTTCAATTGGCGTATACTGTTTATTTTTATATCTAACCTCAGATAAAACTTGCGTAATCAATTGAATTGTACGCCAAAAATGTATCAGTGCAAGACCATCTTGAAGGTAATTTAACTGTTTAGGATAATGATGCTGATCAAAAAATAGAGTCCACTCTTTTTCTCCACTATTTGATAAGACAAACTCCTCTTTTTCTTTTGATTGTGAAAGGTAGTTCAAATGAACTAATTTATCTATACCTTTATTAAATTGACTACGTTTTAATTTTGGAAATAAAGCAAAAAAATAGGTTAAATCATATTTTTCAGCACCATAAAGGATGGAAGCTGTTTTTTTACCAGTAAGAATATGATAAATAGTAGATATTTTTTTTGACTGTTTTTTTGAAAATAGGGATAAATAAAAATAATCAAGATAAGATAAACTATTCAAAACAGCATAACCCCTTTCTAGTACTCTTTTAGTACACGTTTAATATACCAAAAAATAGCCAAAAATTCCTTAAAAATCTATTTAAAGTAAAGAAAAAAATGATTTCGTAAAAGATACGAAACCATTTTCTTATTATTTTTTTTCTAACGTTAGATAACGATCATCTGTTAGTTGGCTTACTTGATTTTTGATTATCCAAGGTTTCATTTTTTTGTACAAGGCAACAAAGACGGTACTAACAATGATCCCCTTAATTAAATTGAAAGGAACAACTCCATAAAAAACATACTTTTGTATAGGTCCAACACTAAAATTTAAGACTAAAAAGTAAAGTGGGATCAAAACATAAGCATTTAATAGAGACAAAACGGTAGTTAACGATACGGTACCTAATACGTTAGCTAAAATAACAGTCTTAGCCTTTTCAGCTTTTGCATTCATGATGTAGTAGATAGGTAAGGTATACGCTAAGGAAGCTATTAGGCTGGCTGTATCTCCTATTGGATAACCCGCATCTCCACCTGTTTGCACATAGTGAAGAATGGTACGAATGACTGCTACGGCTATTCCTGCTACTGGTCCATACAAAAACATACCTAACAAAACAGGAATATCACTAAAATCAATTTTTAAAAAAGTGACTCCTGGTATAATTGGGAAAGCGAAAAACATTAGTACGAATGCAACTGCAGCAAGCATAGAAACACCGACTAATTTTTTTGTGTTACGGGTTTGCATAAAAAATCCTCCTGAAAGGACTCATCAGCTTGAGCATTCTTGGGCTTACGAAAAAAATACTATAAAAAAATACGCTCATCTAATTTCTCTTCAGAAAAATTAAACAGAGCATACGAATAGTATCCTACTCAAATAAGCCCCATCTTCTTTATCCAGACTTTACTGTCGGTACTGGAATTAAACCAGTTCAACCAGAAATGCTATCTGGTTCGTGGACTATACCACCGGTCGGGAATTACACCCTGCCCCTGAAGACGAATCGTCTATTTTATTAGTACAAATTTGTACAAACTTAGTATAAGCTATTTTATTTTTATTTGCAAGCGTTACTTACTATTAGATAGTATCTTCGACATACGGAAAATGGATTCTAAAAGTTGTTCTTTCATTTAGCACACTTGAAGCCTCAATGTAACCACCATGTTCTTCAATTATACTCTTAACAATTGATAAGCCAATACCTGTTCCAACCTTATTGAAGACATCATTTACTCGAGACTTATCTGCTTTATAAAAGCGCTCAAATACATAAGGAATATCTTCTTCAGAAATACCTGGTCCGTTATCACTAACTTCCATCTGGACTTCGTCAATTATTTTATCAAGTTGGACTCGAATCATTACTTCTGCACCCTCTCGTTCCGTTGTTGATGTGTGGTGAATAGCATTATGAACAAGGTTAACAAAAACTTGGTTCATTTTATCGCCATCCATTGGATAAGTGCGAATTTCTGGATCAATTTCTAGCAATACTTCCACATGGTTTTTAGCAGCAAATCGCTTAAATAATGATAATATATTTTTGAAGAAATCTTCTAACAGAATATCATCAATGATTAAATCAATGTAACCTGCTTCCATACGAGATAAGTCAAGCATTTCATTGACAAGACGATTCATTCGTTTCGCTTCATCACTAATGATCATCGCCATTTCATGCTTTTCTTCATCCGTTTCTACAATATCATCAATAATCGCCTCACTATAGCCTTGAATCATGACTAAAGGCGTGCGTAATTCATGAGAAATATTGTTAATAAAGTCTACTCTCATTTTGTCTAAACGTCGTTCTTTTGTTAATTCTTTTAATGAAACCAAGACCCCACGAACATTTTTCATATCTCCATCAAATAAGGGAACCAAAGATAGTTGGAAATAGAAATCATTAATCATAAAGTCATCATAAACTTTTTCTGATTTTTCAACTACTTCATCTATTTTCTCTGCTAAAAAGTCTGGTAATTGATAAGTGTTCATATTTTCAAAAGCATCCCAATTACGCAGAAATTCTTCTCCTAATGGATTAGACATCAAAAGAGTTTTTTCTTGATTGTAATACAAAATTCCAGTTGAAATAGATGCAACAATATTTTCGAGTAGTTCTTTTTCTTGTCTTGTCGCTGCTCCTGTTGTCTCAAATGATTTTTTCATTTTATTCATTGCTAAAGCTAACTGTGATAATTCATCTTTGTAGTTTACTGATGCTTTTTGGTTAAAATCATTTTTTGCGTAGTCAAAAGCAATATCTCTCAATTGATTCAACGGCTCACCTAAAAATTTTTGTAAAAAATAAAAGAATAAAACAGCTAACAATCCATAAACAGCAAAGATACCTAAAATCCAACTATTCATTTTTTGTTCAGCTTTATTTAAAAAAGATAAATCTACAACCGAATAAAGAATCGCTTTTTTTCCCTCAATCATCATGTTCTTGACTCTGAAAATAAACAAACTATTTTTATTTTCAGAACGTATCTTATCGCTAATAACTTGAGTGTCTTTTTTATTCACAAAGGCCTTTTCTATACTCTCATCAGCTAACAATTTATCTTTATAACTTGAAAAAAATGTCCGTGATTCTTTAGAAAAATCTAAAACAGGTTCTCCTTCTATGTGAAGAGACATAAATAAATGAGAATCGTACGCTTTAAAATTATCCATACTTGCGATAGTAACATTTTGGTCATTTGCCAGCCGTTTTTCAATAGTTTCAATCATTTTTTCATAATCGGAAATATAGGTTAGTTGCATATTTTTTTGGTAAACGTGACCATATAGTTCTGTTGTAGCGATAAAACAAAACCCCAAAATTAATACGGTCATTAACCAAATGCGAATAGTTAAGTTATTTGATTTATTCATCGTTTACCCTACTTTTTTTCTTCAGAGTAAGAATTAAATTTATAGCCTAGTCCCCAGACGGTCACAATCATTTTTGCAGCTGCTTCCGATTGTTTGGTTAATTTTTCTCGCAACCGTTTAATATGCGTATCTACCGTTCTTAAATCCCCAAAAAATTCGTACTTCCAGACTTCTCTTAATAATTGTTCTCTTCCAAAAATTTGATTTGGAGATTGAACAAGATACAATAAAAGATCGTATTCTTTTGGAGTAAGGTTAACAGGACTGCCTTCAGCTAGTACACGGTGTGATTGATTATCAATTTCAATGTTAGTCGTAACAATTAATTCTGGATTTACTTGTTCTTGTTCTTTTTCAGTATGAGTCCTTTTTAATACCGCAGATACTCGTAAAACAACTTCTCTAGGACTGAAAGGTTTCACAATATAGTCATCTGCACCAGCTTCGAATCCTTGAATCCGATTCATTTCTTCTCCTTTTGCTGTCAACATCATGATTGGAGTATTTTTAAGTTCTCGCAATTTTTCAGCCACTTCAAGGCCATCCATTTTAGGCAACATAAGATCTAAAAGAATTAAATCATAGTCATTTTCTATTGCTAAATTTAATGCTTTTTCTCCGTCATCTGCTTCAGTGATCAGGTAATTTTCTTTTTCAAGATACATCTTTAATAAGCGTCGAATCCGTTCTTCATCATCAACAACCAATAAATTAAGTCTCTCATTTTCCAATGACACTGCACCTCCTATTTTTTTAGAAAAATTGTTCTCTATCTATTATAGTATACACATTTTCTAGTCTGTATACAGAGATATGGATTTGGATAAACACAAGTAAACCTCAGATAACAACTAGAGTGTCGTCTGAAGTTTACAGTTTAATTCAATTCTTTTTTATTTTCATTTGCCAGATTACGAAGTTGATTGACTTCAAAGGATTTAAGCTCGCGCCACTCCCCTGGGCGTAACCCATTTAAGTTTAATGTTCCATAAGTTTCTCTTTTAAGTTTTTGCACTGGATATCCAATCGCTCTGAACATTTTTTTAACTTGTTGGTTCTTACCTTCATGAATAGTCAATTCAACCATAGACATTTTTTTATCATTATCTGCTGACAGAATTTTTGCTTTCGCTGGAGATGTTTTCTTACCTTCAATTGTGATACCGTTCTCAAGCTTATTTAGTGAGCGTCTGTCTACCATACCTTCAACTTTAGCCACATACGTTTTGTCAATATGAAACTTAGGATGCATTAACATTTGTGAGAGCTCTCCATCATTTGTTAAAATAAGAGCGCCAGTTGTATCATAGTCTAAACGACCGACTGGGTAAATTCGCTGTTCAACATGAGTAAACAAATCTGTTACTACTCGTCTATCTTTGTCATCTGAAACAGCTGAGATCATTCCTCTTGGTTTATTTAACAAAAAATAAATTGGTTCTTCTCGGTCAATCGGTACACCATCAACTTCTACTTTATCCGAGTTGCCTACTTGAACACCTAATTCTGTAACAAGTTTTCCGTTCACTCTTACATGACCCTTAACAATTAGTTCTTCAGATTTTCTTCTAGAAGCTATTCCCGCATGTGCCATTACTTTTTGTAATCTTTCCATTGTCTTTAACTACCCCTTAACGTTTCATTTTTTATTTCGTGTCTTATGAAAATTGTTCGTTGAATCGTTCAAAGAATAAATCGGATTCTTTCTCTGAAAATTTTTCTTCCATTTCTGCTATTTCAGGTAATTTTGGCAATTCTGTTAATTTTTTCAAGCCAAAATAATCTAAAAAATAATGAGAGGTTCCATATAATATAGCACGTCCAGGACCTTCTACACGACCTTTTTCTTCAATCAGTCCTCTAATAACTAGTTTTTGTAATGAACCACTTGTTTGAACTCCACGTATTTCATCAATTTCCATGCGTGTCAACGGTTGCTTATAAGCGATAATCGCTAGCGTTTCAAGGGCTGCTTGTGACAAATTAGTCGATAGCGGTGAAACAGCATATCTTCTTATGATGTCAGCATACTCTTTTTTAGTCACTAGTTGATACTGTTCACCCGCTTCTAACAACGTTAATCCACGATTTTCAGACTGTTCACATTCTTTTTTTAATTCCATTAATAAACGATAAACATGCTGCGTCGAACAAGTCAAAAGAGCAGCTAGTTCACTTAACGCTAGCCCCTCATCTCCTGCTACAAAAAGCAGAGTTTCAATGGCTGCTGTTTCATTCATCCGTTAATCCCTCTCATTCTTACTTTTTGTTGAGTACACAAAAATTTCTCCATATTTTTTAGACTGTTTAAAAATAATAGCTTTCTCTTTAATTAATTCAAGCATCGCCATAAAAGTTGAAACCATCTCTTTTTTTGTTGGCTCGATAAATAGATTCGAAAATAATAGCCCTTCTTTTTGGGACGCAAGAGAAAGTTGACTTAAAATAAAGGCCATTTTCTCAGTAATGGTGGTTTCTTCTGCCATCACTCGAGTTTGGAGTGGCCGTTTACTTAAGCGTTTTGTTAACAATTTATTGAAAGCAACCACTAAATCATCGGTTGTTAATTCCATTGGTTCTAAGGAGATAGTTTGTTGGAGAAATTCAAGATTTTGTGGTTCCCTTGTGTAATAGTAATTTCGTTCTTCTTCTTTGTCTTTTAAGACAACTGCAGCTTTTTTATATTTTTGGTATTCTACTAATTGCTCCACTAGCGCATCACGCGGATCTTGTCCCTCTTCAAAAAAATCTAGTCCTTCATCATCTAGAATCATTTCTTGTTTGGGCAAAAGTAGTTTGCTTTTAATCGCCATTAAAGTCGCGGCCATGACTAAATAATCTCCAGCACTATCTAATTTTAAGACCTTCATCGATTTGATATAAACAAGGTATTGCGCAGTTACTTCAGCAATTGGAATGTCATAAATATCCAATTCCATTCGCTGAATTAAATGAAGCAATAGATCTAATGGGCCTTCAAAGGCGTCTATTTTTACATTAATTTCAGACATTGCTTATTCTTCTTCCTGGCTAGTATCCGTAACTATTAAGTCAAGTCTTTTATTTTTTTCTTGCTCCCACTTAATAATTAACTGAGCTGTTTCTAGTGTCCCGATAATTTTTTGATTAGAGAAATGATGATCAAGTGCCTCTAATATTTTATAACTGATGCCTTCATTACGAAAAGAAGGATTAATAGAAATATGACGCAATAAAACGAATTCGTCACCCAACTCAACACCTATTACAGCTATCATATCTTGTGTTTCTTCTCCACGCCATAAAAAAAGTTTGCGGTTTTCTTCTTGCTGATACCAGTCTAATTCAAATTTAAGTCGCTCAACTTCTTTAAAATCAGGTATAAATGACAATAGACCCATTGTGATTTTCTCATAATTATTTTTATAATCGAGTAACATCTTCTGTTTACCCCCCATAAAGATTTTATTCATGTAACAACCTTTTGCCTAGTTGTTTGATAACAATGAGTGCTCTAGTCTCATTAAGTCACTGTACGTTTCTCTTTGAATAGCTAAGAAATCAACACCATTTTCAACAAATATTACTGGAGGACGGGGAATGCGGTTATAATTACTAGCCATTGCATATCCGTAAGCTCCTGTACTAAAAACAGCTAAAATATCTTTTTTCTGTGGTTCAGGTAACGGCAAATCCCAAATTAACATATCTCCAGACTCACAACATTTACCAGCTATTGAATACAATTCACTTGCTTGATCCGTTGCGCGGTTAGCGAGAATGCCTGTATACTTCGCATGATACAATGCTGGTCTTATATTATCTGACATTCCTCCATCAATGGCTAGATAGTTTCGGACATCAGGTATTAATTTTTTTGAACCTGTTTCATAAAGAGTTATTCCTGCATCACCAACCAAGCTACGACCAGGCTCAATCCAGATTTCAGGCATTGTTAGCCCTAATGCATGCGTTACATTTTCAACTTCTGTAATAATCGATTCGATATATTCATCAATCGATAAAGGTTTGTCTTCAACGGTATATTGAATACCAAACCCTCCGCCAACGTTTAAGACACTTAAATCAAAACCGAATTCATCTTTCCAATTTTTTGAATAAGTCAGCATTTTGTTGATAGCCAGATTAAATCCCTCTAATTCAAAAATTTGTGATCCAATATGGCTATGCAAACCGATTACATCAATGTAAGGCATTTGACTTGCTAAAGAAGCCGCTTGTTTAGCTTGACCATTTTCAAGATCAAAGCCAAATTTAGAATCATTTTGCCCAGTAGAAATGTAATCGTGTGTATGTGCTTCTACACCAGGTGTCACTCGAATCAAAATTTTCATTCGTTGTTTGCGTTCCGAAGTGAACTGGTTTAGTCGATCTAATTCATAAAAATTATCTACTACAAAGCAACCCACTTGATAATCCAATCCAGCTATCATTTCATCATCTGATTTATTATTGCCATGAAAATGGATTTTTTCGCTAGGGTACTCCGCTTTAATGGCCGTGTACAATTCACCACCTGAAACAACATCTAACGATAACCCTTCTTTTGCCATTAGTTGATAGATTGCAAGACAAGAAAAAGCTTTACTTGCATAAGCAACCTGAGCTTTTACTTGTCTTTTTGCAAAAACAGCTTTGAACGCTCTGGCTTTTTGCTTCACCGCTTCTATATCATAAATATAGGATGGTGTACCGTATTTATTAACCAACTCGATTGTATCTATTCCACCAACTTCAAGGTGGTTTTTTTCATTTATTTTCATTGTGCCTGTTAATAAGCGCTCGTCCATTAAAGGTCCTCATTTCAACTTTATCCGATTTTTTTCTTTCCCTACCATAACATAAAAAAAGCTTTTTCTCAACGTAACAAAAGTGTCAACGACTCAATCCGCTAGCCTTTGTACACATTTTAAGAAATGATTTCCAAAAAAATAATACTTCCTTCATTACAAAAAAGGTCTCCTTATTTTCTGATAGTTATCGGAGTCTTAAACGAATGTTGTGGTTTGCATCTTTATTTAATCAATAAGTATCAGGAAAACATATCCTTTCTTCCTGCTAGGTGAAATTTTGTACTACTTTACAGTAGAGACGTTTCTTTACTCTCTCAAGTTTAGTGAAGGCCCGCTACTGACTGAGATCAATCTCTAAACAGGGTTGCTGGTGTTTTAGAAAGAAAACTACCCAGAGTCTTCTTTTCAATGATTTCTCTCTTTTATTTTCAAAAAATAAAAATCGTTTGTTTGCTTGAACATTACTTCAAGCAAACAAACGATTTTCTACTTAAGAATTGATTTATATTAAATCGCTTCTAAAATAGTTTTAATGAATAATTTAAAAGTCTTTTTAACACGTTGGGTTGTTTCTACAACTTCTTCATGGTTAAGAGATTCTTGCATTCCAGCTGCAAGATTTGTAATACAAGAAATACCAATTGTTTTCAATGATGCATGTTTAGCTACAATAATTTCAGGAACGGTAGACATCCCAACGGCATCTGCTCCTAATAAACGAGCCATTCTAATTTCAGCAGGTGTTTCATAAGTTGGGCCAGAAAATCCCATATAAACCCCTTCTTTTAAATCTAAACTCATATTTGATGCAACTTGCTTAACTATTTTTTGATAATCTTTATCGTAAGGCTCACTCATATCAGTAAAACGAACGCCTAATGCTTCATCGTTTGGTCCCATTAATGGATTAGCACCCGTATAGTTAATCTGATCGGTAATCATCATTAATTCCCCTTGTGTGAAGGTTTTGTTTACTCCACCCGCAGCATTTGTGACAATTAAAGAATGCACACCTAATGCTTTCATCACTCTAACAGGAAAGGTTACTTCTTCTAAGCTATACCCTTCGTAGTAATGAAAACGACCTTGCATTGCTAAAACTAGTTTTCCACCTAATGTACCATAAACCAATTGACCAGCGTGACCTACAACAGTAGATACTGGAAAATGGGGAATATCATTGTACGCAATGATTACTGGGTTTTCAATTTCGTCTGCCAATTCACCTAGTCCTGAACCTAAAATTAAGCCAACCTCAAGTTGCTTAACCCCTTTTTTGTTAATGTATTCTGCTGCACTTTTAATTTTTTCTTGTAATGTTAAAGTCATGAGTGTTCTCCTTCTTATAGCCTGTTATTTTTTTACATTAAATGAGTTAAAAAACTTTCACCAAAACCAGTGTCTTTTACACTGAAATTATCTGCAATTGTTGCGCCGATGTCTGCAAAATGGCCTTGCGGAATACTGCCAAATTTTTTCATAGAAGGCGAATAAGCCAACAATGGAACATATTCACGTGTATGATCGGTACCTGGAGCAGTGGGATCGTTTCCATGATCTGCTGTAATCACTAACAAATCGTCTTCTCTTAATTGTCCCACAATTTCTTCTAAACGGTTATCAAATTCCTCAATAGCCCGTGCATATCCGTCTACATCTCGACGGTGACCAAACAAAGCATCAAAATCAACTAGGTTTAAGAAACTTATTCCTTCAAAATCTTGTGTCATAACTTTCAGTAATTGGTCGACACCATCCATGTTGCTAGTAGTACGAATGGCTTCTGTAATGCCTTCACCATTGTAAATATCGTTTATTTTACCAATAGCAATAACATCTTTGCCTGCATCGCTTAAATGATTTAAGACTGTTTTGCCAAAAGGATTTAATGCATAATCATGGCGGCCACTTGTCCGAGTAAAGTTGCCTGGTGTTCCCACATATGGACGAGCAATAATACGGCCAATCATGTAAGGATCATCTTTCGTGATGTCTCTTACGTATTGACAAATTTTATACAATTCCTCTAGCGGGATAATCTCTTCGTGTGCAGCAATTTGTAATACTGGATCTGCAGACGTATAGACAATTAAATCTCCCGTCTTCATTTGGTGTTCACCGTACTCATCAAGAATTTTTGTTCCACTAGCTGGTTTATTTGCTACAATTTTACGACCAGAGAAATCTTCAATTTTTTTGAGCAATGCATCTGGGAATCCATCTGGAAAAACTCTAAATGGAGTTTGAATATTTAATCCCATGATTTCCCAATGACCGGTCATCGTATCTTTCCCAACTGAAACTTCTTCTAGTTTAGTGTAATAACCAACATTGTCCGGTACATGTCGGACGTCTTTTAATGGACGAATATTTCCTAAGCCTAATTCTTCTAAATGGGGGATAGACAATCCCGCTTCTTGAGCAATATGACCTAGCGTATCACTACCAATGTCATTAAATTTTGCGGCATCTGGTGCTTCACCAATTCCAACTGAATCCATCACAATTAAATGTACTCTTTTATAAGACATACTCTCTTTTCCTCCTCATTCTTATCTTCTACACTTTTCATTATAATCAATAAGCGGCTGTATTGCGAGAGAAAAGGTAAAAATATAAAACGGTTACGCCCTTGGATGATAGGTTTTATAAACCATTGACATACGATGGGTACTGATATGAGTGTAAATTTGTGTAGTTGAAATATCTGAGTGTCCCAATAATTCTTGAACTGTCCTTAAATCTGCTCCATTTTCTAATAAATGAGTAGCAAAAGAATGCCTCAAAGTATGGGGGGTGACTTCTTTTTCAATCCCTGATTTTTTAACAAGTATTTTCAAATTCTTCCAAACACCTTGTCTCGTAAGTTTACGGCCATGATGATTTAAAAAGACATACTTTGAACGTTGACTTGGTCGTTCTAACCGATTACGACTATGATCTAAATAGGTCTGAGTCCATTGGACAGCTAAGTCACCTAATGGGAGAATGCGTTCTTTTTCTCCTTTTCCTATTGTTTGAATCAAGCCTAAAGATAAATGCAAGTCATCAAGTTTTAACTCGGTTAATTCCGAAACGCGTAGTCCGGTTGCATACATCACTTCTAATATTGCACGATCTCTAATCCCTAACGTATGGCTAGTATCAGGTGTTTCAATTAAATTTTCTACTTCCTTAATAGACAACACTTTAGGCAACGTTTGAGCTTTTTTAGGTGTATCAATATGAGTCATCGGATCAACCGTTGCTATTTTTTCTTGTCTTAAAAACTGATGAAATTGTCTTAAACTTGAAACCATTCTTATAATTGAACCAGCAGATTTTTGTTCTTCTTTTAATTGCTGCAAAAAAGATAAAATAGCGTAACGATCAATCGTATCCCAAGTCATTAATTGATTTTTTCTCAAAAAAATTAAATAGGTTTTAATATCTCGCATATAACTCTCAATTGTGTTTTTAGAAAGTCCACGTTCAATTGTTAAAAAACGGATATATTCAGCTAAATCTTCTTCCATTTCTTTCTCTCCTTCATATGATTGAAAAAAGAGCAGGAAACACATTACGTGATCTGCTCTTTTTTTATTTGAAATAGATTTGGTTTATTGGCAATTTTTACAAATACCATGAAACGTTAAACGATGGTCTTTAACTTGAAAATCAAATCTTTTTTCGATATCTTTTTCAACATCCTCTAACAAATCTTCAAAGATTTCTTCTATTCCACCACATTTCAAACATAAAAGGTGATGGTGAAAATGTTTATCGCCTTCTTGTTTTAAATCATATCGGGCTAAGCCGTCATCAAAACTAATTTTATTGACGACTTTAATATCCGATAAAATTTCTAATGTTCGATAAACGGTTGCTAACCCGATATCTGAGTTTCTTCTTTTAACCGCTAAATAGATTTCTTCTGCACTCATGTGTTCTGTTTCTTTTTCAAGCACAATTTTTATTGTTGCTTCTCGTTGTGGAGTAAGTTTATATCCAGCATTATGCAACTTTTCAATTATTTTTGTCAACATGGACTTAGTCGTCTCCATTAGCAATCCCTCATCTGACTCAACCATTTTTCTCTATTCTTCTGTTTTTGAAACAGCATCAGTTGTTTCAACTTCACCTTCTGGTTCTGATTCAATCACTTGTTCAACTAATTTTGTTTCGCCATCTTCTTGGATAATCATTCTTTGTTTCATCAAATTGCCAAGAGCTCGTTTAAATTGAGATTTACTTATGCCAAAACGCTCTCTGATTTCATTGGCATCACTTTTATCTGTGTAAGGAAAGCTACCTTCTGCTGTGCGTTCCAAAATAGCTAGCAACATTCCAGCATCATCACCTATTGCTTCGTGTGCACGAGGCATCAATGAAATATTTAAAACACCATCTGGTCTAACGCCAATAACACGACCTGATACAACTTCACCCATACGTGGTTCATCTTTTCTTTCAGAAGGGTGAATAAATCCTAAGTAATTATCTGAGGTAATTACAAAAGTTCCAACCATTTTAAGACGATAGGCAGTCGCTGTAATATTTTGATTATTTAATTCTGGACTTGCTTTTTTAGAAAGAGAGTCAAAAACCGTTTCAGGCACCAAAGTTCCCCACATACGATCTTTTTCATCTACTTTTATCGTAATCATTAACTGATCACCTTTTTTAGGCCAAAGGTGTTTCAATACAGGTAGTTCGTCTAAAGAAACAACTAATTCTTTATCTGGTAAGCCAACATCCATAAAGACTCCTAAATCTTTACGTGTATCTATAACTGTAGCCCAAGCAAATGTTCCAATTCGAATGGTAGGAATATCTTGTGTTAAGATAGTTTCTTTATTTAAAGATACATAAGCAAAGCCTTCTACTGTGTCTCCTAATTCATAATTTGTTGACTCATCTTTTGACAACTTATATGTTACACCATCTTTTTGAATAAAATAAGCTTTTTCATTTATATCTGTGACTAATCCTGTAATAACGTTTCCTAGTGATTGATTCATATTTTTTCCTCCATTAATTACCCTACTTTTTTTATAACCCTTTTTTTAAAAGACTCATTGAGTACGGTTTAGCTTCTTTTATAGTTTACCATAATTACAATAGGTCATCTAGCATTAAAATACAAAGAGACTCTTGAAAAGATGGATACCATCTTTTCAAAAGTCTCAGCTTTACCATTTTTTTGAGTGGATGAATCGGTTAGATTGCCGTTGTTGCTCCGCGGTAGACAATCCCACGACGTGAGTCAACTGTAAGCAATTCGCCTGTGCGAACCAATGTTGTTGCATCTTCTGCTCCAACAATAACTGGAATACCCATTGCAATTCCAACAACAGCAGCATGACTTGTCAATCCACCATTTTCTACTACAATTGCACTAGCTTTTTCAATTGCTGGCAAGTAATCTTTATCTGTCGTCTTAACAACTAAGATACTGCCTTCAACTGCTTTCTCATTTGCTTCTTCTGCAGATGAAGCAACAATTGCTTTACCAATAACAGATTCTGAACCAATTCCTTGTCCGCTAACTAATTTTGATCCAATTAATTGAATCTTCATTAAGTTAGTTGTTCCACGTTCACCAACAGGAACACCGGCAGTAATGATAATTAATTCTCCATCTGTAGCAAAACCGTTCTCGCGAACAATTGTTGTTGCTAAACTAAACATATCATCTGTAGAAGAAGGTTTAGTTGAAACAGTTGGGTAAACACCCCATGAAAGTGCTAGACCACGCATAACACGCTCTGAGAATGTTACAGCTACGATATTAGCTTTTGGACGATACTTAGAAATCATACGAGCTGTATGACCGGACTCTGTTGCAGCTACAATAGTCTGAATGCCTAAGTTACGAGCAGTATGACCAACTGATTGACCAATTGCTTCTGTCATATCTGTTTCACTGTAAGCTTTCAAAGCAAATGCATCTTGATTAACTAATGCTTCTTCAGTACGCACAGCAATACGAGCCATTGTTTGAACAGCTTCGATTGGGTATTTACCAGCTGCTGTTTCGCCTGATAACATAACTGCATCACTACCATCAAAAATAGCATTTGCAACGTCATTAGCTTCAGCGCGAGTTGGACGTGGGTTGTCTTGCATTGAATCTAGCATTTGAGTGGCTGTAATAACAGCTTTACCTAGTGCATTACATTTTTGGATAAGTGATTTTTGAACGATTGGAACTTCCTCAGTAGGAATTTCTACGCCTAAGTCTCCACGGGCAACCATGACACCGTCAGCAACTTTCAAGATTTCGTCGATTTTATCAACGCCTTCTTGGTTTTCAATTTTAGCAATAATTTGAACATGCTCCATTTTTTGCTCTTCTAAAATTTGAATGATTTCTAGAACATCACTTGGGCGACGAACAAAACTAGCAGCAACAAAGTCAATATCGTTTTCTAAACCAAAACGGATGTCTGCTGCGTCTTTCTCAGTAATTCCTGGTAAATTAACAGATACTCCAGGAACGTTAACGCCTTTTTTATTTTTTAGCACACCAGCATTTAAGACAAGTGTTACCAATTCTTTCTTTTCATGATCAATTTCAGTTACTTCTAAATCGATTAAACCATCATCTAGTAAAACATGTGATCCAACATGAACATCACTAATTAAATCTGAATAAGAAACAGAGAATTTTTCTCTTGTTCCTTCAACTTCAGCCATAGAAATACGAACGATATCTCCTGTTGAAAAATCAACACGTCCATCTTTCATGTTGTGTGTACGGATTTCTGGACCTTTTGTATCTAATAAGATAGCAACCATTTTGCCTGTAATTTGTGAAGCTTCACGAATATTTTGAATACGTGCTCCGTGCTCTTCAAAATCACCATGAGAAAAGTTCAAACGAGCTACGTTCATCCCTGCTTCAATCATTTTTACTAGAAATTCTACTGATTCACTTGCGGGTCCAATTGTACATACTATTTTTGTTTTTTTCATTATTTTAATCTCTCCCAATAATCATTTTTTGTAAAAAAGTCTTTTTGGTTAATATGAAATTTCTTGATTTAATGTGTATAAAGATAAGTCTGGTAAATGTTTTTGATCATTCAAAATATCTTCAAATTTATTTTCAGCAATCTTGTTGCCAATCATACCTAAGCCTAAACCGCCCTTGCCTTCTTTTAGTAAGTCAACAGCTTTTGCACCAAAGATACTTGCTAATACACGGTCTCTTGCAGTTGGTGATCCCCCACGTTGTACATGCCCTAAAACAGTTACACGAGCGTGATGATCTCCAAATTCTGCTAACTCTTCAGCAAAATCATTGCCGCTCATTACGCCTTCAGCAAGAATGATAATGCTATGTTTTTTACCACGTTCGCGTCCTTTTTGAATTGTATCAGCTACTTCAGCCATATTAAATTCTTTTTCAGGGATAATAATTTGTTCTGCACCACCTGCTACACCGGTCCAAAGAGCAATGTCTCCAGCGTTTCGTCCCATAACTTCTACGATAAAGGTTCTTACATGACTTGTTGCGGTATCTCTTATTTTATCGACAGAATCTAAAACAGTGTTAATAGCGGTATCAAATCCTATACAAAAGTCAGTCCCTGGAATATCATTATCGATTGTTCCTGGTAAACCAATTGCAGGGAAGCCGTGTTTTGTTAAAGCTAATCCACCACGATAAGACCCATCTCCACCAATAACAACTAAACCTTCAATACCGAATTTTTTTAATTGTTCGATTCCTTTCAATTGTCCTTCTTCTGTTGCAAATTCTGGATAACGTGCTGAATATAAGAATGTCCCACCGCGTGAAATTTTATCTCCTACATCTCTTCGTGTTAGTTTACGAATATCACCTGCTACCAAACCAGCATAACCATAGTTGATACCATAAACTTCCATTCCTTCGTAGAGACCCTTACGGACAACTGCACGAACAGCCGCATTCATTCCAGGAGCGTCTCCTCCACTTGTTAAAACAGCGATACGTTTCATGTTAATAACCCACCTTATCAGTGTATTTAGCATAAAAATGATACGGAGCAAATACTTCATCTCATTTTCATAACTTTACTAGCGTTTTCTTGAAAAAGTCGATAATGACTAATTCAATTATTAAGCTTACTAAATTATTCTACCATTTTTAGCCTGAATTGTCCTAGTAAAATGAGAAAAACCTTTAAAAAGTTGAATCTTTTTGAATGACAACGTTTTCTACTCCGATTATTTTTTCTAAAGCTAGTTTAAGTGCTTGTGTTCCGTCTACCCACTCCGTTTCATTTAAGACAAGTTTCTTTTTTGTCTCTTCGTAAAACAAGATAACTGGAATAGATCCGCGGTGTTTTTTCAAAATCTGGTTCAACTCTTGCAAAGATTTAGTGTCTTTTTTTTCAGCTGGAATACGAATAAAAACTCTCTCAATTTTCGCTAATTCTACCAATACCTTGACGTCTTCCAATGAAGAAACAATCAGTTGTTTCGTTTCATCACGACTACTTTCAACTTTTCCTTCTACATAAAGCAATTCGCCTTTTTCTAGTAATTTACCATATTGTCTATACTTGATAGGAAAAAGTGTCAAGGAGCAATCGCCAGAAGAATCATTTAACGTAACAAACGCCATGATTTCACCTTTTTTTGTTCGAATAGGTCTCACATTTTTTATGAGTCCAATAATTTTCTCGTGTTGACCAACTTGTAAATCCTGAATAAAGACTGTTTGTTTCATCATTGCAACCTTTTCGTATTGTTCTGTAGGGTGGCCAGATAAATAAACACCAAGATAAAACTCTTCTAATTCTAGTTTTTCTTCTAAGCTTAAATCAGCTGTTTGAGTATATTTTGGTTTTAAAATATCAAACAAACCAGTATTATTGCCGCTTAATGCTAAACTTGATAGAATGCCTGTTAAAGAGGCTGCTAATGTTCCTCTTGAATAACCAAGTTGATCAAAAGCTCCTACGTAAATGAACGGTTTAATGTACTCTTCTTTCAGCCATTTAGGATTAATGCGCCTTAGAAAATCAATTAAATCTTTAAATGGTCCCGCTTCTTTTCGAATACGAATAATATCCAGTATCATATCTCTTCTTAATTTTTTTATTGAGCCTAATCCAAATTGAATGGTATGGTCCTTTAATGAAAAAGCATAAAAACTTGTATTAATATCTGGTGCTAAGATAATAATTTTTCTTTTTTTTATTTCTAAAGCAAACTCTTTTAATTTTGCTGGATTATTTGACGCTGAATTAAGTAAGGCTACAAAAAAAGCTTCTGGATAATGAGCTTTTAAATAAGCCATTTGGTAAGCAATAAAAGAATACGCAACAGCATGCGAGCGATTAAAGCCATAATTAGCGAATTGTTCAATATAACGATACACTTCAGCAGCTATTTTTTCTTCGTATCCTAATGCTATAGCTCCTTTAATAAAACGAGTTCGTTCACTATCAATAAGTGATTTTTTTTTCTTTGCCATCGCTCTTCTTAAAATATCTGCTTGGCCTAAAGTATAACCAGCCATTTTTGATGCCACTTGCATGACTTGTTCTTGGTAGACCATAACGCCATAAGTGACACTCAAAATCGATTCTAGACTATCATGGGGATAAACGATTGGTGCTTCACCTTTTTTACGTTTAATGAATAAATCAATCTGTTCCATTGGACCTGGACGATACAGAGCATTCACCGCAGCTACATCTTCAATTGACGTTGGCCCTAGCTTACGAAGGACATGT
The DNA here is from genome assembly GCF_047553015.1 of Carnobacterium sp. TMP28. Lineage (GTDB taxonomy): Bacteria > Bacillota > Bacilli > Lactobacillales > Carnobacteriaceae > Carnobacterium_A. Next base: position 1,203,973 of record NZ_CP180212.1, read on the forward strand.
TTAATGCCACTAGATTCAAATTGAAAAATGCCAACTGTATCTGCTTTAGCAAATAGTTCCAGTGTTTGTGAATCGTTCATTGGAATAGCCAACAAGTTAACGTCTTCTTGTGTCTGCTTTTTAATTAGTTTAAGGGTGTTATCGATAATGGATAAATTTTTCAACCCTAAGAAATCCATTTTTAACAGACCAATTTCTTCTACATTTCCCATTGGATATTGAGTTAAATGAATTGAGCTGCTACCTTTTTGAAGCGGAAGATACTTATTTAACGGTTCATCACTGATAACTACCCCTGCTGCATGGGTGGATACGTGTCTTGGTAATCCTTCTATTTTTTTAGCAGTATCAAAAAGCAAGGTATTTTTCTCGTTTTTTTGAACAAGTTCTCTTAAAGATTTTGATTGTTCGTAAGCCACTTTTAATGTTATTCCAAGTGTCTTCGGGATGGTGTTAGACCACTCATTTGCTTCAATCTGGCTAAGTTCAAATACGCGAGCAACGTCACGTAGAGCCATTTTTGCCGCTAGTGTGCCAAACGTTGCAATTTGAGCAACGTGCTCTTGGCCATATTTATTCTTTGTGTATTCTAACATTTCTTCTCGACGATTATCTGGAAAATCTAAATCAATATCAGGCATAGTGTAGCGTTCTTCATTTAAAAATCGCTCGAACAACAAATTGTATTGAATTGGATCAACATCTGTGATGCTTAAAACGTACGAAACTAAAGAACCTGCTGCAGAACCTCTGCCTGCTCCAGTAACAATACCTACTTTGTGAGCATAAGCCATTAAGTCCCAAACGATTAAAAAATAATCTTCAAATCCCATTTTATGAATAATCGCCAATTCGTACTCCAATCGTTCTTGGTAGTCAACTGTATAATCAGGTTTTCTTTGACTTAGCCCTTTGAAACAAAGCTCTTTTAAATACGTGCTTGTATCTATTTGTTCTGGCACATCAAAACGAGGCAATAAATGCTGATCTAATTCAATCTCAACATTGATTGTCTCAGCAATCAAATTCGTTTGCTCACTGGCTTTTTGTAGACCAGCAGAGATAAATTTTTCAACTTGCTGCTTTTCTTCTAGTAAAGAATGCGGTCCAGTTGTTGTCGTTACTTCAGCTAGGGAAACTTTTTCTCCTGAACCGATAGCTTTTAAAACGTCGTTACTAAAGTGATCGGAAGGATCTAAATAGTGAATATCGCCTAATGCAACGGTTTTAATGGACAATGGACTTTGTAACGCCTTTAATTTCGCTTGAATCTCTTCAGTTTTTTCATGTAGGTGCAGTCCTATAAAATAACTGTCACTCGTAAAGAGTTTTTGTTGTGCGTTTAAGACTTTTTTAGCGGACTCTTGTTCTTCATTAAGCAAAAAAAGCTCAAATTCACTATCTTTTCCTGGTGTAATAGCAATTAATCCTTCACTAAATTCTTTTATTGCTTCAGAATTTAATGGTTCATCGTGTTCCATCAACATTTTTTTACTAGATAACTTCATTAAATTATGATAGCCGATTTTATTTTTAGCTAACAAAATTAAGGGGTATTCCTTTTGCGTATCTATCGTACCTTGGACATCTAACGTTATTCCGAGAATTGGTTTGATATTGTGCTTCATACAAACTTTATAAAAATCGACTATACCATACATGACATTATGATCTGTCAAAGCTAGTGCTTTGTATCCTCGCTCTTTCGCAGAAACGACAAGTTTTTCAATCGATAAGGTACTTTTTAATAAACTATAAGCACTGATAACTTGCAACTGTACAAAGGGCATTTTAGTCACTCCATTCTTACTTCATCTACCATATTATACCCTTAATTTATAAAGATGCGCAAATAGTTGGAAAGCAGTCTTTTCACAGTTTCCTTTACAATTTTCCTAAACGTGATAAAATTACCTTGTATAAGAGAGGTGTTGTAGTATGAAAATTATCGTAACATTATTTTGGGGCTTTTGTATCGGCCAAGCAATTAATTACATTGGCAGTTCGTTAACTGGCGGTTCATATAATTTTGTAGTAGCCACTTTGATAGGACTTATTTCAGCAGGAGTTATTTTGCTAATCGGACAAGTTATTCCCAAAACAATCCATACTGGTGAAATCAAATAAATTAACTGAATCAGTTTTGTCAAAAAAACCCCACCTAGCTACATGTTAAACATGTAGCTAGGTGGGGTTTTTTATAGTTTTTTTATCTTTTTCTGTTTAATCCGTTGATTCAACTGTTTCAAAAGCAAGATTTCCATCTTTAAGTGTAATTGTCACTTTAGACTTAGGCAAGATCTTTCCACCAATAATCTCTTTAGCAAGAGGAGTTTCTATGCTTTTTGTTAAATAACGTTTCAATGGTCGAGCACCGTACGTTGGATCATAAGCATTTTCAGCAATCCAAGTTTGAGCTTCTTTTGAGATAGTTAATTCAATTTCTTGCTCAGCTAATCGTTTAGCCAAATCATTCGTTAATTTAAGCACAATTTGTTTTACTACTTCAATTGTTAAAGGCGCAAAGAGTACTGTATCATCAATACGATTCAAAAATTCAGGTTTAAAATGGGCATTCAACAAAGTAAAGACTTCTTCTTTTGCCACTTTATCGATTTGACCTTTCTCATCTGTTCCATCTAATAAAATAGTCGAACCTATATTACTTGTCATAATCAGCACCGTGTTTTTAAAGTCGACCAAACGACCTTTTCCATCAGTTAAGCGCCCATCGTCTAGCACTTGTAATAAAACATTAAAGACATCTGGATGAGCTTTTTCAATTTCATCTAATAAGATAATGCTATAAGGATGACGTCTAACAGCTTCTGTCAGTTGTCCCCCTTCTTCATACCCAATGTATCCTGGAGGTGCTCCGACTAGACGAGAAACAGAGTGTTTTTCCATATACTCACTCATGTCGATACGCACCATACGATCTTGTGAGTCAAATAAGTTTTCAGCAAGGGCTTTAGCTAACTCTGTTTTACCGACACCTGTTGGACCAAGGAATAAAAATGAACCAATTGGACGATTAGGATCTTGTAATCCTGCTCTTGCACGAATAACCGCGTCAGTGACACTTTCAACTGCTTCATCTTGTCCAATGACACGTTCATGTAACGTATCAGCTAGATATAAGAGTTTTTCCCTTTCACCTTTAACCAATCTTGTAACCGGAATACCTGTCATGCGGCCTACAACTACTGCAATCTCATTTTCTGTTACAGATTCTTGAACCAATCGTTGCTTGTCTTCTTGATCTTTTAAATTTTTAGATTCTAATTCCTTTAGCTCTTTTTCTAAAGCTGGAATTTGGCCATGACGCAAGACAGCTGCTCGCTCTAAATCATAATTGCTTTCAGCATCTTCTAATTCGCGACGAGCTTGTTCTATTTCAGAACGTTTATCACGCAACTTAGCGACTTCTTCTTTTTCTGTTTCCCATTTCATTTTTAAAGAATTGGCTTCCTCACGTAAATTAGCTAATTCTTCACGTAAAATCTCTAATCTACGTTTACTTGCTTCGTCTTTTTCTTTTTTTAGCGCAGCCTCTTCTATTTCTAATTGCATCAATCGACGTGTCACTTGATCCAATTCTGTTGGCATAGAGTTCATCTCAACTCTAATGGTTGCACAAGCCTCATCGACTAAGTCGATTGCTTTATCTGGCATAAAACGGTCTGTAATATAACGATTAGAAAGATTTGCGGCTGCTACCAGTGCATTATCATGAATATTTACACTATGATGGATTTCAAATCGTTCTTTTAAACCGCGTAAAATGCTAATCGTATCTTCTACGTTTGGTTCCTCAACCATGACTCTTTGGAAACGTCTCTCTAATGCCTTATCTTTTTCCATATAGAGTTGGTACTCATTTAAAGTTGTTGCACCAATACAGTGTAATTCTCCACGAGCTAACATTGGTTTCAATAAGTTTCCTGCATCCATACTTCCCTCTGTTTTACCAGCACCAACGATGGTATGAATTTCATCGATAAAGAGAATAATTTTTCCATCACTCTTTTTCACCTCTTTTAAAACAGCTTTCAGCCGCTCTTCAAACTCACCACGGTATTTTGCTCCTGCAATTAAGGATCCCATATCTAACGAAAAGATGGTTTTGTCTTTCAAATTCTCTGGCACATCTTTGCGAACAATTCTTTGAGCTAATCCTTCAATGATGGCTGTTTTACCAACACCGGGCTCGCCTATCAAAATAGGATTATTTTTAGTTTTTCTTGATAAAATACGAATAACGTTTCTAATTTCCTCATCTCGTCCAATTACTGGATCTTGTTGGCCACTTTTTACTGCTTTCACTAAATCAATACCATATTTTTCAAGAGCTTGATAACTCTCCTCCTGATTTTTTGAAGTCACACGATCGCCTCCTCGTAATTCTTCTATTTGTTCTTTTACTTGTTTTTCAGTTAGTCCATTTGATACTAAATATTTTGTTAATTCATAGTTTTTTAATTTCATTAAGGCCAACAAAACAACCTCAGTTGCTAAATAGTCATCCTGAAACTTTGCACGTAATGTATCTGCTTCAGACAATAAGTGAAACAGATTTTGACTTAAATTTTGACCATAGTTTACTGAACTGCCTTCTACTGTTGGCATTCGCTCTAATTTTTGGTCAATAAATTGGTCAAATTTATCCACATCTAAACCCATACTTTGATAAAAACCACGCGCAAAGTTAGATGGAGTCATAAATATTTTCCATAGATGGACAATATCTATTTCCTGATGGTGTCTGTTTATTGCGACATTTTGCGCTTCCGCTAATGATTCTTGCATCGTAGAAGTCATTTTTTCACTATCCATTTCTAATTCCTCCTTGATTACAATGTATTCATTTATTTATGACTTTAGTATAAATCTTTGGTTAGAATTGGTCAAATATTTTATGCTTGTTTTTTTAAAAAATAGTCGTTATAAGTTTATTTTTCAATAAAAAAAGCTCTGACAAAATGTCAGAACCTTTTTTATCTTATTCCTAATGCAATTCGTGCATAACGACTCATTTTGGTGGTATCCCATGCAGGATACCAAACTAGTTTTACTTCGGAAGAAGTGACTTCTGGCACCGTTCTCAAGGCATGTATAATATCGTCTGTGATGACATCAACCAGAGGACAACCCATTGTTGTTAAGGTCAAATCAATTTGGCAAAAGCCATTTTCATATAAGTGAACATTGTAGACCAGACCTAGATTGACAATATCAATTCCCAGTTCTGGATCTATTACTTGTTCTAAAGCAGCAATGATGCGCTCTTTTATTTCTTTTGCTTCTTCTTCTTTCCATAATGTACTATCTTTTTCCATACTGTGAACACCTCCAATTAGTAGGGCTATTTTACTTGGTTTAAGTTTAAAAGTAAATCTATCCTATTAAATTGATTACAAATGAGTTGAAAAAAAAGTAGCCATTTCTACAGATTTCGCATAGGGAACTTTATGGCCTATACCTTTGCTAGTTGAAAAACTTACATTTGATCCGTAAGATTGATGCTTTACTTTCTCATAAAAATCAAATGTTGGCTGATATGGAACTAAATCGTCCTGAGTTCCATGCCAAAAATGAACGAAACGATTAGCAATCTTTTCTGGGTGTTTAGCTAAAGAAATAGGCATTAGGGCGGTAAGCGAGCCAGTCAAAACTTCTTTACTAATTGGTAACTCTATTCCTTCTGTCCACTTAGATGATAACAGCCATTTCGTAAAATTAACTGGATCTGGACTCCCCATTAAAATAGCTGCCGTTTTAATCCAAGGAAATTGCGTTAAAGCAGCACACGTTGTAAAACCACCCATCGAAAGACCGGATACACCAAAACGATCAGAATCACTCAATCCCTTATTTACGTAATACTCTCTCATCAAAGGCAGTTCAATTAAATTTCTTGTAACAACATTCCAAAATTCAAGTCCTTGACTTGATAGATCTTTTTCTTTTCTTTCTCCATGTAGATAAGCATCAGGCAATAGTGCACGAAACCCTTTTTTCGCTAACTCATACCCATTAACCAAAGAACTTTCTTTATTACTCGTCCAACCATGAAAAAAAATGACTGTTGGCAATAAATCTAATTCTTTCCCTTTAGGACTTATCTCTAATAAAGGTATTCCTTCAACTGTTACAGATTTTATTGAAATCATTCATTTCCCTCTTTTCGTAAGACACCTATTTATGGTACAGTATGTAAACATGTAGGTACTATACTATTCTAACATAAAAAACGCATTACTTTGTAATAGAAGGAGCAAAAAATGGATAAAAAACTTATTGCCGTTGACTTAGACGGAACAACATTGAATCAACACTCTCTCATTTCAGATAAAACAAAACAAGTTTTCCAAAAGGCTAGAGAAGCTGGTCACATCATTTCGATTGCGACAGGAAGACCTTATCGAAACAGCAAGCATTATTACGATCAGTTAAAAATGAGTACACCGATGATTAATTTTAATGGAGCGTTGTGCCACGTGCCTAATGAGAAAGATTGGTCTGATCAATACCATAAAACAATTAGTCGTGATATTGCTTTAGATATGCTCGATTTGAAAAAAGATTTTGATATTCAACTTATTGCAGCTGAATTACTTGATTCTGTCTATACCGATGAATCATTTTTACCTTACCCTGATTTTTTTCCACATGGCCAAAAAGATGTACTAAAATTATCTTCAACTAGTTTAAAACAAAATCCTACCTCTGTTTGTGTGTTCACAGCACAAGCAAACCAAGAACAAATTATCAATAAAATCAGTCAACGCTACGGTAATTTAGTTGAGATCAGAACATGGGGTGGTCAAACTCCTTGTTTAGAAGTTGTTTCTGCCGGTGTTCAAAAAGCCCTTGGTGTTGAACGTGTAGCTAGCGCCTATGGCATAAAACAGCAAAACGTTATTGCTTTTGGTGACGAAGACAATGATTATGAAATGATTCAATACGCTGGTAATGGTGTTGTAATGAAAAATGGGATTCAAGCTTTAAAAGATATTGCTAATGATATGACCGAAGAGACAAATGATAATGATGGCTTAGCTCTTTATTTAGAAAAAATTCTTCGTCTTTAAAAATAAGTAAAAAAGGGTACTCATAAATTGTGAGCACCCTTTTTTTACTTATATTATTGATTTGATCTTCGAGCTTTTTGTTGATCTGAACTTAAAAATTCTCCTACTACTTTGTTTGTTCCCATAAAATTAACGAAAGCTGCTGCATCAGCCTCTTTAACGGCTTGCTCTAAATCATACATTTCATAATTACTAATAACAATCATCAAAACAGAACGATCAAGTCCAGTGTAACCACCTTTAGCAGGAATAATCGTAATGCCTCGAATCATCTTTTCATGGATAGCTTTCACCAAGGCATCCGGATCATTTGTAACAATCATTGCAGTTACTTTTTGATGACTAGTGTGAATCATGTCAACTACTCTAGTCATAACGTAGATAGAAAGCAAGGTATACATTGCATACTGCCAGCCATTAATGAAGCCAGCTGCAACAACAATCATGCCATTTATAGTTAATAGAAAACTACCAACTGAACGACCAGTTGTTTTAGCTAAAACCATTGAAATAATGTCTAATCCTCCGGTTGAAAAACCATATTTCAATGCAAATCCGATACCTGCTCCACCGATTACTCCTCCAAAAAGTGAATTCATTATTGGATCGGTTGTTAACGGTGAAATAGGTAAAATAATAGTGAAAAAAGAAATGAAGACAGAGGTCATAAAGCTATAAAGAGTGAAATCTTTACCAATTTTAAACCAGCCCAATAAAGCGATGGGAATATTAATAAGTAAAATAAATATCCCGGTATCGATTGTAATTTGAAATCCATTTTCAAAAAGATGTGAGAGCAATTGAGAAATCCCATTTACTCCAGGAGCATATATTTGAGAAGGAATCAAAAAATTATTTAAGGCAAATGAATTTGTAATCGATGCAAATAAAACAAAAAATATTTTTTTAGCTTGTTCTCTCCAAAAAATTGGTGTTTTTAATTGTTTCAATGTGTAACCTCCTGAGACTATTATTTGTACAGTTCGATAAGATTTTAATAAAGCAGAAAGAAATTACTTTATGCCTTTAATTATTTGCTCTGTTATCTTCAGCCTCGTTTTAAATTATGGTATAATAGAGCTAATGTAACCAATTTCATAAATTTAATGGAGGCAAAAATAATGGCAAAAGAAGCGAGTTTTGATATTGTTTCAGAAACAAATTTAGAAGAAGTAAAAAATGCAATCCAAATGGTCAAAAAAGAAATTGATACGCGCTTTGATTTCAAAGGCACGATTAGCGAAGTTAAGTTAGAAAAGGATCAATTAGTTATTGTTTCAGAAAGTGAATTCAAATTAGAACAAGTAAAAGATATCTTGACTAACAAATTAGTTAAAAGAGACATTTCTTCAAAAAACCTTCACTTTGAAAAAATTGAAAAAGCTTTTGGTGGAAATGTTAGACAGACAGCTGATTTAGTCAATGGAATTGACAAAGAAAACACAAAAAAAATAACACAGCTTATCAAGCAAGCTGAACTAAAAGTAAAGACACAAATTCAAGACGACCAAATTAGAGTTACTGGTAAAAATAGAGATGATTTACAAAAAGTAATGGCCCTTTTACGTGAAGCTAATTTACCAATCGCATTACAATTTACTAATTACCGTTAAAAAAGCCTGTTGCTCAGCAGTGTTCGATGTGAGCAACAGGTTTTTTATTTTTAATTGGTGTATCCCTCTATAGCCTTAACAATAACAGTCTCACTTCCCATTAGTAATTTAGATACTGGGCAAAGTCTCTCTGCTACTCCTACAAGTTTTTCTACTTCTTCAAATTCTAATCCATCTATTTGTGCTGTAGCAAGTACATCAAAATAATAGCCAGGTTTTGTTGTTTCTTTTACAAAATCTACATGAACTTCGACTCTACTCTTATTTTGTTTACCTCTAGCGTTTAATACGGACCGTAGTGTAGCGTTTAAGCAGGTGCTTAAAGAAAGGCCCAACAATTCTTCCGGGTTTGTACCAGGAGCATTTGAAGTCGGGCTAGACAAACTTACTTTTAAGCCATCATTTTTTACATAAGCTATTCCATCAACACCATTTTCATTAACCATTTCAGCATGAAATAAACTTTTGGGAGTTGTCATGTTTTTATCTCCTTTAGATGTATTTTATTGTTTTTATTTTACTTATACAGTAAGAACTTCTGCAATTCTTGGTAAAATAGCCTTAGCAATAGTTGAACCGGTTACTAGCATTTCATAAAGAGGCATAACGTCAGTTGAAGTTCTTCCTAATAGTCTCATATAAATTTCGCCATCAGAACCTAAACAAATACGATAATATCCTGATTGCAACTCATTTAATTCATTTATTAATTCTAACACAGCTGCTTTTTTACTAAAGTTTGATACAAAAGCTAGATGATGGTACACGATTTGATAATCGGATCTTTCATCTTCCTTATCAAATACAATACCAAAAGGTAAAGCTTTCTCTTTTGTTAATTGAAATTTCCCATTATAAGAAACTTGGCCATTTTCAATTTCTCTTTTAGCTAAAGGGATTTGTTTCTCTTTTAATATTGTTTCAAACTGGTCTGTTATTTTAGTCAATTGAATACCTCATTCCATATTTTTTACTACCATTTTCAAGATAAGTATAACGTACTTAATCAGTGAAATACAAGCTTATCCGTTATTTTTAAATGGATGACACTCTTTTATTTCATGACCAGTGATAGAGCCTAAAAACTTTATTGGTCTATATTTTTTTACAAAAAAAAACACCTCAACGTCATAAAAACGTTTGATGTCTATTTTATACCGACGGCCGGAATCGAACCGGCACGCCCTCGCGGGCACAGGATTTTGAGTCCAGCGCGTCTACCAATTCCGCCACGTCGGCATGATAGGTAAACAATCCATCTATCAAATAAGGCGGTAACCGGATTTGAACCGGTGATGGAGGTTTTGCAGACCTCTGCCTTACCACTTGGCTATACCGCCATCATTAAATTGGATTGGTTAAACAATAAAACTGGGCTAGCTGGATTCGAACCAACGCATAAGGGAGTCAAAGTCCCTTGCCTTACCGCTTGGCTATAGCCCAATAAAAAAAAGGCGACTGATGGGGATCGAACCCACGAATGCCGGAACCACAATCCGGTGCGTTAACCACTTCGCCACAATCGCCATAATAAAAGGATAGTTTTTTAAACATACAACACAGGGATAGTAGGATTCGAACCCACATCGATGGTTTTGGAGACCATAATTCTACCATTGAACTATATCCCTATAAAAAAAGGATCACTCTTTTTAAAAAAATGGTGGAGGGGGGCAGATTCGAACTGCCGAACCCGAAGGAGCGGATTTACAGTCCGCCGCGTTTAGCCACTTCGCTACCCCTCCGCTATTAAAAAATGGTGGCCTGGGACAGAATCGAACTGCCGACACCTTGAGCTTCAATCAAGTGCTCTACCAACTGAGCTACCAGGCCTTAATTTGTTGCAACGGTCTCGACGGGAATCGAACCCGCGATCTTCTGCGTGACAGGCAGACATGTTAACCCCTACACCACGAGACCTTTAAATTTTTGACATGGAGGTTGACGGGATCGAACCGCCGACCCTCTGCTTGTAAGGCAGATGCTCTCCCAGCTGAGCTAAACCTCCAGTGATACTACATGACCCGTACGGGATTCGAACCCGTGATACCGCCGTGAAAGGGCGGTGTCTTAACCACTTGACCAACGGGCCAAACTAGGATGACGGAGAGTAAGGGATTCGAATCCTTGAGACAGTGTGCACCGCCTACATGATTTCCAATCATGCTCCTTCGGTCGCTCGGACAACTCTCCAAGGTCGTTCTAATAAAACTCTCTATTCACTTGTTTGTTTATTTCCATAGATACCTATGTACTCCGCAAGCAGGATTCGAACCTGCGACATCATGATTAACAGTCATGCGCTCTACCAGCTGAGCTATTGCGGAAAAATAAAGATGCGCGGCAGCGTCCTACTCTCACAAAGGGAAACCCTTCACTACCATCGGCGCTAAGAAGCTTAACTACTGTGTTCGGCATGGGAACAGGTGTGACCTTCTTGCCATCGCCACCACACATCTTTTAGCTATAAGAGAACGTTGTTCTCTCAAAACTGGATAGTGTTTAACTATAAGACAATAAAACCGTTTCTTCATCGTTTAAAAATGGTTAAGTCCTCGACCGATTAGTATTGGTCCGCTCCATACATCACTGTACTTCCACTTCCAACCTATCTACCTGATCATCTCTCAGGGGTCTTACTCACTTACGTGATGGGAAATCTCATCTTGAGGGGGGCTTCACGCTTAGATGCTTTCAGCGTTTATCCCGTCCACACATAGCTACCCAGCGATGCTCTTGGCAGAACAACTGGTACACCAGCGGTGTGTCCATCCCGGTCCTCTCGTACTAAAGACAGCTCCTCTCAAATTTCCTGCGCCCGCGACGGATAGGGACCGAACTGTCTCACGACGTTCTGAACCCAGCTCGCGTACCGCTTTAATGGGCGAACAGCCCAACCCTTGGGACCGACTACAGCCCCAGGATGCGATGAGCCGACATCGAGGTGCCAAACCTCCCCGTCGATGTGGACTCTTGGGGGAGATAAGCCTGTTATCCCCAGGGTAGCTTTTATCCGTTGAGCGATGGCCCTTCCATACGGAACCACCGGATCACTAAGCCCGACTTTCGTCCCTGCTCGACTTGTAGGTCTCGCAGTCAAGCTCCCTTCTGCCTTTACACTCTACGAATGATTTCCAACCATTCTGAGGGAACCTTTGGGCGCCTCCGTTACACTTTAGGAGGCGACCGCCCCAGTCAAACTGCCCGTCAGACACTGTCTCCCAGCCAGATCATGGCTGAGGGTTAGAGTGGTCATACAGCAAGGGTAGTATCCCACCATTGCCTCCACCAAGACTAGCGTCCTGGCTTCATAGGCTCCTACCTATCCTGTACAAGCTGTACAAACACTCAATATCAAACTGCAGTAAAGCTCCATGGGGTCTTTCCGTCCTGTCGCGGGTAACCTGCATCTTCACAGGTACTATAATTTCACCGAGTCTCTCGTTGAGACAGTGCCCAAATCATTACGCCTTTCGTGCGGGTCGGAACTTACCCGACAAGGAATTTCGCTACCTTAGGACCGTTATAGTTACGGCCGCCGTTTACTGGGGCTTCAATTCTGAGCTTCGCTCGAGAGCTAACCCATCCTCTTAACCTTCCAGCACCGGGCAGGCGTCAGCCCCTATACGTCATCTTTCGATTTAGCAGAGACCTGTGTTTTTGATAAACAGTTGCTTGGGCCTATTCACTGCGGCTGACCAATTGGTCAGCACCCCTTCTCCCGAAGTTACGGGGTCATTTTGCCGAGTTCCTTAACGAGAGTTCGCTCGCACACCTTAGGATTCTCTCCTCGACTACCTGTGTCGGTTTGCGGTACGGGCAGATTGTTTCTAACTAGAAGCTTTTCTTGACAGTGTGACATCGGGAACTTCGATACTTCATTTCTCTCCCCATCACAACTTGTCCTTACTAGAGGCAAGCATTTGACTCACCTCAAGACTTGTTGCTTGGACGCACATATCCAACAGTGCGTATTCCTTAGCCTACTGTGTCCCTCCATTGTTCAAACAAAACAAACTGGTACAGGAATCTCAACCTGTTGTCCATCGTCTACGCCTATCGGCCTCGACTTAGGTCCCGACTAACCCTGGGAGGACGAGCCTTCCCCAGGAAACCTTAGTCATTCGGTGGACGGGATTCTCACCCGTCTTTCGCTACTCATACCGGCATTCTCACTTCTAAGCGCTCCACCAGTCCTCACGGTCTAGCTTCGACGCCCTTAGAACGCTCTCCTACCATAGAACCTAAGTTCTATCCACAGCTTCGGTGTTATGTTTAGCCCCGGTAAATTTTCGGCGCAGGGTCACTCGACTAGTGAGCTATTACGCACTCTTTAAATGATGGCTGCTTCTGAGCCAACATCCTAGTTGTCTAAGCAACCCCACATCCTTTTCCACTTAACATAAACTTTGGGACCTTAGCTGGTGGTCTGGGCTGTTTCCCTCTCGACTACGGATCTTATCACTCGTAGTCTGACTCCCGGATATAAATCAATGGCATTCGGAGTTTATCTGAATTCGGTAACCCGAGAAGGGCCCCTAGTCCAAACAGTTGCTCTACCTCCATGATTCTAATTCCGAGGCTAGCCCTAAAGCTATTTCGGAGAGAACCAGCTATCTCCAAGTTCGATTGGAATTTCTCCGCTACCCACACCTCATCCCCGCATTTTTCAACATACGTGGGTTCGGTCCTCCAGTGCGTATTACCGCACCTTCAACCTGGACATGGGTAGATCACTTGGTTTCGGGTCTACGACCACATACTCATTCGCCCTATTCAGACTCGCTTTCGCTACGGCTCCGTCTCATCAACTTAACCTCG